>NZ_QOZX01000028.1:0-44349 GCF_008368895.1 Bacillus sp. BB081
CGTTTTCAGGGTTCACTTCATAGACAAGCAGCTTTTTAGTTTGTTTCATATATAATTTGACCTGTTTTCGTCATATCGTATCCGCCAATCGCTTTTAATTCATTATGAAATTCTTCCGATTGCAAAATATCTTTCACGACATCAATCAGCTCTTCATTTTCTTTATTCTTCAAAATCACTAAATCATACTGTTCCTTCATGATTGGAATAAAGTCTACATTTACAATCTGTGAAACCTTTTCTGAACCTACTCCTACATCAGCTTTTCCATTTGCGACTTGCGTGGCAACACCAAGGTGATTTGATTCTTCCCATTCATATCCACTAATACGTTCTTTATTTAACTTTTGAATTCGCAATTGTTCATCCACTAATACCCTAATACCTGAACCTTTTTCTCGATTTACAAATCGTATAGATGATTGAGATAAATCATCCCATGTTTTTATATTTTTCGGATTTCCCTTTTGCACATAAAACCCAACGTTCCTTGCTAATAAATTAATCATCGTACATGGTTGTCCAACTAAAATACGTTTTACATACGGAACATTATATGTACCCGTTTCGCCATCAAACAAATGAAGACTAACAATACTTCCTTCTCCTTGATACATTTTTATTAAACTCGTTAAACTACCTTGATATGCCCGTAATATATTTGAACCTATCAGGCGATTTTCTATACGTTTTGCCAACATATCTAACGTTAGTTCTTGTCCGCTAATAATACATGTATCCAAGCCCCTACTATCTTCGCTCTTTACAGGAGTCCCTTGTATTTTCCCTGTTTTCATTTGCTCTATATATTGTTCTAAATCCGTTGCATCAATGCGCATCTGTCTACCAATTCTATAAGAAGGTAGTTCTCCTTTTTTAATTAGATCGTATACAGTTAATTTTGATACTTTTAATCGCTTCGCTACTTCTTCCGTTGTGTAGGAATGATGATCCATAGACGATTCCTCACTTTCTTCCTTCATTGTAACAAAGAAAAGAATATTTCTCCTATATTAAAAAACAACTACATCGTTCAAATTATATTCAATTATAACTAATTGTTATCTATATTTAAAAAGGAATAATTCAATATGACAAAACGAAATTATAACTAATTATATCTAGTTATAATTAGTTATAATTGAATATGTCAAAACGAAAGGGGATTTTTTTATGAACAAGTTTACATTACGATCCATCGGAGCACTTATACTTTCTTTTCTTCTTATATTTAGTGCTGCATGTACAAGCGGCGAAAAGAAAGAGAAATCAACTGCTAAAGAAGGAAAAGCAGTAGAACTTACTATATCAGCTGCTGCAAGCTTACAAGATGCACTAAAAGAAATTGAAACAAAATATAAAGAAAAAGAACCTAATATTAAACTTTCTTTTAACTTCGGTGCTTCTGGTGCACTTCAACAACAAATTGAACAAGGCGCGCCTGCTGATTTATTCTTCTCAGCAGCCGAAGATAAATTCCAAACCCTTGTTAAAAAAGGATTCATTAATAAAAAAGAAGGGAAAAATCTTCTTGGAAATGAACTCGTTCTAATTGTCCCAAAAGATAGTTCTCTTACGAAAATTCAAGATTTAAAAGATGAAAAAATTAAGAAAATCGCGCTTGGTACACCTGAATCAGTACCTGCGGGAAAATACGCAAAGGCTTCTCTCACGCATGAAAATCTATGGAATGACATTCAAAATAAAATCGTATTTACAAAAGATGTTCGCCAAGTGTTAACATATGTAGAAACAGGTAATGTCAATGCTGGTATTGTATACAAAACAGATGCTCTTATTTCAAACAAAGTAAAGATTGGTGAGACAGCAGCAGCTACTTCTCATGAGCCAATTCACTATCCTTTAGGTGTTATAAAAGAATCTAAGCACAAGAAAGAGGCGACTTCATTTTATGAGTATTTGCAGTCAAAAGATGCACAATCTATCTTTAAAAAATATGGATTTACAGTCCTGTCATAATTGCCATGAGCTTTGATGCTATTTTGTCACCAATCTTTCTATCTATACGAGTAGCTGCATGCGCCACCATTATCGTTACAATTTTAGGGACGATTATCGGACGGGCGTTAGCACGCTCCTCATGGAGATATAAAGTACTATTAGAAACTATTTTCTTATTACCAATGGTACTTCCACCAACTGTAATCGGCTTTTTTCTCATTATCATTTTTGGAAATAATAGTCCCATTGGAATGTGGATAGAATCAATATTGCAGCAGTCCATTATGTTCACATCTACTGCTGCAATCATCGCTTCTACAGTTGTTGCATTTCCGCTCATGTACCAATCAGCAAAAACAGGATTTTCTATTGAGAATGTACAAATTGAAGAAAGTGCTCGTGACCTTGGTGCCAGTGAATATCAAGTTTTTCTACACGTCACACTTCCGCTTGCATTTCCCGCCTTACTAAGCGGAATGATTTTGAGCTTTGTTCGTGCGCTCGGTGAGTTTGGTGCTACACTCATGTTTGCTGGGAACATTCCTGGTAAAACACAGACTATCCCAACTGCAATTTATATGGCGATTGATGCAAGTAATATGCAACTCGCTTGGACACTAGTAGTTATCACTATTAGTATGTCACTCCTATTTCTGCTATGTATTCAGCTTATTAATAAAAGAATTACTAACTCTTAAAGCAGCTTTTGTCGAAGCTGCTTCTTTATTTCTTAGGAAATAAAATATACCATCGGGAAATAACAGAATTTTACCTTTTATTAAAATATACATTTTATTTGAATTCACTTTCTAAAATAGGCAATTTCCTGTTATTATATGGAGGTGTTTCAAAAAATGAAGAAATGAAAACGCATTTATATCGTGAATTCTTCATCCTGTTTTAGCGATCGGTAATCTTCTACTCTAGTAGTGGGGCATTACCGATCGTTAGAACGATATGTAATTATATTGGTATAGAAAACCGAAGGGAGTCTTGTAATGGACATTTTATTAGCGCTTCTTCCTGCAATTGCATGGGGAAACATCTTATTAGTAAGCGTAAAAATGGGCGGTGGTGCATATAGCCAAACGGTAGGTATGACAATCGGTGCTCTATTCTTCGCAACAATTATGTATGTATTTACTCAACCAACTTTAACAATGACAGTCTTAATTGTTGGTTTTATTTCAGGTTTATTCTGGGCATTAGGACAAGTAAACCAATTAAAAACAGTTGAAAAACTAGGTGTTTCAACTACTGTAACAATTTCTACTGGTATGCAACTTGTTGCAACTTCTATCTTTGGGGTTATCGCTTTCCGTGAGTGGACTACTACAACAACGATTGTTCTGGGAACGATTGCAATCCTATTAATCGTAGTTGGTGTTGTATTCACATCACTAGATGACAAAGAAAATGCACAGCCACCAGGACAATTGAAAAAAGGACTTCTTACTTTAATTGTTTCTACTTTCGGCTACCTTGTATATGTAATTATTATTCGTTGGTATAATATCGATGGTTGGTCTGCTATTTTACCACAAGCAGTTGGTATGTTTGTTGGTGCGGTTGTATTGACATCTAAACATAAACCATTTAACAAATATGCAATCCGTAATGCTTTATCTGGTTTACTATGGGGAACTGGAAACTTATTCTTACTTCTTTCATTACCACGTGTCGGAGTAGCAACAAGCTTCCCATTATCTCAAACTGGAATCGTTATCTCAACATTCGGTGCGATTGTCTTCTTAGGTGAAAAGAAAACAAAACGTCAATTGATCTTTATTGCACTAGGTAGTGTTTTAATTATCGGCGGTGCTGTATTGTTAGGTATGACAAAAGCATAAACTTATAATCTATTAAGCCCTGAAGCAGTTATGCTTCAGGGCTTTTTTATTACAACTATTTTTTAAGTATAATAATTTTTATAACCTTATTTATATTAACCCTCCTCCCTACATTTCCATCCTTTTCACAATAAGTCTTTTCTTTTTACAAAATTCTCTTAAAAATGGTATCGTTTTTTATAACATATCTCCACTAGAAAGGAATAAAGGATATGCTAACTAAACATCGAATTTTATTTATTGGTGCTGGTCGTATGGCAGAAGCTATATTTTCCGGATTACTTAAAACAAGCAAAGAATACATCGAAGAAATTATCGTTTCTAACCGAAGCAACGTAGAAAAGCTAAAGGAATTACAAGGGCGATATAATGTGTCTACTACAACAGATTGGAAGCAGCATGTTTCATCTGTTGATACGATTGTTTTAGCAATGCCGCCTTCTGCACATGAAGAATTATTAGCAGAATTATCTCCGTTACTATCGAATCAACTTGTCGTAACGGTAGCTGCTGGCATTGGTCCATCTTATTTAGAAGAAAGACTTCCCGAGGGGACACCTGTTGCTTGGATTATGCCAAATACAGCTGCTGAAATTGGCAAGTCTATCTCCTTATATACAACGGGACAATCAGTAAACGAGATGCATCAGGAAACCTTGCAACTCCTTTTAAGAGGCATTGGTACTTCGCAACTTTGTACTGAAGAAGAAGTTCATCAGCTTACTGCAGTTACTGGAAGTGCACCAGCTTTCCTTTATTACTTTGCTGAAAGCTTAATTGAAGCAACAAAAGGTTATGGAGTCGATGAAGCAACTGCAAAACACCTTGTCATTCAAATGATTTCTGGCTCTGCTTCTATGCTTGAACAAACGCAAGATCCAGCTAACCTCCGCGAACAAGTAACAACACCAGGTGGTTCCACAGCTGAGGGTCTCAAAGCTTTATATGAATATAATTTTTCAGAGGCAATTCAAAAAGCAGTAGAAGCAACAAACAAAAAAGCTAGGGGGAAATAATATGAATTTAACAAGTTTAAAAGACTATACAACATTACATAACGGTGTAAAAATGCCTTGGTTCGGTTTAGGTGTTTTTAAAGTAGAAGATGGTTCAGAAGTAATTGAATCTGTAAAAGCAGCAATTAAAAATGGCTACCGCAGCATCGATACTGCAGCAATCTATCAAAACGAAGAAGGCGTTGGACAAGCGATCCGTGAAGCAGGTGTTTCACGTGAAGAATTATTTATTACATCAAAAGTATGGAATAGCGATCAAGGATATGAAACAACACTTCAAGCATTTGAAACTACATTAGAAAAATTAGGTCTAGAATATTTAGATTTATATTTAGTACATTGGCCTGTAAAAGGGAAATATACTGAATCATGGAAAGCGTTAGAAAAACTTTATAAGGATGGCCGTGTTCGTGCTATCGGTGTGAGTAATTTCCACATTCACCACTTACAAGACGTATTTGAAATCGCTGAAATTAAGCCAATGGTCAATCAAGTGGAATACCACCCACGTTTAGCACAAGAAGAATTACACGCTTTCTGTAAAGAACATAACATCCAGCTTGAAGCTTGGTCACCATTAATGCAGGGACAACTACTGGATAACTCCACATTACAAGACATTGCGACAAAATATAATAAATCAACTGCACAAATTATTTTACGCTGGGATTTACAAAATGAAGTTGTAACAATCCCTAAATCTATTAAAGAACATCGCATTATTGAAAATGCAAATATATTCGATTTTGAATTAAGTGCTGATGACATGAAAGCAATTCAAGCTCTAAATGAAGATCGTCGCGTCGGTCCAGATCCAGATAACTTTAACTTCTAGTAGAAAAACCACTGCCATATGCAGTGGTTTTTCTCGTTAAATAAAACTGAAAATTTAAACTATATTCCAATTGGTTGACACTTCATCATCCAAGGTGTAAGATTTTGAATTATCAAAGAAACACAAAAATTAATAAAATTTATTCGTTTACTCATTGTATCAAGAGAGGTGGAGGGACTGGCCCTTTGAAACCTCGGCAACAGGTTCATTTTGAATACTGTGCCACTTCCTGCAAGCATTGTGCTTGAAAGATAGAATGAGGGACTTCGTTTATATACGGGTGCATAACTTGTACGTAAAAATCCCTCTTTCTCAATATGAAAAGAGGGATTTTTTATTTTTCATTTCCCTCATCATCATCCAAACTTAATTATTTAGGAGGAAAATCAAATGAAAAAGAAGTTTGTACCCGGTATTGCATCAGTTGTAGGAGTAAGTATTTTATTAACTGGTTGCGGTAGTTATAAAAACGAAGCAAGCGGAGCAAATGCAAAAGACGAGGCGCCTAGTAAACAGGTTTTAAACTTATCTTCACCTACTGAAATACGAACAATGGATACAGCTCGTGCTACAGATACTGATTCTGGTCAAGTAATGAGAAACGTATTTGAAGGTTTGTATAATCTTGGTGAAGGTAACAAACCTGTCCCTGGCGTTGCAAAATCTCATGAAGTAAGTGGCGATAAAACGAAATACACATTCCACCTACGAGATTCAAAATGGTCAAACGGCACTCCTGTCACAGCAAAAGATTTTGTCTTCGCTTGGCAAAGAGCTGTTGATCCAGCAACAGCCTCTGAATATGCATTTCTATTCTTTGATATTAAAAACGCAACAAAAATTAACAACAAAGAACTTCCAGCCGATCAACTTGGTGTAAAAGCAATTGATGACCATACGTTTGAGGTAGAGTTGGAACGTCCTGTTCCGTACTTTATAAGCTTAACAGCGTTCCCAACATTTCTACCAATTAACGAGGAATTCTTTAAAGCACAAGGTGATAAGTATGCGTTAGAAGACAATACAATTTTGTACAACGGAGCTTTTACACTAAGCGATTGGAAGCATGAGCAAAGCTTTAAATTTAAGAAAAACCCTACCTATTGGGATAAAGATACTGTCAAACTGGAAGAAATCAATTTTAACGTCGTAAAAGAAAAATCTACAGAAGTAAATTTATTCGAGTCAAAACAATTAGATCGTATCAAACTAACATCTGACTTCGTTGATAAATATAAAAAGGATGCTAACTTTAAAGAACGGCCAAACGTAGGGGTACAGTTTCTACGTATGAATCAACAAAACAAAGTACTTCAAAACGTTTCTGCACGCCAAGCAATCGATCAAACAATTGATCGAAAATCCTTTGTAAATACGTTATTAAATGACGGCTCTACACCAACCTCTAGTCTCGTGCCGAAAAACTTTGCAAAAGGACCTGACGGAACAGACTTCCGTGCTGCAAACGGCGATTTAACAAAGGTTGATACAAAATCTGCTCAAGAATTATGGAAAAAAGCTAAACAAGAGCTTGGTTCTGAAAAGATAACATTAGAATTATTAACAAGTGATGCTGACCTTGATAAGAAAACTGGTGAGTTCTTAAAAGGACAACTAGAAAAGAATTTAGATGGATTAACAGTAAATATAAAGCCGCAACCACGTAAACAACAAGTTTCACTTTTATTAAAAGGTGACTACGAAATTGGAATTGACGGCTGGAGCCCTGACTTTGCCGATCCAATTACATTCCTTGAGCTATTTACAACGAATAACCCTTACAACTTAGATCATTACTCTAATAAGGAGTTCGATGAAACAATAGCAAAAGTGAAAACAACTTTAGCCGGTGATGAAAAAGCTCGCTGGGAAGCATTACTAGCATCCGAGAAAATATTATTTAAAGACTCTGTTATCGCTCCTCTTTACCAAAAAGGCGAATCTTATTTAGAACGTTCTTATGTGAAAGGGATTGTGCAAGTAGACTTTGCAGGTCAATTAAACTTCAAATGGGCAAAAATTGAAAAATAAAGCGAAACTTTAATCAGTGGGTTTTTCTTCATCCCCCACTGATTATTAGCCCACACCAATTGTTTTTTTAGCAAAACATATTAAAAGCAGATTCCCTAATACGAGGAAATCTGCTTTTTTAATATATTATTCTAAGAAATTAACAATCTATTTTTATTATTGACATATAGTTCTTTCCAGTGTTAATATTCTAAATAATCAAAGAAACAAAATATTTCACCATCAAAATATAACGTCTACTACGTTGAAACATATAACGATAGATTATAGTTCAACATGTATATACATATAGAACACCTGATTACCTACATACATATATCCATAATAGGTTTTCTCTTCTTCTATAGCTACACTTCAAAACGTGGACATTACGACGTTACGAACAACACATTTAGGGAGGAACGAACAATGAAGAAAAAAGTTGTACCTGTTGTTGCATCTGTTTTAGGGGCAAGTCTATTACTAACTGCTTGCGGGGGAAATAAAGATCATGCAAGCGGAGCGAAAGCAAATGATAAAGCACCTGATAAGCAGGCAATTAACTTATCATTCGCTTCAGAAATTCCAACAATGGATGTTGCAAAAGCAACGGATGGGGAATCCATGAGCGTAATGCGAAATGTTTTTGAAGGTTTATATGCAATGGGAGAAGATAACAAACCAATTCCTGGTGTTGCTGAGTCGGTTGACCTTAGTCCCGATAAAACAAAATATACATTCCACCTGCGTGATTCAAAATGGTCAAACGGTACTCCAGTTACAGCAAAGGACTTTGTCTTCGCTTGGCAACGTGCCGTAAATCCTGATACAGCAGCTGAATATGCATTCTTATTCTTCGATATACAGAATGCGAAACAAATAAGCCAGAAACAATTACCAATTGATCAACTAGGGGTCAAAGCTCTTGATAATAAAACGTTAGAAGTACAACTAGACCGTCCTGTTCCCTACTTCTTAAGCTTAACGACATTCTCAACATTCTTACCAATTAATGAAGATTACTTAAAATCTCAGGGCGATAAATATGGTTTAGAAACAAATCATTTAATTTACAACGGTGCTTTCACATTGGATAACTGGAAACACGAGCAAAGCTTCCAATTGAAGAAGAACCCTAACTATTGGGATGCTAAAACTGTAAAATTAGAAGAAATCAACTTCAATGTCGTTAAAGATAAGTCTACAGAAGTTAACTTATACGATTCAGGACAAATTGATCATGTTGCTTTAACTGCAGAGTTTGTTGATAAATATAAGGGGGATCCAAACTTCAAGGACCGCGCTGAAGTTGGTATTCAATTTTTACGACTTAATCAAAAAAATGAAACATTAAAAAATCAACATGCACGCCTTGCTATTAACGGAGCAATGAATAAAAAAGCATACGTAGAAACAATTTTAAATAACGGTGCTGTCCCAGCTGAAGGAATAGTTCCTGCGAAATTCGCGAAAAGCCCAGAAGGCACTGACTTCCGTAAAGAAAATGGAAACCTAGTCAAAGATGATGTGAAAATAGCAAAAGAAAACTGGAAAAAAGCGAAACAAGAACTTGGTACTGACAAAGTAACAATCGAACTATTAACAAGTGATAATGCTTTAGCTAAAAAGACTGGTGAATATTTAAAAGGTGAACTAGAAAAGAATCTAGATGGATTAACAGTGACGTTAAAACCACAACCACGTAAACAACAGCTGAAACTACTATTAAGTGGTGACTATGAAATCGGTATTGATGGCTGGGGCCCTGACTTCGCTGATCCAATTACATTCTTAGATTTATTTACAACAGATAGTGCTTATAACTTCGATAAATACTCTAACAAAGAGTACGATGCGCTCATTCATAAAGTGAAAACAGATTTAGCTGGCGATGAAAAGGCTCGCTTTGAAGCAATGAAGCAAGCTGAAAAAATCCTGCTACAAGACGGTGCTGTCGCTCCTTTATACCAACAAGGTCGTTCTTACCTACAACGCGGATTTATTAAAGGGCTTGTAACAACTGACTTCGGCGGTGAGTTTAACTACAAGTGGACAGAAGTTGCAAAATAATAAAGTAAAAAAGGTATCCAATCGCAGGATACCTTTTTTATTTTATACTTCTTTAACTACATGACTTCTTCTCTTTACTATTCCTTTTATAGATACAGTAATTACTGCTACCAATTGTGTAACTAATATAATGACTAATAATGAAATAATATTTTTCCCTAAACTTACTCCCCCAAATATTATTGTATAATAGCCATTCGCTGCATATGTTGCGGGAAATAATTCACCGATTGTTTCATATGTTTTAGAAAGCATCTCATGTAGTACAATTACACCCGAACTTACAAGTTGTAATGATAGTGAAATTATATTAAAGATCATACCTGCATTTCCGAAAACAGTTATGAACATTTGTGTTAATGAAAGAAAGGCGAAGAAAACTATTGTCAATAATCCTCTTCCCCTTCTTTTTGCATCGAACTAAAACTCATCATAAATATAAACATAAACATCAAATATGTTCTCCACGTCAAAGAAGGTATATGCCCTGACCACAGATAGCTAATGAAATAGTTAATTCCCATAATACAAGACGATACTACTAAACTAATACATATTAGTTTTACATATTTGAGCATATCTTTTCTCCTTACTTTTCTATCTCTTCAAATTGCAGATTTACCGGCTCTTCTAGGAGTGTTTCATAAAAGTTTTCAGCCAAATCTGTTGAAGGAATTTTTTCATCCACTTCATCAAATCGAATACTATCTAGCCACACACAACCTTCCCCTGATAATAAGACACCAAATGCTATACCAAGTGCTCCTTCTTTTATATCTAATACAACCGAGTACGATTGCCAGTTATTCGTATTTTTAATTGGGCGATTTTGCATGTTATCCATAGCGAGTGGTTCTGTATCTTTTCCGTCTACTCTCATCCACAATCCCGCCCAATCTCTTACGTTCTCACTCTTAACAAATGCTGTTAAACGTAATCTTTTACCTACATATTTATCCGCTCGAAACATTTGCATTAATGTTGAAAATCCTCCGTGTGTAACATTCTCTTTTGCTTTTATGTATGCAGATACTTTTCCTTGATGTGCAACTTCATAATCTAAACCCATCTCATATTCAGCAGGATGACTTCCACTTAAGATCCATCCTTTCGGTATACCTTTTTGCATTGAAATACCCTCTCTTTCTATATAAAATGACTGGAAGTACTTTCGATATTTCTTCGGTGGCAATTGAAACATTCTTTTAAAAGCTCTCGTAAATGCCTCTTGTGAGGAAAAGCCGTATTGTACTGCAATATCAATAACAGCCCTCTCCGTTGACACTAAGGCTTGCGCAGCATGAGTTAACCTTCTCTTTCGAATATAATCCGTTACACTCATCCCAACATATCTTTGAAAGATGCGATGAAAATGGTACATCGATACTGCACTGTGAGACGCCACTTTTTCTGTTGTAAGCTCCTCATGTAAATGCTCCTCTATATATTCAATTGCTTTTTTTATCATCTCTTTATATTCTTCATGCATTTTAGTACCTCCTCACAACCTTAATTTACCATATACATACAAATCATTTTTGATTTAAATTGCGGATTAGCACTTGTGGTTACAGGATAATAATTTATTTTCAGCACATACATAATTACATGATTTTGGGAAAAACTTGTATAGAACGAATTTACATAAGGAGGAATTTATAATGAGAATTTTACTATCAGTTTTATTAGCTCTTATGCTAGTACCTGTATTAACAGGATGTAAAGCTCCTGTTAAAGAAGACACAACTTCTAATAAAAAAACTACAGAAGAGGCAAAAAACGAAGCTCCTGCTGATTTAAAGCTAGACTTCAATAAATTTGATTTAAAGGCAGACTATCAGGATACGAAGAAAGACTATGAAGCAGATTATAAAAATGTAGCAGCAGATAAAAAAATGGAAGCAAAAATTGAAGATCATAAAGCAGATGTAAAACTAACAGGAGATGAGGCTATTACAAAATTAAGCCCACTTCTACAAGAATTAAAATTCAATAAAGATACTCCTGATCAAGAAGTAATCGATCAAGTAGTGAACGTGTTCAAACTTGATAAAGACTACCAAAAATTCGATTTAGAAGTTGTCTTCTCTGATGGAACGAAAAAAGAATATAAAAGAGAAATAAAATAAAGAAGTAGGCGGTTGCCTACTTCTTTATTTTTGCATATCTTAAATCTGGTTTAGATCCAACATAATATTGAAGTCCAGATACTGATTCTTTTTGTAAATAAGAGTCGGAAGGGAATATAATTGGAATTAATGGTGAATCTGTAAACATAATATCTTCTGCTTTATGCAATAAGTCAAAACGTTTGTCTTCGTTTTGTTCAACTTCTGCTTCTTTTACTAAAGCATCAAATTCTTTATTATGCCATTTCGCATAGTTATTCGGACCATCACCTGCATATAAATCTAGTTTAGTAATTGGATCTAATAAAGAACCGCCCCATCCCATATAAGCTAATTGGAAATCACTTTGCTTATATGTGTCGATGTAACTCTTCCACTCTTTATTTTCTAATTTAATGTCTACGCCAAGATTTTTCTTAAACATTTCTTGCATTGCTTCTGCTACTTTTTTATGTTGTGTATCTGTAGTGAATTTTAATGTTACTTCAGGTAATGTAGACCATCCTTGTTCTTTCATACCTTCTTCTAGTAATTTTTTCGCTTCCGCTGGATCAAATTTTACGTAACCACCTTTTTCTTTACGGAAATCACGACCACTTTGTGTTTTTGCTCCTTCTGGAACGAATGCATTTGCTTCTTCTGCATTGTTTTTATACAGTTTTTCAACGATAAACTTACGATCAACTGCTAATGAAAATGCTTTACGTACTTTCGCATTTGTAAATGGCTCTTTTTCTACGTTAAATGAATAAATATAAGATGAAAATCCTGCAACTCGCTTATATTCTTTATTTCCTTTTTCTTTCTCAATCATTTCTTGTGGTAAACCACTTAGTAAATCTAATTCTTTTGATTTATATAGTTGATACGCAGTTTTAGAATCTGGAATAATACGAAACTCAATTTCTTTTAATGCTAGCTTTTTATCATAGTATTCTTTATTTTTTTGTACTGTAATCGCTTGGTTATGCTTCCATTCTTTTAACGTGAATGGTCCGTTCGTAATTAATTCTTTTGGATCTGTTTTTAATTTATTATTATCATCAATTGATTTTTTAGATAATGGAATAAATAAAGAACTTGCTAATTTTTGTTTAATAGAAGAAACAGGGTGCTCAAGTGTTATCTTTAATGTTTGAGAATCAACAACTTGAATACCAACTTGGCCTTCTTCACCTTTTCCAGTATTATATGCCTCTGCACCTTTAATAAAATACATTTCTGTCGCATTCATAGAACCCGTTTTCGGATTTAATAGTCGCTTCCATGCAAATTCAAAATCATTTGCTGTAATAGGAGAACCATCTGACCATTTAATATCTTTCTTTAAATGGATTGTATATTCAGTTCCATCAGCATTTACTTCTTCTTTCTCTGCTAATTCATTTTGATATTTCCCATCACTATCTTGCGTATATAGACTTGAGAATAAATGTCCAATTACATAACCTGACGTGCTATCTGTTGCAATAGCGGAATCAAGTGTATATGGATCGCTACCAATATTCGTTACTAATCGATCTCCTTCTCCCTTACCAGCACTTGCCTTTTGCGTCTCTTTCTTACCACAAGCGACAGAAGTAATTGCTAATACGGTCATAATGACAAACAGTAAAAACTTCTTCATCTTTCATTCCCCTTTACCCTGAAATTTTTGGTGTTGATGCTAATAATGTTTTTGTATAAGAATGTTGCGGATTACGAAATACTTCGTCCGTATTTCCAAATTCAACAAGTTCTCCTTTATATAAGACAGCCACTTTTTCACATAAGTAGTGAACCATCGGTAAATCGTGTGCGATAAATAAATATGTATAGCCTTGTTCCTTTTGAATTTTTTGCAACAGATGTACAATTTGAATTTGCAATGAAACATCTAATGCTGAAATTGGTTCATCAAGGATCAATACCTCTGGCTCACATAATAAGGCTCTTGCAATAGCGATACGTTGACGTTGCCCTCCGCTAAATTCATGCGGGTAACGATCAATATATCGTCTATCTAATCCAACACGCTCTAATGCATCACCTGCGACTTTATCCTTCAACCTCTTATCGCCTAAACCGAATGAAATATAGCCTTCTGTTACAATATCGCGTACTTTCCAGCGCGGATTTAATGCAGCTGTTGAATCTTGAAAAATGAACTGTACTTTCTGTAAGAAATCACGCTTATGAGCTGCCTTCAACTTATGAACAACTTGACCGTTATAATCAATTTCACCAGACGTTGGTTTCTCAATCCCAGCTATGAGCTTACCAAGTGTTGTCTTTCCAGAACCACTTTCTCCAATAATTCCAAGCGTTGTTCCTTTCGGAATAGAAAGTGTTATATCTTTTAACGCTGCGATTTCTTTATCTTTACTTCCATATGTTTTCCTTACTTGCTTTACAGTAATTAAATCTGTCGTCATGAGGCGTTCACCTTCTCTTTTGATTTCGCTTGGTTATGCTCAAGAACATGCTGCCAGCAATGTGAACTATGCTCCTCAGAATATGTTGTTCTCTCTGGGAAGCGATGAATGCATTCCTTGATCGCTACTGGGCAACGATTCACAAAAGGACAACCAAAGCTATTTAATGTTTCAATAGAGGGTGTCGTTCCTTCTATTGCACGTAATATTTTTTCGGAATCATCCATATTCGGAATTGCTTGTAATAAGCTTTTTGTGTATGGATGTTTAGGGGAACCTATTACTTCCTCTATCGTTCCTTTTTCAACGACACGTCCCCCATACATAACAACTACTCGGTCAGCTACTTCACGTACAAGTGCCAAATCATGTGTAATTAATAAAATACTCGTATTTTGTTTTTCTTTTCGTTCTTTTAACAACCCCATAATTTGCTTTTGAATCGTTACATCTAACGCTGTTGTTGGTTCGTCTGCAATAACAAGCCTTGGATGACAAGCAAACGCAATTGCTAAACAAATACGCTGCCTCATACCTCCACTTAATTGATGTGGGTACTGTTCAAAGCGTTTCTCTGCTTCATGTATCCCTAAATCATTTAATAAGTTAATTGCAATTTCTTTTGCTTCTTTTTTCGATTTTTTCTCATGTTGCAAAATTACTTCTGTAATTTGTCTTCCTACTTTCATCGTTGGGTTTAAAGATGAAAGTGGATCTTGAAAGATAAAAGAAATATCTTTCCCGCGAATTTGATTCCATTCTGATTCTTGTAAATTCGTTAATTCCTTTGATTGGAAAGATACATTTCCACCTTCGATATGAATGGATTCTTGATTTAAACCGATAATAGATTGTGCTGTAACGCTTTTTCCTGAACCACTTTCTCCTACAAGTGCAACTATTTCACCTTCGTTAATAGAAAAGGAAACATGCTTCACAATCGCTTGCTTACTAGTCTCTTTTTCAACGACTAACGTTACGTTTTCTAAAGATAAGATTTGTGCCATGTTTTTTCTCCTTTCGATTCCGTTTTACGATTTTTGGATCAATTGCATCTTGCAAACCATCACCAATTGCATTAAATGCGAACATGATAAGTGCAATCATGATTGCCGGGAAGAATAGTTGCCACCACTCTCCGCTTAGTAATGTCCCGAGTGCATCGTTCGTCATCGTGCCCCAGCTTGCCGCTGGTGATTGCACTCCAAGGCCAATAAAGCTTAAAAATGATTCTGAGAAAATAGCTGCTGGAATTGTAAATGATAAATTTACGATAATAATACCTGTTAAGTTCGGAATTAAATGCCCATATATAATTTTCATATGAGACGTGCCTAATCGTTCTGCCGCAATAACAAACTCTCTTTGTTTTAAAGATAAGACTTGAGCTCGAATGAGACGTGCCATTCCAATCCATCCTGTTAATGCAAGAGCGATAATGATGGTAAAAAGACCTGGTTTCATAACAATTAATAGTAAAATAACAATTAATAAATATGGGATACCATATAACACTTCAATCCCTCTTATAATCCACTCATCAATTAACGTTCCAAGGCGACTGCGTCCTCTCACATATCCACTAAAGCCACCGATTAGTACACCTAGCCCTATATCAAGAGCTGCTGCTACCAATCCAACCGTTAGTGAAATTTTCCCGCCAGCCCATGTACGTGCCCATATGTCTCTACCTAAATCATCTGTCCCGAACCAATGCTCACTACTAGGCGGTAAGTTTGTTGCCTCTTTTATTTGCTCACTCGCAATAAATGGCGTTAAACTTTCACCAATAAGAGAGAATACAATAATTAGTAATAACGTCACTGATCCTAAAACTGCGATTGGATTCGATATAAACTTACGAAGCACTTCCTTTTTTCGGCTAATCGTTTGCTGATCTTTATTTATCGTTAATTCTTTTTTCTCTTCATTCGTTAATAACTGTTTATTAATTTCATAAGCCCCCATTTAAATATCCCCCCTCCTTACGTAATAGAACGAATACGCGGATCTACGATGCGATGAATAATATCTGTAATGAAAATACAAGAAATTAATAATGCACTATAGAAAATCGTTGTTCCCATAATCACCGGATAGTCTCGATTAAAAATACTATCTACAAAATATTTTCCTAGACCAGGAATTGAAAAGATTTTTTCAATAACGAAAGTCCCTGTTAACAGTCCAGCCATTAATGGTCCAACAAATGTAAGTACTGGAACAATCGCATTTCGAAGGGCATGTCTTATAATGATTTTCTTAATTGGTATACCTTTCGCTCTCGCTAGCTTAATATAATCACTCTGTAATACTTCGATCATATTAGAACGAACAAATCTTGTAATAACCGCGATTGGGCCTAGCGCCAATGCGAAAGATGGTAATACCGTATGTTCGAATGTTCCCCAAGACGCTACTGGTAAAAGTTCAAATTGGATAGCAAATACTTGTATAAATAATGGTGCTAAAATAAAGCTTGGAATAGATATGCCGAGAATTGCAAGCAAACTCACACTATAATCAATTACTTTCCCATGATATAGGGCTGCAAATGTACCTGCTGCAATTCCGACTAACAATGAAATAACAAGTGCTTGTAAACCAATAATCGCCGATGGACCAAAGCCTGTCGTTATAATTTCTGATACGCCTTGCCCTGTCGATTGAACAGATTCGCCAAAATCAAAATGAACTACGCCATCTAAATAAGCAACATATTGATTCCATAATGGTTCATCAAGGTGATATTTTGCTCTCATGTTTTGTATTACTTCTTCAGGAAAAATTTTCGCATCCGATGAAAATGGATCCCCTGGAATAATGTGCATAATTAGAAATGTCACTGTCGTAATAACCCATAAGGTGAACACCATAACCGATAACTTTTTAATAACATACATCCTCATAACCCCCTAAACGCATGAATTTACTTTGTTTTATTAACGTATTTTTCCCATTACTCCCTTTTCCGCTTCTTAAAACACAAAAAGCCTTGATCTTAAAAAATAAGATCAAGGCTTAATAAACGAAGGCCCATCACTTATCTTTCAAGACTTGCTTGCTGGAATTAGCACGGTGTTCCTGTTACAGAACCCGCTGCTGAGGTGTCATAGGGCCAGTCCCTCTACCTCTCTGGATAAGTAAATTGCTATATTATTATTTGGTTCAAATTGTATATTTTGAATTATAATTCTGAAAAAATGAAAAGTCAATCAAATTGGATATATTTAGAAAAATCAGTTTTTAATTCTTTTATCGAAATTACAGTTTTCTCTTATAATAAAAAGGAATAATATTAAAGAAGTTATAAGATCGATCCCTTACTTCTTGCTACTATAGAGTTACCCTTAACAATCGTTATACTTGTCATCATCAGCTTCTATAAACTCTTTATTAAAAAGAAACGTATCACTTCTTTTTATACTCCATTCGATAATATTACCGGACAAACAATCTCTGAATTTCACGAAGAACAGAAGGTATTAGTATCCGATGGTTAAGACGGAGATGGTAAGAAGAAAAAATAACCTTGCGCGTACGCAAAGTTATTTTTTCGTTTCTGCTTGAAAACGTTTATAGTATGTTGATGCTGTTGCAAAGTTAATTTCTATATCACGAATCAATGATGAGTCTTCTTCTTTAGCTAACTTCTGTAATTTTTTCATTGCTTGTTCCGATTCATTCAAGAAACCAGCGTATACCTCATGTTCTTGCTCTTTCGACTTTGGAACACGAATTTCTTTACGTATATTATCAATATCTTCTAACATGCTAGTCGTTACCTTTTGTACATCTTCTTTATATGTAGCATTCGTTATTTCCTTACCGCCCTTTTCTTTTGCCACTTCAAATAACTGTAGTGCTTTATTAATTTCTTTATTCATTTTCATATCGTATTTTTCATGTACTGCACGGTATTCTTTCATCTCTTCTGTTTGCTCAGTAGATTGCTCTACCTTTTCTTTCGGTTCTTTCGTATCTTTATTTCCATTACATCCTGCTAGAAGGATCATACTTCCCATTACAGCAATACCCAAAACCTTCTTCATCTCTTCTTCTCCTTTTATCTACAGCTACTACTCATTATAGTTTCTTTTATCTCCACTTGTTATTATACCGAGAACATCCTACTTTTTACACTTAAGACGCTACCTTAATATACATGCCTACATTTTTGTCACAGTATCGTCACTTTATGCAAATAACTTTTGCATCACCTTACAAAGCTGTATGAGTTATTTCAAAGAAATGAAAAAAAGAGCTGATTCAACACATGTTGGAATCAGCTCTTTTTTATAAATTAAGCCTCTAAGTTTTGTCTTTGTTGCAGTTCAAACTGCTTTTCACTTCTTCTGGCCATAAATAGATAACATAACACAGCACCAATTTCACAAAGAGCTATCACAACCCCCATCGGTAATGCGGTGTTGCTTCCACCAATACCTACTAACGGTGCAACAAGTGCTCCTGAAATGAACTGTAATAAACCTAATAAAGCCGATGCCGTTCCTGCAGCTTGTTTCTGATTTCTCATCGCTAATGAGAACCCAGTTGTTGATACAACCCCGACACTTGATACAACAAGGAATAACGAGCATAAAACACCAATTAAACCTATTCCTAGTAAGATTGTCAGTAGTAAAGATAAACCGCCAACGGCTGCAATAATAATACCGGAAACGAATAACGTTTTCTCATTCACTTTCCCTGCTAAACGGCCCGTAACCTGACTAGCAATAATAATACCGATACCGTTAATCGCAAAGAATAAGCTAAATTGCTGTGGTGATGCTCCGTATATGTTCTGCAACACAAATGGTGAGCCTGAAATGTAAGCAAACATCGCCGCCGTTACTAGCCCTTGTGATAATGCATATCCCATAAACAAACGATCTTTTAACAGTTTTCCATACGTCGCCAATGTCCCTGACAAACCACCTGTTTCTCTTTCTTCAGGAGGTAATGTTTCACGTAATACGAAAGTAGCTGATATTAACATGAATACACTAATTGCTCCGAGAACGATGAAGACACCGCGCCATGTTGTGAACTGTAGTAATTGTCCCCCAATAATCGGTGCCAAAATAGGTGCTGCTCCGTTTACTAACATGAGCAGTGAGAAAAACTTCGTCATTTCAGAACCTGAATACATGTCACGTACCATTGCACGTGATATAACAATCCCGGCCGATCCTGAAGCCCCTTGTAAGAAGCGCAATAACACTAAACTCCAAATAGATGGTGCAATAGCACAAAGTAAAGAAGAAGCAACATAAATAATAAGAGCGATAATAAGAGGTTTGCGCCTTCCGTAAATGTCACTAATTGAACCAACAAATAATTGTCCTACTGAAAGCCCAAGCAAACAAGCTGTCAATGTAAGCTGTGCAAGAGATGCACCTGTTTGTAAATCATCTGTTAATTTTGGTAAAGAAGGCAAATACATATCAATAGATAATGGCCCAATCGCCGTAAGTGTCCCTAATACAAGAATCATCCATAACCTATTTGTCTTTACAGGTTTATATATTTCGTGATTAACTCCATTCACTTTTTCCGTTCACCCTTTCCGATAAATACTAAATCGTAACAATTATAGTTACAACATAAACATACGTCAAGTATAGTGCATTTTCCTGTTTCATACCGTAAAAAAAAGCGATAGAATTTCTATCGCTTTACTTTTTCAAATTGCTATTTGTAAATTTAGATACGGAAGACATCGCCTCTCCTGTATCTAAATACGTGATTTGAATTGGATCTCCCACTTCTGTAAACATAGCATATGGGAATTTCTTCACCGGTATCATAAATACTTTTTGTTCATTCTCTAACAGTACATACACAATTGTATTTTCACCTGATTTTTCTTTATATACACGTTGTACAACGCCTTCTTTTTGTGCCTCTTTACCACTTGAAGTTGGTCTAAATGAATCTCCACTTCCGCTCAGCGCATTTTTATAATTCTCAAGCGCTTCTTTTTGCGTCGAACCTGTTGCAAATATTTTCGCATTAGAAGCATAGATAACTGTATGAGCACGTACTAATCCCCCGTCATCAATAACAGGTACAATCCAAGAAGGTTTACCATACACGTTATAAATAACCGGCATCGTTCCATGCCATTTCTCTCTCTTAAAGGAATTATCCACTACTTCCGAAGCAGCTGAACCATCCATAATCCCCTTCACTTCTTTTCCGTTATAGTAATACAACTTACCTGTACGCGCATCGATAAGCGAGTAACCTAACGCAGAATCTACTCCCTCTTTCGGAGAGGTGAAATCAGTAAAGTAATATAACGTTCCATCCTTACCGAAGATTGGTGTAACTCCTTCTTTCGTTCCCCACTCAGTCGGAATCTTCATATCCGTTTGTGAAAATTTTGTATTCCAAAATCCGTGAATATATTTACCGAAATACGTATTTAATGTAGATGCGGTCTCGTGATTTAGTACACCATCAACAAATTTAGGTGCCTTTCCTTTATCATATCTTTTCACTTCACCTGTTTGTGCATCTACTACTACAACGCCCTCTACCTCAAATCCAGATCTTCCTGAGATAAATTCACCATACGTCATTGTATAATAAGGTTTCCCTTTATCATCAACTTCGAATTTAGGTTTCCCTTTAAAAATTAAATCCGGTTCTGCTTTTCGAACGACACGTTCTAATTTATTACCAAAAAACATGCTTGGCACATATTTCATTTTATAACCAAGATGCAGTTTCGCTTCCGCATCAGGATTCGTACCTGACATCGTTACGTACCCTGGAATTGTCTCAGCTTTACGTGCTTTAAAAAATCCTGAAACTTCAATTGGTGCTACATATAAAGCCTCACCATTTACCATTTGTGGCGTTAACTCTCCTAGCTCAAAATAAGCTACTTTCGGAATGTCCCCAAATACTTTTTTCATTTTATTCTCCGCTGTCTTTGGCGGCACTGTAAACGGCTGATCATTTTCAGTAAATGGCTCTGAAATATCTTTCTCTACCTTTACAACAGAATCATATTTCTTTTGCGAGATTACTATATCGTGCAAATAACCAAAATAGCCGTAACTTGCGAGTAAAACAAACATTAGAAGTCCTTTTAACGTACCTTCTAATTTCCCTATTTGATCTTGTGAAAATAAAACAAGCCCAATTAAAATTGCTACTGCAACAGAATAATGAGTAAGAATCGAGTCTGCTCGATCATCAATTAGCCAAAAATATTCATAGATTGCAATACCTATCCAAAATAAAACAGGAATAACTAAAATGGATGATTTCTTACCCTTTACAACCTTCTCATCCCCTTTCTTATCCACTGCTCGAAGTTTACTACCGCTTCTTGTCCATGGAATCAAAAACAAAGTGAGAATAGCTAAAATTAAAAATTTCATCAAAGGCAATGTCCCCTTTTCTTTTGTCTTCCCTTTTAGTATAACAAATAAAGGGGATTCAGGTAAAAATGGGAATGATTATATTTTTTTACTACTTAATACAACTCCGCTTACTACATATAAGATAGATGCAATATAAAAAATCGTACCAATCGTAAAGAAATCTACTAAATATCCCGTTGCAATAATTGCTACTGCTCCTCCAATCGATGTCCACACATGATATTTTCCAATCTCATAACCAGCATTTTCTTGCACAACCTTTCGCGCTAACGATGTCTTCTCCGTATTACGCTGCACAGCACCTAAAACCCCCATTACAATTTGAAGAATGTACACATGCCAGACTTCTGTGGCAATCGGGAAACAAAGCATTAATATTGCCATGGACCAAGCATATATAATTAATAATTTCCGATCACCTACTCGATCAGACACCTTTCCTACTAATGGATATACAAGTGCTGAAGTTAAAGCAAATAAGCCATACGCCCAGCCAAACTGCGAGAAGCTATTCCCAACATTCCGAAGCAATAGAATGTAAAAAGGAAATACCATACTTCCCGCCATCATAATTATGCTTTGTGACGCTACAAATCTTCTATATGTCATTTCGTATACTCCCTATAAAATAAATTCACAAATCTCCCTTTTGGATCCGCTTCTTTTTTCTTCTGAAGAAATTCTTCTATACGAGGATACGCCCTCTTTAACTGCTCCTTCGTTGGATACGAATAGTACGGTAAATAATAACTCCCATTATGTTTTAAAGTAACATCAATCATTTTCTGAATGACATCTTCTGTTTTCTTTATTTCACCCTCTGAGCGTCCTTGGTTAATTAAAAGAACTAGCGCAAACATATCATCTTTCGCATAGGATAAAACTGCATTTTCATTCTTTTCCACATAACGAATCGTAATATTGAGCAAATTAAACTCTTCTTCATTTAATACGTTACGTAAATCATCTATGTATTCCGTGAAGAAATCTATAGGCACAAAGTATTCTTGTAACACTTCTGTTCTATTCGGATTTTCATATTCCATAAAGGCACTATCTGACCTCATAACATTATTTCGCGTCTCATACGCTCCATCTGTACGCTCAAAATAACTTCTTTGTATATCCCAAAATGTATTCTTTCCCCAATCGCTATAACGGGATAATCCGAGTAAAAATTTCGGTGCAGCTATAATAGTTTCCTCTTTTAATTCACTGTACTCTTCCCTCATATTTTGATTTTTAGCCAATGTATAATCTGTCACATACATCTCTTTTAAAAATGAATTGGGGGCAACAGAAATACGGGCTAAGTGCATACGAACATTTTCATCTCTTTTCACTTTATCTTTGAAATAAGATGTGTATTCTTTATAATCTATCATTCTCGTATGCATTTCATATAATTCATCATCAGTTAACTTTAATGTCACATCTAAAATGACACCAAATAACCCGTAACCACCTATGACATATGGAAATAGCTCTGCATTTTCTTCTCTACTTACATTACGTACCGTACCATCTGCCATTAACAATCTGAATGACTCTACTGTATCAATCAATGCTTCATGACGAATATCACGCCCATGTACATTCACACTTAATGAACCACCAACAGTAAAAATGTTTTGAGATTGCATTACTTGAACCGCAAGACCATATGGATTGATTTTCTTTTGAATGTCATTCCATGTGACACCGCTTTGCACCCTAATCCTCTTCTCCTCCGGATCAAATTCTAATATTTTATTATACCCTTTCATATCAAGCATCGTGCCGTTCGGATAATACGTCTGTCCTCCTTGGCTATGTTGCATACCTGCAATGGAAATTTTCTCTCCAGAAGTATTTGCATCTTGCACGACCTGTTTTAATGAACGTTCATCCTCAGCATTTTCAACACGTTTAATTTTCGTTGGAAGCAACTTTCCTACATCGCTCATAATAGGGTGCTTTAGTTGCTCTTTATATGTATTTACAGATGTTGCAAGCAACACTGTATAAGCCACAATGACCACCGCTATCTTTCTTTTTTTCAAATGACACTCTCCTCTTCTACAGTTTTCCCTCTTCATATTGTACCTATTTTCCTATGAAGAAAGTATACAAAAAAGAGGGCACCTTATTTTAGGTCCCCCCTCATCAAAACTGTTACTTTGCTGCCGGCAATTGTATTGGGTCAAACTTTTCGTACGACGTATATTTTGCGTTCGTAATAATGTGTGCTTTATCCTTGCCGTTACTACTCATAATCATGTCTATCTTTGCTGATTCATATTTAAAATCTTTTGTAATGATATATTCTGCATCCACTTCTTCTATCTTCGCATTTTGTGCTTGTAACATTTTCTTCTGTGTTTCATCCATGCTAGTTAACATACTTTCTGTTTCTTGCCCTTTTAATGTAAATTTCAGTTTATATTTATCTCCGCTTTTCTCCATCTTCATTTTATCTAAAACTACTGCTGGTACTTCTAACTTATCTATAATATCTTGAGTCGCTTTCATTCCACCAGCGTTTAATTGCTCCTCCGGTACGGTTATAACTTCTCCTGTATTAGGGTTTTTTACCTCACCAGCAACTTTACCATCCACAGTATACACTACAACATCTGTACCGGAAATATTCATTTCAGAACGAGAATTCTTTGTCTTTGGCTCTAATTGCATCTTAGCCTTTAATATATCCATCTCTGTTCCCTCAGCTTTTACCCCTACACCATATGTCATCGTTACATGCTCTTCATTTTTAAAAGCTTCGTTCGTTTTCTTGAAAACATCCTTCGCTGCTAATTCCTTTTCTTTTTGAACTGATTCTTTTTTCGGTTCATCCGTCTTTGCTGTTTTCTCATTACTACACCCTACCCCTAGACTGATTGCAAGTACTAAACTTGAAACAAAAATAATTTTTTTCATAATGTCGCCCCCTTTCCCAAAATAATATCACCTCCTTTCCTATGAAATCTATATAATTTTTAATCTATATTCGCTATATAGCGACATGTTTAATGAAGGTTTTAAATATGATGTAAATAACAACAACTCATTTCAGGAGGTCATTATGAAGGCGATCATTTGCACACAGTATGGACCACCTAACGTTCTTCAGCTTCAAAATATAGAGAAACCTACGCCTAAAAAGAACGAAGTATTAGTTAAAATTCACGCAACAAGTGTATCGACTGGAGATTGTAGAATACGCGGTTTTAATAGTCCCCTCTTATTTTGGATTCCTATGCGGATCATATTAGGTTTCAGAAAACCGAGAAACCCTATACTCGGCGTAGAGTTATCCGGTGAAATCGAAGAAATAGGAACAGATGTAACTCAATTTAAAAAAGGAGATCCAATTTTTGCATTAACAGAACTAAACCTTGGTGGTTATGCCGAATACACATGTGTACATGAAAGTGGATTAATAACATTAAAACCTACCAATGTGACGTATGAAGAAGCGGCAGTTATTTCTTTTGGCGGAACTTCAGCATTACATTTCCTGAGAAAGGGCCGTATAAAAAAAGGGCAACAAGTGCTCATATATGGCGCCTCCGGATCAGTAGGAACAGCTGCTGTACAACTTGCTAAATATTTCGGCGCGACCGTTACGGCTGTTTGTAGTAATTCAAATTTTGAACTCGTGCAATCTTTAGGAGCCGATAAAGTAATTGATTATACAAAAGAAGATTTTACTAAGCTGGGTGAACGCTACAATATTATATTTGATGCAGTTGGAAAACATAAAAAATCCCTTTGTGAAAAGGCATTAACACCTAATGGGAAATATGTATCTGTGAATGGAATGATGGCAAAAGTAAGTAAAGAAGATATGATTCTACTAAAAAAACTAACTGAAGCAGAACATTTAAAGCCTGTTATTGATAGAACTTACCGATTAGAAGAAATTGCTGAAGCTCATATATATGTAGAAAAAGGGCATAAAAAAGGTAATGTTTCGATTGCCTTAAAATAAAATATATTCAGAAAATAACATTGACAATTCTTTTTGTAAGATTTACTATTAGTACCATATTAAAAAACTACATACACATACTCTTATCAAGAGTGGCGGAGGGACTGGCCCGATGATGCCCGGCAACCGAGCTTATGACATATAAGCTAAGGTGCTAATTCCTGCAAAACGAGTTTTCGTTTTGGAAGATAAGAGAGGAACCTATTTCGTCTATTCGGCACCTCTCTTATTTTTGAGAGGTGCTTTTTATTTTGGAACGTATATGAAGGGGGAACTATAGATGAAAAAAGTATTATTGAGCATTGTAAGTGGAGCGGTATTATTGTTAGGTGCATGTGGTGCTAATTCTGATAAAGAGGTAAAAGCATTAGATGAGAAAAAGATTACTGTCGGTGTAACGGGTGGACCGCATGAACAAATTTTTGAAAAGGTAAAAGAAGTGGCAGCGAAAGACGGTCTCGAAATTGATGTAAAAGTATTTAATGATTATGTAGCACCAAACGTATCCCTAGATGAAAAAAGTCTTGATGTAAATAGCTATCAAACGAAATCTTATTTAGACGTATTTAAAGCTGAACGCAATATGAAATTAACGGAAGTATTTTCAACAGTAACATTCCCTATGGGCGTATATTCTAAAAACATAAAAGATGTAAAAGATTTAAAAGAGGGCGACGCAATCGCTGTACCAAATGACCCAACGAATGAACTTCGAGCTTTAAAGCTATTTGAAAAAGCAGGTGTTTTAAAAGTGGATCCGAAGGCTACAGAAAAAGCGACTGCAAAAGATGTAATTGAAAACCCGAAAAATTTAAAGATTGTTGAATTAGAGGCATCTCAATTACCAACACAGCTAGGTGAAGTGAAAGCAGCTGCAATTAATACAAACTTTGCATTAGGTGCAAAATTAAGCCCTGCGAAAGATTCTATTTTCCGTGAAGGAAAAGATTCACCATATGTAAACTGGGTCGTTGTTCGTACTGAAAATAAAGATGATGCTGTTGTAAATAAATTAAAGAAAGCGTATCAATCTAAAGAAGTAAAAGAATTTATCGAGAAAAAATTTGATGGTTCAGTTTTACCATCTTGGTAGGAGCTGACGATAATGATTGAATTAAAAAATGTATCCAAAGTATTTACAACAAAAAAAGGGAACGTAGAAGCTCTTAAACCTACTTCCCTTCAAGTAAAAAAGGGCGAAGTATTTGGAATCATTGGATATAGTGGCGCTGGTAAAAGTACATTAATTCGATGTGTAAATTTATTAGAAAAACCAACGACAGGAACTATCATTGTAAACGGCCAAAACTTAACAACTTTATCAGCAAAAGAACTAGCAAAATCGAGACAAAAAATCGGAATGATTTTTCAAGGATTCAACTTACTTAAAACTGTGACAGTTTATGAAAATATCGCATTACCTTTACGTCTATCTGGTCTTCCCAAAAATGAAATTGAAAAAAGGGTAGAAAAGTATTTACGTATTGTCGATCTTTTTAATCGAAAAGATGCCTATCCGAGCGAACTTTCTGGCGGCCAGAAGCAGCGTGTTGCCATTGCACGTGCACTATCACATGAACCGGAAGTGTTATTAAGCGACGAAGCAACGAGCGCTTTAGACCCAGAAACAACGGATTCTATTCTCGACCTATTATTAAAGATTAATGAAGAAATCGGGATTACAATTTTATTAATTACACATGAAATGAATGTCATCCAGCGTATATGTGACCGAGTTGCTGTTATGGAACATGGAGCAGTAGTCGAAAGCGGGACTGTGAAGGATATCTTCACAAACCCACAACATGTAACAACGAAAAAATTTGTAAACAGTGCATTTGCAGCTAAAATTCCAGGAGAGGTACAAAAAGAACTACAAACTACCGGTGAAATTGTAACTCTCTCCTTTATAGGGAATGCTTCAGGAGAGCCAGCATTAGCTGTTGCTACAAAACGTTTTCAAGTGTATCCAAATATTTTATCTGGTAATATTACACAGTTAAAACATGAAGCTTATGGGAAACTAGTCATTCATATGCAGGGTGAGAAAAATGAAGTAGACCGCGCTTTATCCTTTTTACAAGAGCAAGGGATCATCGTAGAAGGAGGTAGAACAGACTATGGGAAACAAATCCTTTTTGGATGAATGGGGTAAAGTCATATGGGAAGCAACCATTCAAACATTTCAAATGACATCTATTTCACTATTCATCTCTATCCTTATTGCATTACCACTTGGCGTTACACTTGTTTTAACGAGACCTGGTGGACAGCACGAAAATAAAATCATTTATCCAATCCTTAATACAATTATTAATATAATTCGCTCTCTTCCATTTATCATTCTATTATTCTTCATTTTACCTTTTACAAAGTTTCTAATGGGAACATCCATTGGCGTGCAAGGAGTTATCGTACCACTTGTCGTATTCACAGCTCCTTATATTGCACGATTAATGGAGACAGCTTTATTAGAAGTAGATCGTGGTGTTATTGAAGCTTACCAAGCGATGGGCATTTCTACTATAAAAATCATTTGGCACGTTATGGTGAAAGAAGCTCGTCCCTCCCTTATACTCGGATTAACAATTGCAACGATTGGTTTAATCGGTGCAACAGCAATGGCTGGACTTGTAGGTGCTGGCGGCCTTGGTGATTTAGCATATCGATTCGGACATTTACGCTACGAACCTGAAGTAATGTATGCAACTGTCTTTATTTTAATTATCCTCGTTCAAGGGCTACAATCTTTAGGGAATGGTGTTGCACGAAGATTGAAGAAAGATTAAAAAAGAAGGTATCTCACTAGGGTGAGATACCTTCTTTTTACCTTTTAAATCCACCTTCAGAATGAATAACTTGTCCAGTAATCCATTCTGCTTCTTCACTTACTAAAAACTTAATAAGTCTTGCTGCATCCTTTGGCTCACCAATTCTTCCAAAAGGAAACATTGGTTTTAATCCTTGCTTTATCTCTTCAGTCATCCAGCCTGTATCAGTTGGACCTGGGTTAATTGCATTCACTGTTATTCCTAAATGAGCTACCTCAGCTGACAACGTACTAGTAAGAGCATCAATAGCTCCCTTCGTTGTTGCATATGCTAGTTCTCCTGCCATAGGTCCTTTAAATTGTCCCGATGTCATATTCACAATTCTACCACCAGATTTCTTATCAAACCCTCGGGCAAATTGACTACTTAACAACGTAGTCGCACGAACATTTACCATGTAGTGCTTATCTAATTCTTCAGCAGTCAAATTAGAGAAGTCATTATTTGTGGAATACGCTGCATTATTAATTAATATATGAGGGTAGCCTAGTTGTTCAGTAACTTTATGTATAAGCTCTTTCGGTGCACCATTCTGAGTTAAATCTAACTCCATACTCGATACTTTAACACCGCTTTTTAGTAACTCTTCTTTTAATTGTATTTGTTCACTTTGATCAACGCCCCAAGGCATCTCTTTATCGTACGCTATCCAATACGTAAAAAATATATCGTATCCTGCTTCAGCTAATTCTTTACAAATTGCTGCGCCTATACCATCTAGACGACTTACACCTGTAACAACTGCTATTTTATTTTTTAATTGATTCATCATATACTCCTCCAATTTTAAAGGACGCATATTTTATATAAGAGATATGAATTTCCCTACGCATTAGCCTTACAAAAGGGATGTACAAGCCAAATATGCAGTCCTTGAATGATTTATAGACAGCTAAATAAGCCCTCACTTATGAGAGAAAAATTTATCTATCTAAATTTCGAATCATCACAAGTTCATCCACATATCGAGTCTTTATCCCCTCTCCATATATCTCCAAATTTTATTTTAGCATTAAAGATTTAATATTTCAAAAATAAAATAACCACTCCTATTTATAAAGTATCATGTACTATAAACCATAGTTAATAACTAATTTAAGTTTAAGTGTATACATTTACCATTACCTGTTCGTTGTATAAGTGTAGGGAGGAAAAATGATGGGAAAAGAAAATATATTGACCTCCTATCTTATCAATTTAGGAGAGGAAGTGTTCAAACTACTATTAGCGAAAGGAGCTATAAAGGAAGATGCAGAAGACATCATCCAAAATACTTTCTATAAAGTATACACATTGCTAGATGACTTAACCGAGAGTAACATTCGTCCGTGGTTTTTTAGAGTCGCATTAAATGAATACATTGATTTAAAACGAAGAAAAGAACAGCAAAATATCTACTTAACTGAAGAAATTTATTCAAAACTTCAATATACAGACCGAGAATTGGATGCAGTTTTAAATAAAGATGAGATTTTCTATTTATTAAAAGATATAAAACTAGAATACAAAGAAGCCTTCTTTTTAAAATATTACTACGATTTTACATACGAAGAAATCGCTCTAATACTAGATATTCAAGTAAACAGCGTCAAACAAAAGTTACAGCGAGCACGTAAAGCAATTCACTCAAAAATAGGAGGAACACCTTAATGGATACTTCTTTAAAAGATGCATTAAAAAAGGCTAAAAGAAAACAGTTACTTAAAAACATCATTACCTCTATTATCGTTGTCATGGTGCTTATCCCTATCATTTATAAAGTTGGCAATTACTTTGCAGCGAAAAGCTCTACAAAGCTTCACGAACGACTCTTTTTACATAATGCAATTGCAGAGCCCAATGTCCATATTGATTCTCAAGTTACGAGTAATTCCTCTATGTTTGGTGGCAATATCGTATCTAATCGTTCTAAAAACATTAACGGTTACTTAGTGCGATGGAATACACTGACAAGCTCTTACGACTGGTTTCGTTCTAACATCGATTACAACGAGTTAATACCAGGTTCTTATTGGTCTAATTCTAGTACCGAATCTTACAATTATGATAAACAAACGAAAAATAAAGTTGCTACATTTTATAATCCAGCCATCAAGAAATATCATGATGGCGTCAAAAATGAATTAAGTGCAGTTTCAACAATGGATAACTATGTAGCAGAAGTTGCTATCTCTTTCGATAAAGCTTATACATTAAAAGAAATTCAAAAGAAACTACCAGATACCTTAAATATCGTATGGCTATATATGGTCTCACCTATTAAAGATGAAAGCAGAGGTCCTTCCGGTATGCCAGTTTACGGATTTAATCCAGAAAAATCCCCTGAAGAAGCATACAAAAGGTTCTTTGATTCACTTAAACAATTCGATGACGATGGATATGACGAAGATATCCAAAAGTTTTTAAAATCAAACAAGAACAAACCATTCGATCAAGTGAAAATTTTAGGTGTTATGCTAACTGGGAGAACGGAAAACTTTAAGGCGTTAGAAAACCAAGACTTTATTCGCGGTGCTTCTGTAGGGGTGACTGCACAAGTTGTTCCTTATATAAAGCCAGAGAAATAATACGGAATGCCCATATGAACTTAAAGAGCATACATGAACCTGTTTACTACGGGAGCTATCCGCTACAATAGATAGCTCCTATCCCTGATTTATTGCTTAATTTTCTAAAATAAACTTCACAATATTGTATGTGCAATTTTATAAATAAAAAATCATAAATTTGTTCACATTATATCCATTGTGAATTTTTTCACAATGGATATATAATAAACGTGTAAATACAATATTGGAGGGATTTCAATGGTTATCAATTTTCTAAGAACTGATAAACGTGCTACTTTCATATTATTACTTTTACGGCTTTATATAGGATATACATGGCTCGCTGCTGGGATAGGCAAAGTCTTCGGACAATCTTTTGACGCAAGTGGTTTTCTAAAGGGTGCTATTGCTCAAGCATCAGGTGACCACCCTGCAGTACAAAGTTGGTGGGCAGATTTCCTTCAACATTTTGTCCTTCCAAACGCAGACCTATTTAGCTTTTTAGTTCAATGGGGAGAAATTTTAGTAGGTCTAGGTTTGATTTTAGGTGGATTAACAAAAACAGCTGCATTTTTCGGAATCATAATGAATCTTTCATTTTTATTAAGCGGAACTGTTAGTGTAAACCCAAACCTGCTTATTTTAACTATGTTCATTTTAGTTGCAGGGCAGAACGCTGGACGTATTGGATTAGATGGCTATGTTTTCCCTAAACTTTTCCGTAAAAACAACCATGAAACATATAAATTAAGTAAAAGTGCGTAATAACAGTTTATTTTTAAAATATAAGTAAGAAACAGAGCCTAAGTATAGGCTCTGTTTCTTACTTACTCCAAATTTAAACTCTTAACGAACCGCGAAATCCTCTAGCAGCATAATAAGAGTCTGCTCCATTGTGATACACGAAAACATGTCCGAAGCGATAATCGCAAAATAGAGCACCACCGAGTTCTCGAATATCTGAAGGTGTTTGTACCCAACTTGATGATTTCATGTCAAAATCCCCAAGTTGTTGCAATTCCCGATATTGTTCTTCCGTTAATAGTTCAATGCCCATAGCATTTGCAACATCAATAACGTTATTTTCTGGTTTATGTTTTTTTCTTGATTCTAACGCTTCAAGATCATAACAAAGACTTCTGCGGCCTTTAGGACTCTCCTTTGAACAATCATAGAAAGTATACTCGTCCTTCTCTTCATTATAACCAACAACATCCGGCTCACCGCCAGTTACTTCCATTTCATGAATTGACCACAATTTTTCAGTATTAGTAGCCAGCTTCGCTTCAATCTTAGCCCATTCAAGACCTTCATGGCGGTTCATGTTTTTCTCAAAACGAGCTTGTAATACTTTTAGTAGTTCTTCGCGTTGTTCTACAGATAACTCATTTTTATTCTCTGTCATATTAGTCCTCCGAATTACGTTTCCTTATAATCATTTACATTTTTCCAATACTGGTTTGCATGCAGTTTACAATAAATTATATAATTTGTTGTATCTCTTTTTCAACAATCTGACACGATTGCACAACGAAAAATCCCTGTGTGGATATCCATTATATAGTACTAAAATCTTTCGTACTATCCCCAAGAATATAGTGTGAAAACCACATCAAATTCTGCTTCATAATAGCCATATGAACTCCTGGGTGGTCAGAACTATATGCCATTCCTTTAAATATAATTAACTCTGTATCGACTTCCATATCTCTTAACCCTTTATATAGCTCATATGCATTTGTAGTTGGAATTCTTGCATCCTTTTCCCCATGTTGAATTAAGGTAGGCGTACAGGCTGATTTAATATATGTCATTGGTGATGTTTTCCTATATATATCCGGATCATTCCATGGAGTATTTCCTAAATACATGCTAATAAAGTAAGGGATATCCGTATTTACATAATGGGTACTCCAGTTAGTGATTCCGCCCCCAACTGAAATAGCTTTAAATCTATCACTAAATGTAGAACAGAAAGCTGATATATATCCTCCGTTACTCCATCCCATAACTCCTACTCTCTCTTTATCTACCATCCCCTTTTCAACTAGTTCATCCACTCCAGATATAATATCATCATAATCAGCAATTCCTTGTTTTCTATAGTTTGCTTTTAAAAATTCATTACCATAACCAGAACTTCCCCTGTAGTTTGGCTCTAAAACGATAAAGCCTTTTTCGATAAATTGTTCAATCGGATATTTCTCATTAAAACAGTCTGAAAATATCGGAAAGGATGCCCAAGCCGGACCACCGTGAATTACTACTAATAAGGGATATTTTTTATTTGCGTCAAACTCTACTGGAGTTGATAGAACACCCTCTATTTCAAGACCATCACTACTTTGCCATGAGATGATGTCCCTGTTGCTTTTAAGCTTGTCTTCGAAAAAGCTATTTTCATTCGTTATTTTTTTATAATCCAAATAGATTTCAAAGGTTTCATTTGTTATAGCCTTAGTATATGTTATATGATTTCCATCCCTTGTTATAGAGGCATCCATTATAAAGCTATCTACTTTTTCGCTTAACATTTCCACAGCGCCATCCTCACATAGCAATCCAATACGGTAATTCGTTTTATCCTGCCATCTAATTAAAATTCCTTTAGCTGTCCACTGTAATGGCATAACCGTACTATCAAAATTTGTTAAAGGGACAATTCGTTCTCCAGTATTCAGATCATATATCTCTAATGTACTTTCTTGTATATGGTTTCTATAATACTCCTTCTCTCTTATGCTTGCTGAGTAACATATTTTATCGCCCTCAGGAGAAAAGCAGACGCTCGCTCCTAACAACTTATCTATATTCATCTTTTGTAGTTCCCCAGCTTCAACATCTAATATGTATAGATCACCATTCATATAATCGTTTAAACTTGGTGTAGCCATACATACAACCTTTTTCCTATCATTTGAAATATCAAAGTTATGTATATAAAAATCCTTACCGTCCGTTAGTTGATAAACACCGCTAACCTTCCGTTCCTGTTTATCGTTTTGTTTCACTTTTTCTATTTCAATGTAGTATAAACAATTATTCTGATGTTCCTTACCTACATGATGGAAATCTCCATATCGTTCCTTACGTTTCTTTATCTCCTCACATTCTTTTGACTGTGCAATATAATAAAAACCTTTACCAGTAGGCTCCCATTTGAATGTATTAACTCCTTCCTTCTCATCCGTAATTTGAACCTCACTACAACCGTCTATTGACTTAACAAAGATCTGATTTTTATTATCCCCGTCACCACCTGGGCTAAGGTATGCAATGCTCTTAGAATCTGGAGACCATACTGGATGTGTACTATCTATATCCCCATTTGTTAGTCGGTAACTCTGCCCTTTATTTGTTTCATATATCCATACATGATTTCTATACGTATTGTCTTCCCAGTTAGCGCTCTTCTTAACAAATGCTACGTTTTTGCCATCATCACTTATGTTTGTACTTGATACGGCCGGTAATGAAATAATCTCTTCTATACTTAAATATGTTTTTGCTTTCACTTTCATATAATAAGCCCCCTTGTAATGTCCATGAATCTATCGTCCCTTCTCTTCATAATAAAGAAAATTGTTCACTGATACTTAAAATAGTAACGGAAAATTCAGATAAATAAAAGTGGTTCTATTCCAAATCCGATAAAGTAAAACTTTCATTAGTAGAGTGCTATCCACTTAGCAATTTTAGATGTTCTTTTTTGGCACAAAAATACCCCTTTAGATAACATATCTAAAGGGGTGCAGATTCGTAAATTTATTTCAAATCCACAACTATATTTATTAACCTACTAATCTCCTACTCAACAGTAACAGACTTAGCTAAGTTACGTGGCTTATCAACGTCACATTCGCGGTGAAGTGCCGCGTAGTATGAGATAAGTTGGAATGGAATAACTGCTACTAGCGGTGCTAGCGCTTCGTGTACAGCTGGTAATACGAAGCTGTCACCTTCCATTTCTAAGCCTTTCATTGAGATGATACATGGGTTAGCTCCGCGTGCTACTACTTCTTTCACGTTACCACGAATTCCAAGGTTTACGTGCTCTTGTGTAGCAAGTGCGATAACTGGTGTACCGTTTTCGATTAAGGCGATTGTACCGTGTTTTAATTCTCCTCCAGCAAATCCTTCTGCTTGGATGTAAGAGATTTCTTTTAGCTTTAACGCACCTTCTAATCCTACGTAGAAGTCTACGCTACGTCCGATGAAGAAACAGTTACGAGTTGTTGCTAAAAATTGTTTTGCTAATGCGTCCATTTCTTCTTTTTGATCACAAAGTTCTATCATTGCATTTGCTACAAGTCCTAATTCGTGTGTTAAATCGAAATCAAGAACTTCGCCTTTTGCTTTAGCAATGTCCGCAGCTAAAATTGAAAGTACTGCAAGCTGTGCTGTGTAAGCTTTCGTTGATGCAACTGCGATTTCTGGTCCCGCGTATAACGGAAGTGTGTAATCAGCTTCACGAGAAAGTGTAGAACCAGGTACGTTTGTAATCGTTAATGCTTTATGCCCCATTTCATTTGTTTGCACAAGTACTGCACGGCTATCAGCTGTTTCACCACTTTGTGAAATATAAATGAAGAATGGTCTTTCTGTTAATAATGGCATGTTATAAGAGAATTCACTTGCTACATGCACTTCAACTGGCATTTTTGCAAACTTCTCGATAAATTGTTTTCCAACAAGACCTGCATGATAACTTGTTCCACATGCAATGATGTAAATACGATCGCTATCTAAAATCGCATTGCGGATGTCTGCATTCAGTTCAATCTCGCCATTTTCATCTTGATACTTTTGAATTATATTACGGATTACAAGTGGTTGCTCATCGATTTCTTTAAGCATGAAATGAGGGTATGTTCCTTTTTCAATATCACTTGCGTCTAATTCCGCTGTAAACGGTGCACGTTCAATCGTTTCACCTTGTAAGTTTTTAATTGTAATACTTTCTTTCGTTACGATTACGATTTCTTTATCCATTAACTCAATAAATTGATCTGTAACTTGTAACATCGCCATAGCGTCGCTCGCCACAACATTAAAGTTGTCACCAACACCTACTAATAGCGGGCTTTTGTTTTTAGCAACATAAATCATGTTTGGATTTTCAGCATCAAGTAATCCGATCGCATAAGAGCCATGTAAAAGAGATAGCGTATTACGGAACGCTTCTTCTACACTTAGTCCTGTGCTCACTTGTTGTTCCATAAGCTGTACGATAATCTCTGTATCCGTTTCACTTACGAACGTTACATCTTGTAAATATTCTTTTTTCACTAATTCATAGTTTTCAATTACACCGTTATGAACTAGTGTAAAGCGTTTTGATGTACTTTGATGCGGATGCGCGTTTACTTTGCTTGGAACACCATGTGTAGCCCAGCGTGTGTGACCGATTCCCACGCTTGCTGCTACATTCTCATCTACGATTTCGCGAAGTTTTGCAATACGACCTTTTTCTTTGTATACAACAACACCGTTCTCTGCTTGTACTGCAATACCTGCTGAATCATATCCACGATATTCTAGCTTTTCTAAACCTTTTAATAAAATTTCCTTTGCATCTTGCTCTCCAATAAATCCTACGATTCCACACATGTTTAGTCGCCGTTACAAATGCTTACATTGCTCTGCGAACATGTAACGACATAGTCCGATACCATTTTTATTTATACTAAAAAACGGATTACATATTGCTAGCCCTGTAAGCTTGTAACGGCTTTCACCTTCCTCTCGATTGGGTTTAAGTCCGTATATACTTATACAGCTAGTTTGTATCCGTTCCTTTTCTCTCATCACACTTTCACCTTTGTCCACTAAGTCACCTTAATGATTTAAGTAAAAGCTTGCGGTTGTGATGAACAACCGGGAGTCATCCGCCGAAATCTCGATAAACTCCACCTCGTCAACTACACTACTTGTAGTTCTGGCGCTTCTATAATTTACAATATTTCCTTTGAGAAAAAGAACAAGACCATCTTATAACAAACATAGATAAACCGTCAATGAAATTTTTTTCATCGTCTATAAAACATATGAAAAAGGAGCACTTCTTGTGCTCCTTTTCAATAAATTTATCAAATTATTCAGCGCCAACTTCAGCTTTCACAACTTCTACAATGCGATGTACATATGCGTCACACACTTCTTGTGTTGGTGCTTCTGCCATTACACGAATAAGTGGCTCTGTTCCAGATGGACGAACAAGAATGCGGCCATCACCGTTCATTTCTTCCTCTACAACACGAATAATTTCTTTAATTTTTTCATTTTCTAATGCTAGCTTTTTATCTGTTACACGAACGTTTACTAGTAATTGTGGGAATTTTGTCATCTCACCTGCAAGCTCAGATAATGGTTTTTTCGTCATTTTCATGATGTTCACCAGTTGAAGTGCACTTAACATTCCATCACCAGTTGTAATGTAATCAAGTAAGATAATATGACCCGATTGTTCCCCACCTAAGTTGTAACCACCACGCTTCATCTCTTCCATTACGTAACGATCACCAACTGCTGTTTTATCACTTGTAATATTATTAGCTTCAAGTGCTTTGTAGAAACCTAAGTTACTCATAACAGTTGAAACGACTGTATTATGCTTTAGTTGACCAGTTTCTTTCATGTACTTCGCACAAATAAACATAATTTGATCGCCATCAACGATGTTTCCTTTTTCATCTACAGCGATTAAACGGTCACCATCACCATCAAAGGCAAGACCGATATCAGCGCCTTTATCTTTTACTAATTTAGCTAATACTTCTGGATGCGTAGAACCTACTCCATCGTTAATGTTCATGCCGTTTGGTGAAGTTCCCATTGTTGAAATATCAGCCTCTAAATCCGCAAATAAGTATGGAGCTAAAGAAGACGTAGCACCATGCGCACAATCTAAAGCGATATGTAAACCAGAGAAATCTTCCTCTACAGTTTGTTTAATATATTGTAAATATTTTTGTCCGCCTTCAAAATAATCACTCACTTGTCCAAGGTTCGTACCTGTTGGACGTGGTAGTTCATCAACTTCTTTGTCTAATAAAGCTTCGATTTCTGCTTCTTGCTCATCTGTTAATTTAAAACCGTCTGAACCGAAGAACTTGATTCCGTTATCCTGTACTGGATTATGAGATGCAGAAATCATAACACCTGCTTGTGCATCTAACGCTTTTGTTAAATAAGCAACACCTGGTGTAGAAATAACACCAAGGCGCATTACTTCTGCTCCAGTTGATAATAGACCTGCTACTAAAGCTCCTTCTAACATATGTCCTGATATACGTGTATCACGGCCGATAATTACTTTTGGACGATCTGTATCTTTTGTTAATACATAACCACCAAAACGTCCAATTTTGAACGCTAATTCAGGTGTTAACTCCTGGTTCGCAACCCCGCGTACTCCATCTGTACCAAAATATTTACCCATTATGATTCGCTCCTTTTTCTGGCTCTTTTTGATTATCTACTGTTGGCTCTTGACTAGTTTCTTTTTCTTTATCTTTATTTTGTTCCTGTTCCGTGTCAGGCTTAGGTTCAGGTTCAGGATTTTTTGGTTTTTCAGTTTGATTATCTTGGTTATTATTTGAATCTGGTTTTTCACCGTTACCCTGTACTTCTTTATCTGGATTTTCTTTCTTCACAATTGTGACTTTGGCACTTTTTTGCTTTGGCTCTATTGAAATATTACCAGGACCGCTCACTTGAATAGAAACATCCTTCGTCCCCGGAGATACATTTTGCAGATTAATGGCTGCTGTTATTTGAGCAGCTGTTATTTTATCTACTATACTTGTTTCTCCTGAAATATCAACGCTTATCTTCCCATCTTGCGGTGAAAGTAGCTGGGCCGTAGCATCTTTAGAAAGTCCATTTTTTTGAATTGATATACCATCAATCGTTCTTGTTTTCGTTTGTTTTGTTTTTTGCACTCCTACCGAAACCTTCACTTGATTCGGTTTTGCACTTGTTACACCCTTTGGCAATAAAACAGAGGTATCGAATGTTGTAGACTCTGTCAATTGACTAAGATCTACTTCGACCCCCTCTATCGATTGTATATTATCCAAGATATCTTTTGGACCTGCTATTGTTACTTCTCTCGGCTCAATGCTAATATTTGTAACGGCCAATCCTTCTGGCAAACTCCCCTTTTTCGTATACGTTACAGGAACAGTTTTTTCAGTATTATTGGCCGTAGCTTGCGTCGCCACATTCAATGTTACACTAATTTTAGATGGACTCGTTCTTACATTTAAACGTTTTCCTTCTCTATTGTATAATGTAACTTCGGCTGTTTTTGTAACAGTTTTATTAACACCTTTTAAATCAATATACGCCTTAGCAGATGAAATACTTTCAATTTCTTCTTTCGTCCCAACTACCTCAACAGTATCAGGTTTAATGTTTGATTTTTCAAGAGTTGAACCCGCTGGCATTTGATCCTCATTTGATAATTTTAAGTCTACATGAACGTATTTTCTCGCTTTTTCATGTAGAGTAATTTTAATTGTTGATGGCTGAACTGTTCCTTTCACATCATCTGGAAGCCCGTTCGTTTTCAAAGAAACTTCATAAGTTCCTTTTTCGCTATCTCTCAAATCAACTGGTATATCAAATTGTTTTTTCGCTTTTGCTGTAGCAACTGCTGCTTTTGGGCCCTCTAACTTCACCTTAACGCCCTCTGACGGAATACCACTTACAATATATTTCTCTTCATCATACTTAAGGTTAATGGCATAATTAGTTAAGGTTTCTTTCGCATCATTTGCGAAAGGTAGTATCCCCGATGTCGTATTTTTTTCAGTTAAAGTCGCTGACATAAAAAGCATACACGCCAATAGTAATGAGATCCCTTTTAAAAACCAATGATTCTCCATTAACTTATCCATGACGCTTTCTCCTCCAATTCCATAAAGACGAAGAAGTCGTTTTTTCGCTCGCACTAAATTCAGCTAACAACATATCTTTCAGTTGTTCTGTCTTCAAATCACGATGCAACTTACCATTTTTCGTTAAAGAAATTTGGCCAGTTTCTTCCGACACAACTACTGTAATACTATCAGTAACTTCACTAACTCCCATTGCAGCGCGATGCCTAGTTCCTAGTTCCTTAGAGATAAACGGACTTTCCGATAACGGAAGATAACACGCTGCTGCTTTAATGGTACTTCCTTGCATAATAACCGCTCCATCGTGAAGAGGTGTATTAGGAATGAAAATATTAATAAGTAATTCCGATGATACGTGTGCATTTAGCGGAATACCTGTTTCCACATAATCACCCATACCGGTCTCTTTTGACAAAGTAATTAATGCACCAATTCTACGTTTCCCCATATATTCCGTTGCTTTCGCTATCGCTGTTGCAACGATTTCAGGTTCATCATCCTCATGAGTTCCAACACGCGAAAATAAACTCCCGCGTCCTAGCTGCTCAAGTGCTCTTCGCAATTCTGGCTGGAAAATAATAATAACGGCTAAAAATCCCCACGTTAATACTTGCTCAGTTAGCCAATAAAGCGTATGCAATTCAAGAAAAATACTGATCATCCGAACGACAATAATAACTGTAATCCCTTTTAAAAGTTGAACAGCTTTCGTCCCTCGGATTATGAGAATTAGCTTATATATAATAAACCATACAACGGCAATATCTAATACCGTACTAAGATATTTCAAAATGGTCGTATCTTCAAAAGGCATGCTAACCCTTCCTCCTACTTACGAGCAATTCTATCCATATATTGAAATATTGTTTTATGCTCTATCTGTATGTATTTCCAACAACTAGTTAATTATACCATACATGAAACAAACGACAATTACAAACAACCCCCCTTAGTCTAAATTGGCAAGATGTCAAACATTATTATCGTACAGTATAATATAAATCATTATTATACGCTTATTTTCAAATAAAAAAAGCAACTTCTCAGTTGCTTTTCTTACATTTATTTTAGTTTTTCACCGAATAAAGAACCCATTAAAGCAACTGCCGTTGTTGCCGTTCTGTTTCGCTCATCTAAAATGGTATTTACTTCAACAAACTCAGCAGATGTGACAATATCAGCTTCCGCTAACATTTCCATTGCTAAATGGCTTTCACGATAAGATAGGCCACCAATTACAGGCGTTCCAACTCCTGGTGCATCATGAGGATCAAGACCATCTAAATCTAATGATAAATGTACACCATCAGTATGAGATAAATAAGCGATTGTTTCTTCCATAACAGCCGTCATACCCATACGATCAATCTCGTGCATCGAGAATACTTTAATACCTTCCTTGCGAATAAAGTCTTTTTCTCCTTCATCTAATGCACGTGCACCGATAATTACAACATTCTCTTTTTTCACCTTTGGATATGCCCCGTATAAATCTACAAGCGTTTGATGTCCATACCCTAAACTTGCTGCAAGTGACATGCCATGAATATTTCCAGATGGTGAAGTTTCTTCTGTATTTAAGTCACCATGTGCATCGTACCAAATAACACCTAAATTTTTATAATGTTTCGCAACACCAGCTAATGTACCAATTGCGATACTATGGTCACCACCTAATACAAGTGGAAAACGTCCCTCTTCTATAATATGATCCACCTTACTTGCTAATTCGTTACATACAGTTGCAACTTGTGTAAGGTTTCTTAAGTTTGTATTTACATCTACTTCTTTTTCTCTCTCTATACATATATCTCCTATATCTTTAACGTCATATCCAATTTCTTCAATTCTTTCAATTACGCCTGCATAACGGATTGCACTCGGCCCCATATCTACCCCGCGACGCATCTGTCCTAAATCCATTGGAACTCCAATAACTGAGATTTCTTTTTTCATAGATAGTATCCCCCTTTTATGCCTTCACTAAATATTTTAAATCTTTTATATAGTCTGACTCAACTCGACATTTTTCTGTATGGATATACAAATTATTCACTTATATTCGCTTTAAAAACCAAATTTCAAGACTATTCTATGTATAAAGTTAACTTAATGAAACAACTACCATCATTATTATTAAATAATAATAAAAAACACTCCTACATTTAGAAGTGTTTTTCTGATGCTATTTTCCATACTGTGGCAATATTCTTTGTTGTCATTTCGATATTCTCTTCCGCTACTTTATATGCCTCTTCTAATGTCATAGGACTCGCTGTAATACTAAATACTGCATCGATTCCTTTTTCATGAACAGCTGAATAATTCGGAGATACAGATCCTCCAATAGCAATGACAGGAATACGAAAATGCTTTGCACGCTCCGCAACACCTACAGGGGCCTTTCCATATGCTGTTTGTTCATCTATTCTTCCTTCGCCAGTTATAATTAAATCTGCACCTTCTATATGCTTATTAAAATTTGTATAGTCTAATACAATTTCAATTCCTCTCCGCAAGCTTCCCTTTAACACTGCAATAACAGCTGCTCCCATTCCTCCTGCGGCTCCTGCGCCAGGTATTTCAGATACGTCGCAAGATAAGTATTGTTTAAGGATATTCGCATAATGCTTTAAATTCTCATCCAGCTCTTTCATCATCTCTGCATTCGCACCCTTTTGCCTCCCAAATACGAAAGATGCTCCCCTTATTCCAACTAACGGATTATCTACATCACATGCTGCTTCTATCTTTATATGCATTAAGCGTGCATCCATGCATGAAAAATCAATAGCGACAATCGAATGTAACGTCCCTCCAGATGGCTCTATTACTTCCCCTTTTCCATTTATAAACCTGACTCCTAAAGCTGACAACATACCTGCTCCGCCATCATTTGTAGCACTTCCGCCAAGTCCTAAAATAATGTGCTCAGCTCCTTCGTCTAGCGCATGTAGTATAAGTTCTCCTGTTCCTTTAGTCGTTGTAATAAGTGGGTTTTGCTTTTTAACCGGAACATGTTGTAATCCTGATGCTGCTGCCATTTCAATAAACGCTGTCTTTTTATCTTTAGACATACCGTAAAAGGCTTGTACACGTTCTCTAAGCGGTCCTGTCACATGAAGGGGTATCATTCTTCCATCAGTAGCATCCACAAGTGAATCAACCGTTCCTTCACCTCCATCTCCAATTGGTATTTTTACGTACTCTGCTTTAGGAAAAATTGCTCCAAATCCTCTTTCAATAGCTTCACATACTTTTATAGCTTTTAAGCTTTCTTTATATGAATCAGATGCAATAACAACTTTCACAATTATCCCCCATCCTTTATTTTTACATTAACTTAAAATTAAAAAAGTATGAGACAGTTATCTAGTTTTCAAAGAACATACCATTTGCTATTTAAAATAGCTTTTTGGTGGAGCCTAGCGGGATCGAACCGCTGACCTCCTGCGTGCAAGGCAGGCGCTCTCCCAGCTGAGCTAAGGCCCCAAAAGTTGTATGGTGGGCCTAAATGGACTCGAACCATCGACCCCAACGCTTGGCAAGGTTGTATTCTACCACTGAACTACTTCCGCGAAAATGGTGAGCCATGAAGGATTCGAACCTTCGACCCTCTGATTAAAAGTCAGATGCTCTACCAACTGAGCTAATGGCTCGTAAATGGCTGGGCTAGCTGGATTCGAACCAGCGCATGACGGAGTCAAAGTCCGTTGCCTTACCGCTTGGCTATAGCCCATTAATATTTACTAGTATGGTTATCTTTTCAAAAAAATAAACCCTCTCAGGTTATTTTAAAGAAAATGGTGGAGGGGGGCAGATTCGAACTGCCGAACCCGAAGGAGCGGATTTACAGTCCGCCGCGTTTAGCCACTTCGCTACCCCTCCGACATTTAAAATATATATGGTGGAGGATGACGGGATCGAACCGCCGACCCCCTGCTTGTAAGGCAGGTGCTCTCCCAGCTGAGCTAATCCTCCAAAAGTGGTGACCCGTACGGGATTCGAACCCGTGTTACCGCCGTGAAAGGGCGGTGTCTTAACCACTTGACCAACGGGCCAAAAATTTTAAAACTCTTCCCAAGCTTCCAACCGGGCTTGAACCGGTGACCTCTTCCTTACCATGGAAGTGCTCTACCAGCTGAGCTATGGAAGCATAATGGCTCCGCAGGTAGGACTCGAACCTACGACCGATCGGTTAACAGCAAATAGCACAACCACTGAGCTACTGCGGATTAATAGTTGCTTGGCGACGTCCTACTCTCACAGGGACAAGGTCCCAACTACCATCGGCGCTAGAGAGCTTAACTTCCGTGTTCGGTATGGGAACGGGTGTGACCTCTCTGCCATCATCACCAAACTATGAAGGCATATTCCTTCAAAACTAGATAACATTTGCTTCAT
>NZ_QOZX01000029.1:0-107835 GCF_008368895.1 Bacillus sp. BB081
ACCATCAGCAAGTATTGAGATTGACATTCCAGGCACACCTGACGTACGACAGGCATCATCTAGCAATGCTTGTATTGCCACAGATTTCGAATCTGACAACGCATAACCTTGTGTTACGAATCCTGAGAATAATATAAATATCGTTAATACAAAAACAATAGTTTTTTTCATATACTCTCCTTTTTGAAGAATTATAAGGGGAAAAATAACTTATTTTTATAACTATAAACTAAACTCTAATTTATCTTTCTATTTACCTATATAATATCAAATGATTGTGAAGAGTTACACTTAAACTAACGGGGGCGTTAGTTCAATAAGAAGTAAACAACTTTATTATTCATTTTTTAAGCATTACATAAGCAGATGGATATAATTTGAAACAACTTTAAAGAGCCTTGCTGCATATAGAATGTAGTAAGGCTCTTATCTTTTTTAATCAAAATTCAATAACTTTATTATCACTATACACCTGTCTAAAATGGGCGTTCTAGCGTGGACATTATGAATCTCGTACAAAATTGGATGAATAAGATATTCATGTAAGGTTAACATAACGTCCTATTATCGGTAGCAAAGAAAACACACAAACCTTTGATACAATTGGGTTTCTGCGTTTTCTTTTTGTATTATTCTATACATTCCTATCCTGGCGTGAGTTTCAGGGTTCTTGTTTGTTACTGGATTAGCCGAAAAACTGTATAAAATCTTGCATACTCTTAGCATGGGGGTTTTCAAAAATACTGGCATCCCCCAATATGTGCTTTCTTATGGGTATTTCTTGAACCCTCATTCCCCCCTCCCATCCTTTGTCTATCTTTAAGAGTAACTCAGCTTGTTTATTTACAGTTCTTGCAACGAGGCATTGTACTCCTCCTATAGCCAAACAAATGATTCAAATTACACATCCATATTTTATTGATCAAACTACAAATGCAATCTTTTTTCATTTCATTCATTATGTAAATAAAACAGGATAATCCGCCATCATAATGGACTAATTATCCTATAAATCTTTATCTAAGTTTATTGAACTACTCACCACTTAACGTCCTTACGGACTGTTTGAAGTGGGAGATTCCTAAGTACAGAAGCCTAATGGCTTCTAATTCATTAGGCTATCCCCGTAGTTCCTACGGTTAGAAGCCTTAAAGCTTCATTTTTAAGATTGATACTTGCGTTAATATCTCTGTCGTGATGACTATTGCACTCAGGACAATCCCATTCACGAAGATTTAGATTCTTAACGTCTTTATTTTGATACCCACAACAAGAACATAATTGGCTTGAAGCAAATGTTTTGGATACCAGAATGACTTGTTTTCCATACCATTTTGCCTTGTATTCTAGCAACGTTCTAAATTGTGACCAAGATACTTCACTAATCGCTTTTGCTAACTTATGATTTTTTAACATATTCGATACTTGCAAATCTTCTATACTGATAACATCGTGGTTTTTGATGATTTCAGTTGAGATTTTGTCCAAGTAATCTTTTCTAGCATTAGCTATGTATTCATGAATTCTAGCTACCCTTACTCGTTGTTTATTCCAGCGAGAAGATCCTTTCATTCTTCTAGAAAGAACACGCTGTGCTTTTGCCAACTTCTCTTCCAATGAGCGAAAAAATTTAGGGTTTTTATAGGTTGTTCCATCTGACAAAATGGTGAAATCTTTTAATCCTACATCCATTCCAATATAAGAATGTGTTTTCGGAAGTTCTTGCACTTCTGTTTCAACTAACAATGACACAAAGTATCTGCCAGAAGGGTTCCGTCTAACCGTAGCATTTAAAATACGTCCCTTTACTTCACGACTTTTGGCAAATCGAACAAGACCTAGTTTCGGCAATTTCATTTTGTTTCCCACAACAGCAATGTTTTCATTTGTTTGTTTTGTGGTATAAGATTGTACGTTGTTCTTTTTAGATTTGAAACGCGGGGCACTGTTTTGTTTTTTAAAAAAGCGTGTATAAGCATCCGCAAGGTTGCGAACAGACGATTGAATAGCAATACTATCCACTTCTTTTAGCCAAACAAACTCTTTCTTCATGGCAGGAAGTTTGGCAGAGCATGTACCATATGTCAAACCTTTTCCTGTTTCTTTGTATGCATTATCCCATAGAGATAGGAAGTGATTGAATACAAAACGAGAACAACCAATCGTTTTATTGATCAGGATCGCTTGTGCTTTATTTGGATAGATACGAAATTTATACGCTTTATTGATCATCCTTCGTTTCACCTCCATTTCGATATATTTCTATTATATAACAAACATACATTCGATTGATAGTGAAGTGATTATGACAAATTATCCGGTAACACTTTACATATGTCGAACAATTAAGATGACTTCCTGCCATCTCTTGTTCGAAGCCAATTCATCTCCCACCTACTCGCTGGGATACGCCCTTCACGCTCCTTGAGGAAGGAGTCTTCTTGGCTAAATTGATAAAACTAGAACTTCTTTCCCTATGTATATTTACTTCGTTATCTCACCAAACTGTGCTCTCGTCACTTTCGCCAAGTCATCCACTTTCAGCTCAATTTGGATACCAATTTTCCCGCCGCTTACTATGATCGTTTCAAGTGATTGAGCACTCTCATCAATACATGTAGATAATAACTTCTTCATTCCAACTGGTGAACAACCGCCGCGAATATATCCTGATACTTTTGTAATATCTTTTACAGGAATCATTTCAATCTTCTTTTCACTTACCGCTTTTGCGGCAGCTTTTAAATTTAGTTCCTCATCTACTGGGATGATAAACACATGATAATTTTTACTATTTCCTTGAGCGATTAACGTTTTATATACTTCTCTCACTTCTCGTCCAATTTTCTCAGCTACTGATACGCCATCAATTTTCCCATCGTCTGGATCATATGACATCATCGAATATTCAATTTTCTCTTTATCTAATATTCGCATTACATTTGTTTTATCTTTTTTCATGGGTTTCTCCTTAAAAAGTTATTTCATAACATTAATTTTGCTTTTATTATACACCCTTTTCCATTTCTCCTACATAACTTCACGTATATTTCAAAACTAAAAATATTGATAATTCAAAAATCATCTGATATAATTTGGAAAAACTTATGTTAAGGAGAGATTTCTAATGCAAAATTTTAATACGTCTTTCCAACTTCATCATCATACGTAACGCCGTGTATCCGAAGAAAAATTTTTCTTCGTGGGTACAGGGCTTTTCCTGTTGACCCACGAAGCGTTCATAAAGCTATGTGGGTATTTTTATACCCGCATAGCTTTTTTTAATTTAAAAAGGAGTGATTACTATGGAAATGAAAAATGTAAAAGGAACGAAAGACTATTTACCAGAGGAACAAGTGCTGCGAAATAAAATTAAAAGAGCTTGTGAAGACACATTTGAACGATACGGATGTAAACCGTTAGAAACACCAACGTTAAATATGTATGAACTTATGTCTTACAAATACGGCGGTGGCGATGAAATATTAAAGGAAATATATACGCTTCAAGATCAAGGAAAACGTGACCTTTCCTTACGCTACGATTTAACAATTCCATTCGCAAAAGTCGTGGCAATGAATCCGAACATCCGCCTCCCTTTTAAACGGTATGAAATTGGAAAAGTATTTCGAGATGGGCCAATTAAACAAGGAAGATTTCGTGAGTTCATACAATGCGACGTTGATATAGTCGGTGTAGAATCTGTCATGGCAGAAGCGGAACTTATGAGTATGGCGTTTGAACTGTTCCGAACGTTAAACTTAGAAGTAACGATCCAATATAATAACCGAAAATTATTAAACGGTATACTCGAGTCCATTAACATCCCTACTGAACGAACGAGTGACGTCATTTTATCATTAGATAAAATCGAAAAGATTGGGATTGATGGTGTACGAAAAGATGTATTAGAGCGCGGAATTTCTGAAGAAATGGCTGATACGATATGTAATACCGTTTTATCTTGTCTAGAGCTTACAATTGCTGACTTTAAAGAAGCTTTCAATACTCCACTCGTTGCCGATGGAGTAAACGAATTACAACAATTACAACAATATTTAATCGCCCTTGGAATAAATGAGAATGCTATATTCAATCCATTTTTAGCACGAGGACTTACAATGTACACAGGCACCGTATATGAAATCTTTCTAAAAGACGGCTCAATTACATCCAGCATCGGTAGCGGCGGTCGATACGATAATATTATTGGGGCATTCCGTGGTGATAATATGAGCTATCCAACAGTCGGTATTTCATTCGGTTTAGACGTTATTTATACAGCACTCTCACAGAAAGAAACGATATCATCTACAGCGGATGTATTTATCATCCCACTCGGGACAGAATTACAATGCTTACAAATTGCCCAGCAATTACGTTCTACCACTTCCTTAAAAGTTGAACTTGAACTAGCAGGCCGCAAATTAAAACGTGCCCTTAATTATGCCAATAAAGTGAATATCCCTTATGTGCTTATTATTGGAGAAGAAGAACTTAATACAGAAACCGTTATGCTGCGGAATATGAAGGAAGGTAGTGAGGTGAAAGTCTCCCTTTCTTCTTTAAGTAGTTATTTATAATACGAACCACCCTCGTTTGGGTGGTTTTTCTATCTTATAGATAACGAAACAATTAGTTTACATAAAATAATTACATTCTACTAAAAATCACAAGTATTCAATATCTAATTATCTGTTATTTTTGGTAATATGTAGATATGAATGATTTTAGGAGGATTTACTTTGAAAACTTACATACAAGCACTAAAGTGGGCCACAGGGATCTATCATCTTTTATTGATTCCTTTTTGTTATTTATTTCTAAATCATGCTAACCTATATGGTATACCTTTACTAGTGATTGCTTTACATATCACTACTATTTTATTATCTAAAAAAGCAGCCATGAATACGTACCCTCATTATATCGGTATTATCGTTACTCTAGTTGCCTTCTTTCCTTATATAGAAATCGTTCTACATATTATAGCAGCCGTTTTCCTTTTATTAGATGCAATTTCCACTACTAAAAAGAAAGTTTTTGATTCATAGCAAAATCAATAGCACATCCCAAGAATAGATTCACATGCATTTTAATGACAACCAAAATTTTAGAAAGTAAAAAATAAAAGGTGTCTTCACCTATGGAAAACACCTTTTATTTCTCCAACTCTTAACTATTATTTTTCGTATTCCTACTCTCCAAAACTTTCTCCATATTATGAGTGGCCCACTCCATCATTAATAGAATCATTGGACGTAGTGATTCACCGAGCTCAGTTAATGAATATTCTACTTTTGGCGGCACTTCACGGTATACTTCACGATGTATGATGCCATCTGCTTCAAGTTCTCTAAGCTGAAGCGTTAACATTCTTTGTGTGATATTAGGTTTTAATCTTTTTAATTCATTAAACCGCTTCGTACCATCTAATAAATGATACAAAATAACCCCTTTCCATTTCCCTCCAATGACCTCAACCATCGCTTCCACTGGACAAGAATATTTATTTAGAAATGGGTAATTTATATTATTTTCTTTTGAACAATCCATAATAAATCCCTTCCCTTAACATTAGTATCTTTTTTGATACTATACCACATAAATGTGCGTACTTGTTTCTATGTTACTTTAAAAATATAATTTACTTACAAAATAAATAAATGAAAAGAGGAACTTTTATGACAAATACAAATCAAATTACAAAAGAAAAAATTATGGAGGCTTTTCATTTCAGACATGCATGTAAAGCGTTCGATCCTATGCAAAAAATTTCAGAAGAAGATTTTAATTTCATTTTAGAAACAGGCAGATTATCCCCTTCTTCTTTCGGATATGAACCTTGGAAATTTGTTGTCGTACAAAATAAAGAAGTAAGAGAAAAACTACAACCGTATTCATGGGGCGCTGGTGGGCAACTTGCAACAGCAAGTCACTTTGTCATAGTTCTTTCAAGAAACATTAAAGATATGCATTATGATGCAGAGTATATTAAATATATGATGAACGATATTATTGGATTACCTGAAGACACTCAAAAAATTAGATATGAATTCTTCAAAAAGTTCCAAGAATCCGATTTTAACTTGTTACAATCGGATCGTGCTGTATTTGATTGGGCATCTAAGCAATCTTATATTGCTTTAGGTAATATGATGACGAGCGCAGCTCAAATCGGGATTGATTCTTGTCCAATAGAAGGATTTGATAAAGAGAAAGTAGATTCTTTACTTCGTCAAGAAGGTATTATAAAAGACGATAATCTTGAAATATCAGTTATGGTTGCCTTTGGTTACCGTAAAGAAGAGCCAAAGCGTGATAAAACAAGACAGACTATGGATACAATTGTCGAATGGATTTAGTAATATAGCACTCGCTCCTTATCGCTGGATACTCATACTAAAGAAGTAGAATTTGATTTTTCTTATGTATGAAATTGATTTTTCATGGAAAGATATGTTAGTATGTATAAAGTTTGAGCGCTCTATTTTTTAGAGTCGAACAGGAGGAGAATGGATATGTCTGATATTGAAGTTGGCGAAGTGTTTACTCTCAGTGATGAGAATAATGAGGATCAGGAAGTAGAAGTACTCGGAGCGATGGATGTCGAAGGCGCAGAATATATTGCAGTTGCCTTCGTAGAAGACATTCAAACAGAATCTGAGGAAGACATTGATATTTTCTTTTTAAAAGTAGAAGAAGATAATGAGTTTTCATACATTGAAAATGATGAAGAGTTTGATAAAGTATCTGCTGCTTTTGATAAAATTTTGGATGAGCAAGAGCAAGAATAATATGAATGAAAAACACGAGGGTGGATGCATATCCGCCCTCTTTTTATTTATCACTCATCCAAAGACTTATGCAACAATTCCAATACATCTTTCATCACAAAAGGCCCGTCTTTTTTCACATGTTCAGCGAATTCAGAAACGAGACGTAATGTTTTTACACTTTCAATCGGATGCTCGCCGGATGCACTTTCAGCAGAAAGCATAACTGCATTCGTTCCGTCCAGTACAGCTTGAAACACATCAGTTACCTCAGCCCTTGTTGGAATAGAATGATCTACCATAGATTGCAGCATTTGTGTCGCTGTAATAACATATGTATTCGTTCGATTACATTCCTGAATCATCATTTTCTGCAAGAGCGGAATAAATTGATACGGCAACTCTACTCCTAAATCACCCCTTGCAATCATAATTCCGTCTGCTTCTTTACATATATCTTGAAAATTCTCGATTGCTTCCAGCGTTTCTATTTTTGCAATTAAATTAGGTGATGTTTCTTTATACTGTTGTATATAATCACGTATTTCTTTTATATGACTAGGTTTCCGTACGAAAGAACATGCGATAAAATCAACATTTTCTTCTAAAAGAAACTGAATGTCATTTTTATCTTTCTCTGTAATAGCTGGTAAACTAACGATTGCCCCTGGTAAGTTCACCCCTTTATGAGATGAGATATTACCACCTGTTTTGACCTTTGTTTCTATTTTATCCGCACTTACCTTTTCAACGATTAACTCAACTTCGCCATCATTAATTAAAATTCTACTTCCAACTTTCACATCATTTGCGATTCCTTCATAATCAACACTTGCTTCCCTATTACTCCCTGTAACTGGTTGCGTATGTAAAATAAAAGAATCTTCCGCCTGAAGTTTAATTTGTTCTCCTTTTATTTCACCTAACCTTATTTTAGGACCTTGTACATCGCCTAAGATTTTAATAGAATCGTCTAACGATTTGACTAAACGAATGATGTCTTTATGACTTTCATGTGTGCCATGTGATAAATTCAACCGTACTATTTTCATACCATTGTTTATTAACTGCGCTAACGTTTCTTTATTATTACTTGCTGGCCCAATTGTACAAACACGATCGATTGTCATTTTTATCACCCTCCTTTTTCGTTAGGATTCCCATAAACTTTACTTACACTCTCAACACAAAAAAGCCTACTCACACAAGTAGGCTTTTCAAACTACGAAAGTTTCGTTAATAACTGATTTAAATCTTTTTTCGTTTTTGTCGTTAATGACTTCATTTTATTAATATCGATCTTTTCTTTCTCCGCTCCTACAATTAACGGATACATACTTTGCCCGATTGTTTTATATTCAGCTGGATGTGATGCTTCTAACTCTTTCTCGATTACATCCCACTTTTCATTAATTTGTTTTCCAAGTTTATTTACTGTATCTAATTTCGGATTAGCAGCTAATTGCTTGTCTAAGCTATCAACTAATGCAGCAACTTCTTTAACACTCGTTTTCACAGCTACGCTTTTCTTCGGATCTTTCGTTGTTTTTCCGTTTGAGTTTGTACTTGTACTTTGATCTGTTGTTTTTCCGCTAGCCGTTTCGTCATTCGTTTTTCCTGTCGTCTCTTTTTCTTTTGTTTTCACATCCTCATTTTGAGATGATGTTTTACCGTTACTTTCTGTTCCTGATGATTCTTTCGTATTTTTTGCATCTTTATCTGTTTTTTCATTTGAAGAAGTATTTGTATCTTTTTCAGTATCTTTCGTTGTTTTTGACGTCTCATCTGCACTTGTCGTTTTTGCTTCTCCTTCATTTTGCGCTGTTACTTGTTCTTTCTTTTCTGTCTCTTTCTCTGCTGAAGGACTACAAGCTGCCATAGTAAGCATTGTACCAATTGTTATCGATGCGATAGCGACCTTTTTCATTTTCATATAAATCCCCCTATGTTTACTTTATTTATCCTCCCCTTTACGATTCGATTTCCCCTTAAAAAATCCCTTTTCACATGAATTACCATCTTTCCGACAGTAATCTTCATAATAATACGTACAAAAACTGATAAACCCATTTGAATATTCGAGTTTCTTCTACTTCATTTTTCTTCTCTGTAGTAAAAGAAAAAGAGTATATTGTCACATGGGGAATCACTATCTTTATATGACGATATACTCTCCTATCAAATTTTTATCTTTCTTGACATTTTATTTATACAAAAAAATAAAATTTTCTTTTATTTTTTTGTTTCTCAACATTTGTTAACATAATATATTTATGAGTAACCACCGTTCGAATGAATGACTTGCCCCGTAATCCATTTTGCTTCTTCACTTACTAAGAAAGAAATTAAGCGCGCTGCATCCGCTGGTTCTCCTACTTTACCTTGTGGGAACTTCCATACTAAATGATGCTTCAGCTCCTCTGTTATCCACCCTGTATTCGTCGGCCCTGGATCAACAGCATTTACTGTAATCCCCTTCTCCATCGCAACTGGTGCTACTGATTTTGTAAATGCTTCAATTGCTCCTTTTGTCGCTACGTACGCTAATTCATCTGGCATCGGACCTAATGACTGTCCTGAAGTAAGATTAATAATACTGCCACTCGTTTTCAGTGCATAGTGTTCTATAAATAATGAACTTAATAACATAGTAGCCCGAACATTTACCGTATAATGTTTATCTAACTGTTCTACATTTAATTCTTCAATTCTCGTATGAGTAGCATACGCTGCATTATTAATTAAAATAGATGGATCACCTAAACGTTCTGAGACCATATAAAACAAACGATTTGGTGAATACGACTGCGATAAATTGATTTCTGCCATTTCACATCGAACACCTAAACTTTCAATCTCCTCTTTCAACAAAAAGGGCTCTTTGTCATGCATTCCCCACGGCATCGCTTTATCATACTGAGACCAGTACGTGAAAAAAATGTCTATCCCTTTTTGAGCAAGCACCTTGCATACAGCTGCACCAATTCCATTCAGACGAGTGGCCCCTGTTACAATTGCTATTTTCTTCACCTTTTCTCCTCCATCTATGGATAAATCCCCTGCACGAATACAGAGGATCTATCTTTTTATTCAATATTTGACAATATACGTTCTGCACCTAATTTCAAAATTTTAATGAAGATATAATTTACGATCGTAAACATTACAAATAAAACAATAAACATAACCCACAGTCCTACTTGAAGGAAGAAGTATAATAGACTTACTCCCGCTACAATAACTAAAGCTATAAAAATATTAGCTAAAAAATTCCACAATGTTGTATAGCGGCTCTTAAATAATTTCTGTTCTGTATCCCAATGTATATCTGCAGTTTGTGCATCCCAACGTGTACCGATTAAATTAATTAACAATAACCCGTTCGCACTTAGTAAAAACCACAGTAACATAAACACAGGAGAAATCCCTGCTACAACTGCCATCGTAATACCGAATACCGCTAAAATAATTACATTAATTAACCAAGCAGTTATCGCTTTCGCAAAAAAGATATCTGAAGCTTTTACTGGTAAATAACGATTCACAAACCATGAACTTCCATCTCGTGAAAATGATGTTGTTGCGATGACGTTACTTCCCATTAAAAATAGCGATGCACAAAGCCCTACACCAATCGCCAATCCTGCTGATTTTGGGTTATCAATATACCCTGTGATCCACTTTAAATTTCCATCTTGCACGAATAAAACAAAGAATAACATAATCGGCATAACGAAAGTTTGTACGATACAATTTAAGAAAAATTGTGGTGTACGGAATAACGTTTTAAATTCTTTTTTCACATACGCTTTCAAATGTGAACTTTGTACCGTTGATTTCTGTAAGCCTTCTGCTGAAATGACTTCTTTTTTTGCTGTACTCGTTGAAAGTCCAATTACCCCTTTTAAATATGTACGCTCTGCAATGTAATAAAACAACACAAAGAATACAAATGAAATAAGTGCAAAGATGATTACGTATAAAGGACCCTTCCAATTTGCATTTTCTACTAATGCCACTGCTCCAAAATATGTAGTTGGAAAATAATTTGTCATTTGTACTAGAAGAGAAGATTCGTTGTTCGCAAGATAATTCGTAAGTGCATCTTCAGAAAACGAACTTTTATTTTTCCACTGTAAAAATACATTAATTCCTACAATAAATAGTATACTTACGATTCCAATAAATATATTGCCTCGATCTTTATTTTTCGCTATATTCGTATACCTCATAATAACTGTCATCAGTAACGAAGCTAACACTAACGGCACAATCGGGAAAAGTAAGTAAATAAAAATCATGTATATGTAATATGTAATAAATGCGCCACTTTTTAACCCGTACGTAATAAAGATTGGTAGTAAAATAAATGAACTCATTACGTATTGTGTAATTAATACCGTTAAAAATTTTGCCGAAATAATCTGCGCTGGTTTCAATGGTAACGGCAATAACATTTCAATGTCATTACTGTAGTAAAATACAGTTAAAATGTTCGTTATACTCATTAAAAATACCCATATACTCGCAATCGCAAGTCCCATTGCGATAATCATTCCTGGATCTTGCCCTAAATGTTTCATACCTTCATACATTCCGTGCGTCATCGAACCAAATATTAAAAAGCCGACAAATAAAATGGCTGCAAATGAAAATACATACGCCCATCGCTTCTTCTTATCTGTTATGAAATCTGCATAATTTAATTTCAATAATACCTTCGTTAACGTCCAAATTTTACTCATTGCCCGTCATCTCCAAGAACATTTTTTCAAGTGATTCATTGGATTTAAAATGATCTCTCATTTCACCTAAATTCCCTTTAAACTGCAAATTCCCCTTATTAATAATCGCAACACGGTCACATATTTTTTCCGCCACTTCTAATACGTGTGTCGAGAAAAATACAATCTTTCCTTTATCCGCATGTTCTCTCATCATTTCTTTTAAAATATATGCGGATTTCGGATCAAGCCCCGTTAACGGTTCATCTAAAATCCATACATCTGGCTCATGCACGAGCACACCAATAATAACGATTTTCTGTCTCATTCCGTGCGAGTAACTTTGAATTTGATCCGATAACGCATTGTAAAGATCAAATTTCTTCGCTAAAGACTCAATTCGCTCTTGTCGTACTTCTTTCGGCACTTCATACATATCTGCCATAAAGTTTAAATATTCAATTCCCTTTAATCGTAAAAACATATCTGGGCTATCTGGAACATAACCAAACGTCTTTTTCGCTTCCATCGGATTTTTCATAATATCTTTACCGTTAATCGTAATCGTTCCTTTGTCCACCCCATGAATACCAGTAATCATCTTAATTGTCGTTGATTTACCCGCACCATTCGGTCCTAAAAATCCAAAAATTTCTCCGCTAGGCACAGATAAACTTAAATCTTTTACTGCATAAGTAGACCCATTATAACTTTTTGACACATTCGTAATTTCAATCATTCCATCCAATCCTTTCCTTAATTACCAAATAACTATATCAATATTATAGCATACTTCTATTTTTAGATTTTTATATTTTTTCAGTTTTTTAACCTTTAAAATAAATATAAACGCCTAATCCAACGATTAAAACGACAGCTAATATAATATAAATCATCGTCAGCCGTTTAATATTCCCTTTTGTCGCTTTACTATAATTCGCATCACCATTTCGCCCAATTAACACCGTCGCCACTACAGTAATCACTACAAGTAATACAACGATCATGATCCAAGTTAACATTCCTTCCTCCCCCTCCTTACAACCATTTTACAATATTATCCTCTTTATTTCGCAGTATATTTCCTCTTTTTACTATTATTATGAAAAGGATTGGAAAACTATTATTACTATACATTTTCATATGTGATATATTTATAACATAACGTGAATTATTTCTAACATTGTAAGGAGGACCTATTATGAAAACAACTTGGATAAAATATTTAGGATTTCTCGGTTTCTTCGGTTTCCTCGGCTTTTTTTATGAAAAAGGGTTGTTTACTATGTTTTGTTTCTTCTCCTTTTTCACATCGTATAGAACAGTTCAACACGATGAACTGTTTGAACAAATCGTCAATAAATCGTGCCGTAATGCCTTTATCGTTACATTACTAACTACCGCTATCATTATGTTTATTGAAATGTTATTTCCAAACCCGGTGCTACAAGAGATTGATATTGCTCTTATTTTCAGCACACTCATTCTTACGTTCGGCTTCTCTATGTTCTTTTACGATAAACCAGTTGATGAAATGGAAGATGCGCCATGGCGTTCGTAACGAAAATAAAAGAATACCGTGCTAAATTGAATATGACACAAGAAGATTTAGCGAAAAGTGTTGGTGTACGTCGTGAAACGATAAGCCATCTCGAAAAAGGAAAATACAATCCTTCCTTGCAACTTGCTCACGATATTGCGAAGGCACTTCATAGTACAATTGATGAGATTTTTATTTTCGAGGATTAATTGAAGACAAAAAATCATATAAAAATACCGGCATTCTTTCCATAAAGAATACCGGTACTTCTCATTTATCACCCATACAAAACAGCATGAAATACGCCTAACAGTAAATATTGATCTTCTATATAGCCCTCATCATACACATTCATCCCGATGTGATACATATCTTCCTCAAGACGAATATTCCAATCTGCGATTACATAGCCGTTCCGTAATAACTTTCCAAGCCCAATTGAAGTTTTGTGAACAACATATTCTTCTTTCTTATATGTAAAGGTAAATAAGAAATTTGCATCTAATAGCTTTCCGTCACATACAAGTATTTCATGCTCTGCATCATTATTATCGATGTACGTTACTAAAATCCTTCTTTGGCGCTGCCTACTTACATCCTTTGCAATGACGCGAATATTGTCCTTACTATCCTTTATTTCATAAATGATATTACTACCGACTTTCGGAATGAAGTCTAGCACTTTCATCAACGTATTTTTATAATAGCCTCGTACTACGCCTACTCTTTCGCTTTCATTGTAAACTTCTATCGACGTCGTATCCGCTTTACTATCACACAGTCGTTTGTAAGAAAGCTGCATCATTCGCTCTCCTCTTAAGTACTGATCAAACGTCACAGGATATTCTATCGCGCGCAGTTCTTTATTTAGCTCATATAAATAACGTTGAACGCTCTCTACTAATGCTGTAGTGGATATACGCTCTTGAAGTTCAAATTGTTGCCAACTGGAAGAAATTTTCCACTGATCTTCCTCTTCATAGAAGAATCTGAGAATTACTTCCTCACGGTCACTCGTTTCATAATTCAATTGTTCTTTCTGCCCATGTTGCACTTGTTCCATCCACTGTCCTAAATAAATGCCAAGCTCTGCAACCTTCATGCATGACTTCTGAAAAAGTACGCGGTCACTCGCACGAATCGTTAAATCCCCTTCAATAAAGCCATTTGCATAAGCGGCATACCGTGGCTCATCCTTCTGCGGAATAGCCTTGTCTAACTCAAATAAAAACGTTAACATTCTTCACTCACCTCTAGTTATTACACCGATCGTACCTATAAATTGAACGCAACTCAAATTATATTGACGATTTTTCCAATATATCTACCGTAACTCAAAATATATCAACGATTTTTTCGATATATCAACTATTCGACAAATAATATCGACTTATCGAAAAATATCAACACGATTAAAATGAAACTACCTTTTCTTCCGCCACTTCCACAATTTCTAAAATTTGTAGCAGGCTCTCCACTTCATAAGTCGGCTTAACATCTGTCTTATTTTCTTTCAAACTCGGATTATACCAACACGTATTAATGCCGTAATCTTCTCCGCCTTTCATATCAGAAGTTAGCGAATCTCCAACGATTAATACACTTGATTTATCAGTAATCCCAAACTTCTCAAATGCATAATCAAAAATCTCACGTGCTGGTTTTTGATGACCAACCTCTTCTGAAATAATAATATGATCAAAGAAATTACATAAAGGCGAATTTCCAATTCTAGATTGTTGCACCTTCGTATATCCATTCGTAATAATACCTAACTTGCAATCTTGTAGATTTTCACATAATTGCACTGCACCTTCTATAAGATGTACTTCTTTCCCTAAGTTTTCAAGGTATACATCACTAAATTGCTGCGCATCTACTTCTATATTATGAAGGGTAAATAATTGTCTAAATCGATCTACCGCTAATTCACTTAGCGTAATCATTTTATTTTCTAAATCTCTCCATAATCCATTACTAATCTTTTTATAACTTGCAAGATAATCATTATATCCTGTAGGCATCCTAAACTGTACAAACGCGTTATGTAATGCGTTTCTTTCTGTTTCAGGAAAATCTAATAATGTATCATCTACGTCGAATAATATAACTTTATATTTCATTACTCTCTCCTCAGCTAGTACGTTATTTACAACTTGTATTTTCTCATTAATCGTCTCTTAAGTCGAACTTTTTCCCTTTACGAATCGTAGATATACAGCAATCTTAAAGTTGTTTAAGGTACACGAGTCATGTTATTCAAAAATAATTAATTGTGAAAATACTATAAATTTGAGATAATTTGGATAATGAATCCAATTTTTCAAAAAGGGAATACAGGAATAGAAAGGGGCGGAAAGACATAGTAAATTCATGGGGAAGGCCTAAAATACAAATCCCAAAAACAAAAAGTGAATGGGTTGGAGATATCATTGGATATTCATTGTTCTTTGGATCAATCATTTTTTTGATCACCATTTGGGGAAGATTACCCGAGGAAGTGCCAGCACATTATAACGCATATGGGGCTGTAGATCGCTGGGGATCAAAGTGGGAAATTTTACTTTTGCCAGGAATAGGGCTATTCATACTCCTTTTGATGCAAACTTTAGAAAAGTTTCCAGAAGTTCATAACTACCCACAAAGACTGAATGAATCGAATGCTAAGCAGTTTTATTTGAATAGTAGAAAAATGCTAAATCAATTAAAAAATGTCTGTTTACTTATTTTTGCTTTCATCCAATTTGAAACAATTTCAATCGCTTTAAATTGGAGTGGCGGTTTTGGAAAATTATTTTTACCGATATTGTTAATTGGTACAGTTATTCCAATTATAATAGGAATAATAAGGCAACGAAAAATTTCATAATAGAAACAGGAGGCTAATCCAATTAGCCTCCCTCCTCATTATTTATCTTCTAGCAATAACACTTTCATTTCCTCTAACAACTCTTTCGTAAAGCCAAGTGCTTTTTCAGCATACGCTTCAACTGAACCGTATTGCTTTTTCACTTCATCAATCGCAGCTTGTAAATACTCAGCACGCGCTTCAAACATCGCACCTAATATCGCTCTACTTTCATCGTTTTGTAGTTTTGCACCTAAAAAGGCCATCATTTTTTCATTTAACTTTTCACGGAAACCGTTACTTAGTAAATAGTCTTCCATTACTGTTTTTTCCGGTACACCTAGTAAAAGTAATAATAGTGCTGATCCGAATCCAGTACGGTCTTTTCCAGCTGTACAGTGGTTTACTAACGGTAAGTTTTCTGGGTTTTGCGCTAAGTTTAAGAAGCTCACGAATGCTTCATTACCACTTACGAAATCTTGATTCATTTTCACAAGATACTCGCCTGGTTTCCCTAACATAGAAAGGTCACCAACCTGGAAAAATTCATTTATGTTCAAGTCTTTCGCCAAGTCTTGCATAACTGGTAAGCATACTTGACGAGCACCCGTAATCTCTGGATTCGGCTTATGCTTCACTTCAAAGTCTGTACGGTAGTCACAAATTAACTTTAAGCCAGACTTTTGTAAATAGTCTATATCCCACTCTGTTAGTCCTGCTAATTCTTCAGAACGGTACAACTTGCCCCATTTTACTTTACGGCCTTCAGTCGTTTCATATCCTCCCATATCACGGAAGTTAAACGCGCCTTGTAATGGCAATCTACGCTCAGCTACTGTCACTGCTTGTCCATTACTTCCTACTAGTCTAAAATATGGACGCTCATTTTCACTCGGGTTTTGAACTGTACATGATGATTCTCCATTTACAGTTGTAAGTAATTCTCCCGTTTCTTCAATATGATCTGGTGAAGTACTCCAGTAAATGCGAACTTCTTCTATATTATTTTCCCACTTTATATATAACGTATTGTCTTCATTTCTTTCTACAGTTGCTTGTAACCAATTTCTTTGCTGCTCCATTCTTTCACCAACGCTTTCTTATATAATCGGATCTTTCTTTATTGTATTATAGAAATATCTATTTTGTCGTTCTCATTTTTCTTTTTATCTTACAAATAGGCAAAAAGTTCTTTTACTTGTTCAAAATTTGTACACGGATTCCCGTTAAACAAGTTCAAGGACCTTTTTCCTCCTTCTAAACCTTCCTCACATATCGCTCAGTACAACTAAGCAGCTGACATCCATTTTTTTCAAAAACATCCTTCATCCACTCATTTTGTACATTTGTCTCGCCAATATAATAAGATGCGCCTATTTCTTTTAAGACAAACATTGCCCCTGTAAAGAACGCTGCTTCATACCCTTTATTTCGCATATTTGGAGCAACTGCGAAATACATTAGTTTTCCCTCTTCTAACGTACCTCTTTCAATATGCGGGATTACAATTCCTATCGGCTCTTCCTCGACACTCGCTGTTAAACAATGTTCTTTCCATTGCCCACCAATTTCTTGTAACATCATATGTACAAATTGATCATAATCGATTTGTTCTCCTGTCACTTCATTCCAAAGAGAATAAAAAACCTCTTCTCCAACTTCTTCAATCAACTTAAAATCAATGTCACTTTCTACATCTTCTACTTCGTATATATCTTTAAACACAATCATGTTTTCAGTAGCATATTCAAATGAATACGTTTCGAAACATTTCTTATACACATCATAATTTGGGCTTTTTGAAGAAATTTCAAAATGTAAGTTTTCTATTCCCTCTTTTTCAGCCTCAGCAACGCAATATTGCATTATTCCCTTTAATTTCTCTTCTGTAAAAACTTCTGCATTATTTTCTTTTATCATGATAGAAGAAGCATTTCTTCTTATTTTAAAATGTTTTTCTAACTGTTCTATAGTCATCATATACTTCCCTCATCTATGTCATTCTCGAATTTCTAATCGTTCTCCTTGCATGAGCAGGATTGTCCTTGAATATATAGAATACTAGAAAACATTGCATCTTTAAAGTGCGGAGGAGGTTCTCCATTGGATATTACAGCATTGCAACAACAGTTAGAGCTTATACAACAAAATGACTATACGCAACTGCATCATATAAATGTAAATGAGTTAACTTTGAACATGCTTCAGTATATCGGAACGACTGATAGTTACGTTCGTTACCAACTTATATATAAATGTTTTGCGCATTTCATTCATCATGAATTCCTTATGGATGATCAGCTAAAATTACTTCTACAAACTTGTTTAAGTGATGAGTATTTATATTGTGACATTTACACACCGCATACAGATGGGGTTTTCACACGTTCTTACACGGTTTCGTTACTTGCGTTAATACTACAATTCGCTAACTCGCACTACTTTTTTGCAGAAGAGGATATCGAAGAAATAAAAAACAAACTCATTACATACACAAACTTAGAAACGGATTTTCGAGGCTATATTGAAAATAAAGGATGGGCCCATTGTCTTGCCCACGTATCTGATGCCTTTACTGAAATTGTTCACAATTCCTATACGACTTTTGAGTGGTATGAAGAATTAATTCATTGTTTATTAAATAAAATTTTTATCCCATCGGATCTATTTCATAATAATGAAGATGAACGAATTGTTACACCGTTACTATCGATGCTATATCATGATTTTCCGCAAGATGAGTTAATTTCAATTATTTATAAAAAAATAAAAAGGCTTCCTCAAATTAGAAAACGCCTTTCGCTTAATGAGTATTGTATATTATGTGCCAACATTAAAACCTTTTTACGCACATTATTTTTCAGAACGAAAGATGATCATAACTTAGCCTATACAGCACGTAAAACAGAAAGAATGTTAAAAGAACTTCCTAACTATTATTAAAAGCAAGGAGAAATAACATGGGTTATATTGAAGATATGAGAAATTTAGTAGGAAATCATCCACTTATTTTAATAGGGTCACACGCTATTATATTAAATGAAAAAAATGAAATATTATTGCAGCTTCGTACAGATTTTAACCGCTGGGGCATTATTGGCGGCGCCTTAGAATATAACGAAGCGTTAGAAGACGCTTTAAAGCGAGAAGTATATGAGGAAACTGGACTTTTCATCAAAAATCCAGAACTATTCCGTACATACTCAGGACCAGATTTCTTTCAAATCTATCCAAATGGCGATCAAGTACACGGTGTACTCGTTGTTTATATTTGCCGAGAATTCCATGGTGAACTTGTGTGCGACCAAACGGAATCGAAAGAATTACGCTTCTTTCCGCTAGATGAGTTACCTAGTACTTTTCATCCAGTTATTGAGGGAATTCTTCGCGATTTTCATCACTCCAATTAAAAATACAAATAAGCAATATATACAGAAAATAAAAATTGACTCACTCAGTGGTATGTCCCCATATCCATCAAGCTCAGATTCTTAATTACCCCCATAATGATAATTTTATAATGATACTAGAATAAAAGCCAAACGCTATGCATATTATGCAAAGTGTTTGGCCTTATTTACTCAAAGAAATATCCAACTGTATAGATAATCCATAAATGAACCGGATAGAAAATATAAAACATATATTTTGTAAATGCATTATTTAAACCACGTTCCCCGTTATATATGAAGAAGAATGGCAACGCAAATACCATCATCCATTGATTACCGTAACCAAATAGACCCATATCTGTAAAGAGTTCTCCAATCATAAGTAACGTCGGAACTTCTGATAATGAGAGCAATACATATGTGATAATTAACCACATTTTCTTCTCTCTAAAGAAATAGAAAATTAAAGTCATTGTCACTCCAAAAATACTTGCCTCTGTAAACATTCCTAATATAGCGACAATAATGGTAGTTGGAATTCCTAGTAGATAGTTTTTTGTACGCTTTGTATAATCAATCGCACATAATAACACGATTCCAAACCCAAGCGACAAGAAAATATTGTTGTGAAGTCCACTTCCCCTTGGGAATATGTACTGAATTAGCGCTGAACCTGCAAACATAATTGCTGCCCACATAAATACACGTGTAGCATACTTTGTACGATTTCGTGTATAGAAGAATCCTTCCACTACAAAATAGAAGAAAATGGGTGCTACAATACGCCCTGGATGATGCATCCACATTGGCATACCTGGAATGTAAGTATATACATGGTCAATGACCATAAGGATCATTGCAAAAACTTTTAATTGAAAAGCATTTAACCTCATAAAACCTAAACCTCCACCTTACATGATACTTAGATACTATTAATCTTCTGGAAACACTCTTTTATTTTCATAAAAAGTATTAATTTTTTGTCTAGGAGGTTCTTTTGTAAAAATAGAACCTCCTAAATAGTGAAACTTACTATAATATATTTAGGTTAAGTAACTAGATCCTTAAACCCATGTCTTGTTAATTCATTAGTTTTTTCAAATAACTTCGTCGAATAATGAAAAAGCTTATAACAAATAGTAATAAAAATATACCTACCCCTATTGCTGTGACCCCATAAAGCGCGGATGAAAACTGGTTACGCAATCCAAACATAATTCCACATAGAAGAATAGATGCAAGTACAAACGGGATAAAAATTAATGTCGCTAACTCCTTGGTCACAACAGAAGCTAATTCTTTTATAGAAAAGCCAAGTTTTCGTATTCCTGCATATTTTTCTTTTTCTCCTTCAAGTGCCATTTGCAGGTAAAAATAAAGTATACTCATTGCTGCGCTCAAAAAGATAAGACTCATCATAAAACCGATAAAGAATAAGAGACTTACCGTGAACTTCTCTGTATTGTATAAATTAATTTTCGAATGAATTTGGCGCTCATACTGTATTGGGGTAATTTTAGAGAAAATGGTTTCAGCTAATTCGTTTTTTTCAGTCCAATGCTCAACCTCATAAGAAAATACTTTGAATATAGGATAATCAATGGTTTCGTAAACCGCATCTGGGACGATGTAGTATACCCTTTGAACACCTGACATTAAAATATTTCGTTTCTCAATTCCTGCATATTTAAGTTCTCCAAACGGATAGTCATGGATTAATTCCGCACTTGGAAGAATATTTTGGTATCCTGCTACAACATAGTACTCATCATCTTTTAAGAAAAGAGTTTTATGAATGCTAAATGCATTATAATTTGAAACCGACATAAAACCGATATTCTGATTTTTATCTGTTTTAAATGCAGAATAATATGCCTCGTATTTACCTTGTTTTGCTAATGTATGTTCAATGAATGATACGTCTTCCTGCTCACTTTCCGGCTTATTTCCTGGAAGTGAGATATACTGAAAACTGTACGGTTCTAATGACTCCACTCTCTTATCTATATTGTAATAAGAACTGTACAGTACGTTTGTACATAAAAATACACCTAACAATAAGATAGTTAATAAGTAGATAAGATGGGCATGTGAGCGCCCTTTGGCTTTAAGGTTCGAAACATAAAGCATATTTGTTTTTTTGTAGTATGATGGATGCTTTTGTAATACACGAATCGATAGCAACATTCCCTGCGTGATTATAAAATAAATGGCTAATAGGGAACTGACAAATAGTAAAAGGTAATAGACCATTCCAGGTGATTCAATCCAATTCAGTTCTAAAATAAGTGATAGTGCTAAAAATCCACTCGTTATTACAGATAATAACAACTTCCATGGTGCAGGTGTTATTAACTTTTCCTGTGTTACATCTGTTTTTAACAGAAGAACAGCTTCTTCCTTGTTAATAAAACGTGTTATAAATTTAGAAACGATACAGAATAAAATTGTAAATAAAATAGTCGTTAATGCGATAGCTTGTACTGGTATATACATACCAAAGCTACTCGCTTGTAACACCCTTTTGGTGATCATTAAAAACAAAGGGGCGATTACAAGCCCAAGCACAATCGCTGTTAGGATTGCTATACCAGCAATAAACATATTTTCTCTGAACAACATCTTACGCACTTGCTGCATAGATGCCCCAGTAATCATAAAAATGCCAAGATTTTTTGTTTTCTTTTTCAAGAATGAAAACATCGAATAAATGATGAAAACGAATGAAAAAATATACACAATAAAGCTCGTAAGCATCATTACAAGGCTAAGTGTACTTCCTATTTGAATGGTCGCCACCATTGGATGAAATGCTATAATCGAAAATAAGAAAAATATTAAAATGGAAAATACACTGCTTAAAAAATAGGAAATATAGGTCCATTTATCGCGCAAAATGTTTTGAAGGACTATATGATTAAAACTCACGCTGACCACCACCTAAAAATGTAAGTGTATCCATGATTTCCTGATAAAACTCCTTTTTATTATTACCTTGATACACTTCATTAAAAAGAATGCCATCTTTTATAAAAATTACACGATGTGCAAAACTAGCAACATAAGCATCATGTGTCACCATTAAAATAGCAGTGTTAAAGGTCTTGTTAATTGACTCAAACAATGTCATAACATCATTTACCGCTTTAGAATCTAGGTTTCCAGTTGGTTCATCGGCTAATAATAACCCCGGTTCATGAATAACAGCTCGTGCAATTGCCACACGTTGTTTCTGTCCTCCTGAAATTTCAAATGTTCTCTTTTTTAAAATCCCTTGAATCCCTAAAAAGATTGCAACTTTCTCTAGACGTTTATTCATTTCTGTAGCCTTTACAGAGTCGAGTGTTAAAGGTAATAAAATATTTTCCTCGACTGTTAAAGTATGAACGAGATTAAAGTCTTGGAATACAAATCCTAATTCTGTGCGACGAAACTTCGCTAGTTCCTCGTCATTTAATTCATAAGGATTTTTTGAATTAATTGTAACGGAGCCATTAGTTGGGCGATCGATTGTTGAGATGCAATTAAGGAACGTTGTTTTCCCACTGCCAGAAGGACCCATTACTGCAACGAACTCATTTTTGTCTAAATGAAAATCAATGCCCTTTAACGCTTTGTAGGTAATTTCTCCTGTATATTCCTTTTGAAGCCCTTTTACATTTAAAATGGTGTTTGACATCAGTACTTCACTCCTTTGTATCTTTCAGTATTTTAGTATAAATATGCTTGTTGCTTCTTAACATCTCTCAATGTGACAGGAAGATGACAAAATTGTCACATTCAAAACGGCTACCTTATTTGGTAGCCGTTTCTATACTTCTTGAGAGATCTATTGTAAATGTTGTTTCATTATCTTTAGAATGTAGGTGGTATGGATGATTTAATGTAGTAAGGATACTTTTTACTAAATAAAGACCGATACCAGTTGCTTCTCCTTTTATACGTCCTTTCGTTCCTGTGTAAAATAATTCAAAAACACGTTTTATTTCACTTTCAGGTATCGTTTCTCCTTTATTTTTAATGAACAACTGTCCATTTTCATAATGGATCATAATAGCAGAGTGTTTTTCGCCATATTTAACTGCGTTACTTAATAACTGGTAAACCACAACCTTTAGCCATTTACGATCTGAATAAAGCAATATATGCTCCGGTATAGTGCTTTTAGGAAAGATTTCTTCTTCAATAAAATAATCCCTTAAATCGTTAATAACTTCCTGTACAATAAGTTTTAACTGGATTGGTTCTATTTTTAAATCTGCTAATAATTTAGTAGAGCGACTATACGTTAGTAACTGATTTAAAGAGAAGTTCAGTTTATCACATTCAACTTTTACTTTTTGCCATTCTGCAAGGGAATTGGGTTCCTTAAACTGATTAGACTGTATAAGCAACTGAATGACAGAAAGTGGAGTCTTCATTTGATGAACTGCATGAGAAATCATTAATTGCTGATTATGTAAAGAACTCTTATATTCCTCTTCTTTTGATAAAAATAAGGATTGAATATATTGCAACTGAGTTGCGTATGATTTCTCGTATGGAGCAATTGGCTGATGAATCATAAAATTTTCCGTATGGATGTTCTTGTTCCCAATATGTGTATACATTTTTTTACGACGTAAATAACGACAAAAAAGTAGTACGATCAATAGAGAGAAGGCTAGAAATATAAAATAAGTATAATGATTTTCAAAACCATCTAATCTATGAATCACAATTGGTAAGCTAATAAATGTAATGATATACAAAATAATAAAGCTCATATGGTCTTTTAAAAATAACTTCATGTGAGTTTCTCCGTTAATTGATAGCCAATTCCTCGAATAGTTGTAATTTCTAAAGTAGAATGAATGGCTTCTAATTTCTTGCGTACTCTTGCTATATTTACTGTTAAGGTATTTTCCTCAACAAATTCTTCCTCATCCCAAATTGCGGTAAGTAGTTGCTGTCGTGTTACAACATTCGGATACGCTTCAAAGAACATTGTACATAGCTGGAGTTCTTTTATCGTTAATAGCTCCTCCTGATTAGGTGTGCATAATCGTACAGTGTCCAGGTTTAAAGCTGTATTTCCTATTTTTATAATTTTCTCCTGTACATTTCTTGCATATTCGCCATATATACGACGAATTTGTCCATTAATTTTTGCAAGTACCACTCCTAATAAAAAAGGTTTAGTAATGAAATCATCAGCCCCATTTTCAATGCCATACACTTGATCCGCCTCACTCATACGAGCAGAGAGAATCACAATAGGACAATTCGATATTTGTCTTATTTTACGCGACCAATAATAACCATCAAAGGCAGGAAGGGTAATATCCATAATGACAAGGTGGGGTTGAAAATCTCGAAAAATTTCTAATACCTTTTGAAAATCTTCTACAATGAGGCAATGATAGCCATATTTTTCAAGATGTTTTTTTAGTGTATATGCAATATTCATTTCATCTTCAACAATCAATAATTTATACATTTCATCCTCCGATTTATTTATTAACTTTGTCTCATACCTTAATTTTAAACCATTATTGCTTTTGCTCAAAATGAGACCATTCTTATACTATATGGGGTGGCACCATATGCCCATCAACTTAAAGGTTTTATAACACCCAAAAATGAAAAAATGGACTTTTTTAATACAAGTTAGCACAAAATTTCGTTTTGGGGGTAGTTGTATTTTCTTAGCTTGATGATGATGTGGCGGTACCCCTAATAGGATCTTCCGGTTTATCTTCATTCTTTTCTACGTTCCTTAATGAAAAGCATAATTATTAATCCTAAAATCGTTGCACCTGCAATAGACACCATAATTACAATCGTTTTCGAAAAAGATGCAATATTCTCGATTGGACCAATCATCTGTTTATAAACGTTATCTTGTGCATCTAATTCATAGGACGCTGGTAACCCCAATTTTTTTGCTTCTTCTTTAAATGCATCAATATCCTTAGGATCCTTTAATGAATAGATTGTATTTTCCAGTGAATTCATAACAGAATTTCGTTGAATTCCAGACCAACAATGTAGTAAAAATTGTATGCCCCACAAATAAACCAATTCCTTAAGGTACAAGGAATTGGTTTATTTGTGCTCATTACTCTTGCTAAAATAATTTGCAAATTATATGTTGTTTTTATTCGATTTTTCCTATGCTAAGGAACTATTGGCAGAAGCTATGATAAATATTTAATTTATAACTAACCTTGTTTTAACTCAGATTTTTGCTCTTGTCTAAAATTATTCAAGATTTTTATTGAGACAATAGCTATTAAAGTGAATGACATGAATGTATATATCACGAACACGTCGCTAGAAGAAGTACCGACGAACTACGTGCATCCATTATATTCACTTCGTTGGCAGATTGAAATTCTGTTTAAAACGTGGAAGTCACTCTTTGAAATTGATGAATGTCAAAATATAAAAAGAGAACGCCTAGAGTGCCATTTATATGGACAACTCATCGGCATTCTCCTCTGTTCTCCTACGATGATTCAAATGCGTCAGTTTCTGCTTGAAAAGAAAAAACAGGATCTGAGTGAATACAAAGCGATGTATACGATTAAAGATTACTTTCCATTACTGTTTCAAGCGATAGCCGTTGGCACAGAAAAACTTTTAAAAATTCTGCATCGCCTTTATCAGCTGCTCAAAAAGAACAGTCGTAAATGTCATCGGTATAAGAAGATGACCGTCTTTGATGTTCTAGGGATTGTGTATAAAACGACGGTGAAGAATAGACAAGTTGCCTAGCAAAAAATCACGTTTTAATAGGCTTCTTTAGCATGCCTACCTTTCTATAAATTACTAGTTATGAAACAAGAATCGTTTCATAACTAGTAATTTACTTGATTAGCTTGATGGGTATGTGGTATGTCCCCCTTTCTGAAGAAATAATTAGTTTCTTGCAAACATCATGGGGAACAACAAAGTTTTATAGTTTTATTCGTTATTAGTAAATAAAATGTTAGATCGTTATCTCAATCTGATTTCCTTCAGGATCACTTACTACACTTTCATAGTAACCATCCCCTGTAGTACGCGGGCCATTTAACAGAGGGTATCCAGCTTCTCTTAATGTATTAGTTATTTCGTTCACTTTTTCTTTACTACCTACAGAAAAAGCAATATGCGCATATCCAATTGTTTGTGTTTGTACTTTCTCGTCTATCCCTACCTGCTTCATAAGTTCTAGGCGCGCACCGCCTTCAAAAGTTATAAAATAAGATTCAAACTGCTTTTTCGGATTGTGATATAAATTATTTTCTTCACCATTAAAGTACTGTTTATAGAAATCACGCATTCCTTCTAAATCCTTCACCCAAATTGCTACATGTTCAATTTTCATAAACGACACCTTTTCTTTTATGTTATTCAACTGACAATCGGATGCTTCATTGCCAGTACATTTAATTTCCTTTATTTGTTCTCGTGATCATAAGATCAAGTCCAAGACTTTTTAATCCATATAAATAATCTTCTTTCCAATTACTCACTGTTATTTTCGGAATATGTTCTACCGGAATGTACTGCGGACAAGTTTTTACAATTTGCTCTATTACAAATTGATTCATTTCATCATCACAGAAGATAAAGGCATGAGGGTTAATAATAGCTATACATGTAGCTATTAAACGAGTAATAGCATCTATATTATATTCCTCTGGATTATTCGAATCTTCACTTCTCAAAGCTTGCAAGAAATTTTTATTATCATATTGCGGAACAAAAGATATCTCTCCTGAGAAAAACGTACTTCCGCGTACGACATCTCCATTTACCATAATCCCCGCACCTGGGCCATTTTGACCTGAATACAAATATACAAGAGAGGAATTATCATTATTCCCCGTGTTTTTATGATAGCCGAGCACTGCAGCATTCATATCGTTTTCTATTACTACCGGTATAGAAAACTGTTCCTCCAAATGACTTTTCAAATTAAAATTTTGGAACTTTTCATATCCAGGAATATAGAAAATACGCCCATTATCAACCGAACCAGGCACACCAATTGATATAGAGCTTATTTTTGGGAATGTAGCGATAAGGCTTTCAATATGTTTAGATAATAAACTTATGCCAGTATCAATTAATACACTTGAAGTACTTCCTTGTTCTTTTACTTCCCCTAAACAGTTAAAAATTGTATAGTTTGTCTCATTTTTTTCTAAAAATATTGCTAAACCTAACATATATTCTGGATTATATTCATATCGTTTCGCTCTTCTTCCGCCACTTGAATCATCTAAACCAGCTAAAGTGACTTCACCGTCTTGTTTCATTTTTTCTATAAATTTACTTATCGTTGGAAAACTAATTTCTAATGTATTACTAAGTTCAACTTTCGTTGCACTACCTCGCTCTAGAAGAGCTGTACGAATGCCGCGAAGGATTGTCTCTTTAATCGATTTTTGAGTAACAAATTGTTCACTCAAATCGCTCACCACCTTAATCAACATACTTATTAAACACTTTTAATAAGTTGCGTTGACAATATATCACACATCATTTTCTAAAGCAATAAAGATGATATATTTCCCATGCATGCACTCTCTGTTTCGCTTCATGTATTCATACAATTCCAGATAAGGGAACAAATAATGAAACAGCTAAGCAAAGCATTACGTATTCCGAATGATTCCCCCTAGTATACCAGCCGACTAAAATAGCTGTATAACCGATGATAGAAACTTACAGCAAACGCGACACCAATTTATTCATGTACCCGTAAAAAAGGATTTCTATAAGTTTATCGTTTTAATAACTTTAGCTAGATTACCACCAACTACTACATTGCTGGGTACATCTTTTATCACAACTGCCCCTGAAGCAATTACAGCGTTGTCCCCAATTGAAACACCAGGGTTAATTATAGCTCCCCCGCCAACCCAAACATTGTTACCAATCTTTACAGGCTTCCCGTATTCTTTGCCAGAATTCCGCTCTACCGGGTGTAAAGGATGCGTAGCAGTATAAATGTGAACACCAGGTGCAAACATACAATTATCACCGATTCGCACTTCACAAACGTCCAAAATCACACAATTGAAATTTGCGAAAAAGCTCTTTCCAACATGGATATTGTAGCCGTAATCACAACGAAAATCAGGATTAATTTGGGATTTCCCATCAGTTGAAGAACCTAAAAGCTGATTTAACAAAGTAAAACGTTGTTCATCTCCTGTCTCCATCGCCTCGTTATAAAGGCGTGTTAAACGTTTTGCCTCCACCCTATCAGCCACCAATTCTTCGTCATCCGCAATATACATTTCTCCTGCCACCATCTTTTCTTTCTCCGTTTTCATACAATCCTCTCCTTTTTTATTATATGGGATGCACTTATTAAACATCTTTAATAAGTGACTTTAATTAAACTTATTAAACGCGTTTAATAAGCAACCCTATATTAGCATACTTTTTCATATATGCAACTAATAAGTTTGAAAAAGAAATGCGAACTCCTTACTTCACCTAATGATATTACTTGGTGGCATTTTACTAATATAATGCATTATACATTGTTTTTCATTAAAACCGTTGAGACTCATCATCACATAAAATCCCCTCCTTTAGGTGCTAATGAGCACACCAATATGCAAATCAATTGTTAATAAAAAGAGATTGACCCAAAAGTAGCTGAATAGCAACTTGGGTTAACCTCTTTTATTTATTATCTTTATTTAACTCTTCTACAATGTCCCTTTTCCCTATTATATTAGCAAAAGGTATAAAAATAATAAGGACTATTCCGAACATCCCCGCTATTACCGTTACGATCAGTTTGAAATCAAAAAATAAAGGTGTACGATCCATTATACTTACCATATAGGTTAATAATACTCCTATAACAACCCCTAGTACGATTCCAATAAGTACATATAAATTAACTTGTGTCAAAATAACTTGTACAATCCCCTTTTTCTTAACTGTTATTGCTCGTAAAATAGCAAACTCTTTTCTTTTAGATTGAATATTATTTATAAGTGTATTACATACCCCTAATGTTACACTAAACAAAATTACTACAATAACAACGATGAAAATGGACCACCTTTGCTGAAACATTAAATTAGATTGTTTTAACGATTGAGTATAACTACTTATTTTTAATTGTGGATATTGACCTTTCACTTTCTTTAAGTGCTCCAACGTCTCTCTCTCATTATTTGAACTAATAAATGCACGCTCAAAAACTGTATAATCTTGTTTATATGTTACATTACTCCAATCCATGAGTACCGAAGGAGAATTCGGTAGCTCGTTAACAATTAATCCAACTTCTACCTTACTAGACGGTCTAACTTTTTGTTCCTGTTCTGAAAATAGACCCAATTGAACGATATCACCTACATGAAGTTTATACCGCTCCGCTAACTCTTTTGTAACAATTATACTATTCTCCAAATTGGCAGGTACTTCTGGCAGTAACCCTTGCTTTTCCATTTCTTTCAAATCACCTAAATTATAGTCAAAAGTAATATAATTTTCACCTTGCTTTAATTCTGCCAGTGAGTTCGTACTAATTGTACTAGCTCCTTTTACACTACTTATTTCTTTAAATATATTTTGTATATGAGGTAAGGTAATGGTTGAATCATTAGTCAAACGATTTTCCACAACAATATGTGTTGGAAATTCTCGTTTTAAATACCTTTCATTATTTTTTTGCATCGTTTTAAATATAGTGGAGCCGAAGACAACTATCACCATCATTGTACTTATCATTAATATAACAAATGTATTTTTCCTTACTTGCGGAATTACATTTTTAATAGCAACAAATGTATTCCTTCCAAATATTTTTTTCATCATAGGTAGACATACTATTAATATCGAAGAAAGATAAATAGGAAATAAAACATACACTCCTAAAACAAGAAATATAGATCCTATTAATATCACTATTGCCTGCGTATCCCCCGTATTTACTACAAAGCCACCTAAAACAGTTAAAAATATGCTGCTAATTAAAAGGAATTTCCCCATAATACTGCGTGTATTTTTATTAGAAAAATCGGATTCTTCATTTTCACGCATAAGCTTGACTGGCAATATTTTCGAACTTCTGTATGAAGGATATAACATAAACAGTTCAATAAAAAAGATACTACAAATCATTGTTACAATTGCTATTTTATAGTCGAAACCCATTGAATTCATTTGAAAAGCAAATACATGCTCTAGCCAACTTTGTAAAAAACGGTTACTTATTACAGCTAGTAACAAACCGAATATTCCACCAAAGAAATTAATTACACTACATTGAATAAATATAACTGTAAACATTTGTTTCGTTGTTGCTCCCATTGATCGCATAATAGCAAATTGACTTTTATATTTATATAAAAACACTTCAAAATTAGACATCAATAGTAACGAAGTAATAATAAGGATTAATACAGATACAATAACTATAAAAATATGTAATGACGCTAAGTTACTTTTTAAAAACTCGTCTTCCTCCGCAATATCGATTCTTAATTCTTTGTCTATTTTATGAATTTGATTAGATAATGCTAGTACATCAGCGTTCGCTTTTGCTTTTATCAACACATAAGTAGCTTCAGTGTGTTTACCCGTTTTTTCGTATACGTGCTGTTTCACTGCACCTTCCAATAAAATGAGCATATCTGGAGCTGAACCTCCAGCTTCTATATCAGGTAACACTTCTTTTACTACATATGATTTATTTTCTATTTCAATCTTTTCCCCAACTTTTACTTGTAAAGTTTCCGCTAATCCATCATTTAATGTTACTTCCTCATTTGATAGATTTTTAGAGAAGTGATATCGACTTTTAGATAACGAATCATTTTGAACACCTACCGTATAAATAGCTGTATTCAATTTATTCACTTGCAAATGATTTACTAACACTTTTGACATGTATTCAATATTTTTTTGTTCCTTAATATTTTGTAGTAAAGATTTATCCATCAATTTATTTTGATCAGGGGTATATCCAACAGATAAATCCATATCTCCATATACATTTTTCACTTCATTTATTACAGACTGCTTCGCATGACTCGAAAATACAATCATCGTAACAATTAGACAAACAGCCAACATAACACTAATGATAGAGGAAATAGCAGTAAATTTATTCGTCTTAAAAAAGCGTAAACCTAATCCTCGTACTGATTTTATCATTTTGATTTCTCCATTAATTTTTTAAATTTATCTAAAATAATATTCATATCATTTACTCCATGAGAACACGTATAATCATCAACAACTTCTCCATCATGAAAGAAGAGAACCCGATCTGCATACGTAGCAATGTGAGGATCATGAGTAACAAGAATCATACTTTGATTGAATCTTTGTTTCATATCGACTAGTACCCGTAAAATATCATTAGACGTATTGAAATCTAAATTTCCAGTAGGCTCATCTGCAAGAACAATTGGCGGAGATGTTATTAACGCCCTACCAATTGCAACACGTTGTTGTTGTCCCCCAGAAAGCTGAGTTGGTCGATGATTTCTCCAATTTACTAAACCAAGAACATCTAATATTTTATTTACTTTTTCTCGTATCTCCTCTTCTGAATCAGCTGATAATATGAGGGGTAACGCAACATTTTCTTCTACAGATAAATCCTTTAATAAATGAAATGACTGGAATATAAATCCTATGCTATCCCTTCTATACTCTGTCGCATATGGTTCAATAAACATATTTTCAGGTACTTCACCATTTACATATATAACCCCCTCATCAGGCTTATCTAGAGCACCAAGAATGTTAAGTAATGTACTCTTCCCAGATCCACTCGTTCCCATTATGGCAAGAAGTTCTCCTTTATTTAACTCCAAAGATACATTTTGTAAGGCTCTAACATTTGTATCTACACTCTCATAAGTCTTACTTAAACCTTGAACTGCTAACACAATTTCACTCATCTTTATTCACCTCAACATGATTAAATGTTACTTCCTCCATCAGATTAACTTGAATTAAAATTTTTTCTTTTAAATTACTAGGTGGCACAATTTCTGTTCCCATTTGAACTAGCAACATTTTTAATTCGAGAATTGTAACCATTTCTATCCCTCCTCACTCTATATTGGTAACAAGTTGAAATTTCGTTCGATTTTTTTATAAAAAAATAAGGGAACGCTCAGCGTCCCCTCTCAAATCCAATCCGTTTTTTAATTTCTGCTAAATTTACCTTCGCGATTTCTCTTGCCCGCTCAGCACCTTTTTCTAATGCTTCATATAATAAATTTGGCTCATTCATATACATAGCGTATTTCTCCCGAGGTCCTGCTAATTCGCGGTCTACAACGCGAAACAACTCTTTTTTCATATCGCCCCATCCGATTCCAGTTTCATACTTTTCTCGCATCGACTGTATTTCATCTTCCTTCGCAAATTCTTTATATATCATAAATAATGTTTCTAGTTCTTTCGGTTCATTTGGAAGTGAAGAATCTGTTTTGATTTTAAATATTAATTTTCGTAGTTTTTCTTGCTCTGCAAATAACGGGATCACATTTCCATAACTTTTACTCATCTTCCTTCCATCAAGACCAGGTAAAATGGCACCTTCTTCTTGTATGACATACTCCGGAAGCGTAAATGTCATACCAAATGTATGATTAAAATACGTCGCAATATCACGCGCAATTTCAATATGCTGAATTTGATCTTTTCCAACTGGTACATGAGTAGCTTGAAATAGTAATATGTCAGCTGCCATTAAAATCGGATACGTATATAATCCCATATTCACGCCTGCATCTACCTCTAAACCCGCTTCTTTATTTTGCTCCACCTTCGCCTTATATGCATGGGCACGGTTCATAAGCCCTTTTGGAGTTAGGCAAGCTAATATCCAAGCTAATTCTAGAATCTCCGGCACTTCTGTTTGTCGGTAAAAAATAACATCTTCTCCAAGTCCAAGTGATAACCAAGTAGCTGCTACCTCTTTCGTATAACTACTGAACTTTTCTGGATCATGTACAGCATTTAATGCATGATAATCCGCTATAAAATACAATGCTTTTCCTTCATTCTTTTTTGACATTTGTAATGCAGGTTTAATCGCACCAATATAATTTCCTAAATGAGGATAACCTGTCGGCTTAATTCCTGTTAACATTATTTTTTCGCTCACCTTAACTCCTCCTTCCTTAAAATAAAAAGAGCCCCTCATCCTATAAAAAGGACGAGAGACTCCCGCGGTACCACCTTAATTAGCTATCATTATAGCTCACTTCAACTTCTTAACGTGAAGTAACCGTCTTTGCCTACTCATTTCAGCTAGAAGCTCCGGAGCCCATTCCATATTCATCCCTTACTGATTTCCACCACACATCAGCTCTCTACAAAGTTTCGAATATGTACTCTTCTCTTTCATTGCTTTTCGTTATTTTTTACAGTTTATCACATTTCCCGTTCTCTCAAAACTGAATTTTCTATTTTTATTAGGTTTTAACAATAGTCATTACCAATTTATTCCGAACGATATATAATCAATATATATAGAAGCGATTTGTAATACAAAAACGAGGTGATGTCATGGGTTGGTTTACTAAAAAGAATGATACGTTTAAGATTGATGTATTTAAGAACGATGATAATAGTCACGATGATACTTTAGGGGTAATTATACATTTCACACCTATCGCTATATATTTATACACCTGCGATGAGTACATAGAAACATTTGACGGTGCGCTCACTTTTGAAAATGAGAACGGAAATCAAGTAGAAATCGGGGGTACCTTCATTTCTCTTGAAGTAGATGCTAATTTTCGCATGGACGATTTAATATTTGATTACAAACTAAAGGAAAGCAATCTACCTATCATTGAATTAAAAGCCTACGCATAAGGTTTATTTGTTTACTTCAACAAGAGTATAAATAAAAAAAGAGCTAAAACAGTTTTATCTGTTTTAGCTCTTTTTTTACATATTCAACTTAACAAATCTATAACTATGCGTTACTAACACTTTTAATATCGCATATCCTGGAATTGCTAAAATAATCCCCATAATTCCAAATAAATTTCCGGCAGTTAAAATAATAAAAATGATAGTAATCGGGTGAATATCTAGCTTTTTCCCCATGACTTGCGGAGAAATAAATTTACCTTCTGCTAATTGTACGACCATCATTACAATAATTACTTTTAACACCATTGATGGCGAGTCAATAAATGCGATAATTAATGCTGGTGTAATTGCAATGATTGGTCCTACGTATGGAACGATATTTACAATCATTGCTAAAATAGCAAGTAGTACCGCATATTTAATACCAATAATAAGGTAACCGATTAATAGCATAATACCGATAAACAAGCTAACGATAATTTGCCCTCTAATATACGAGCTAATCGCATAATGCATATCATCTAGTATTCTCATCGTTGCTGGTTGTCTTTGCTCTGAAATAAACTTTAAAAAGTGGTTCGGTAATTGTTCACCATCTTTTAAAAGATAGAACAATATAAACGGAACCATTACAAACGTTAAAACGACCTCTGTAACAGTACTTAAAAATCCAGTTACATTTCCAGTTACTGATGATAGCGACTTCGTAAAATCAACTGTATAGTCTTTTACCATACTCGCTACATCAATATTTAAATTCTCTTGAATTTTGCCTAGTAAATTACTTTCCCCGAATCTACGTGCTGCTCGTTCAACTTCATGACCGAAATACGGTAAGTTATCTATTAATGCATCAATTTGATCTTTAATAATCGGGATTACTGTTACAACTAAAAATACAAATAATCCTAGTACTATTATATATATGGAAGCTATTGATACGATTCTTGAAACACCTTTCTTTTCTAAAAGCGAAACGAATGGATGCAATATATAAAATAGCACACCCGCTAATAATACAGGGAAGAAAATTGTTTTTAAAAAGACGATAAACGGAGTAAACACAAAAGAAATTTTCGTTAGCAGTAATATGTTAATAAACAATAACGCAAAGCCGAGTAACACCGCTAAATAATTTTGTTCTCTAAAAAACTTTTTCAACTTATCTCTTTTTCTAATATTTAATTTCTCCAATGAAACCACCTCTTCGAATGATGAAAAGCCCTTATTCAGGGCTTTTCATCATGATCTATATCTTTATTTTCTTGCAGCTTTCACTACAAATGATACAATAAGAATTAATACGATTGCACCTAATAATGCTGGCACGACATGAATCCCACCAAATGATGGCCCAAAAGATCCAAATAATCTACCACCTAATGAAGCACCTAACAAACCTGCGATAATATTTCCAAACATACCACCCGGAAAATTTTTACCCGTTATAGAACCTGCAATTGCACCTATAATAGCACCAACTATTAATGTGATAATCCATCCCATCTTTAGTCCTCCATTTCTATTATAGTGTATTTCTTTTTGATACTAAATTGTTATGTAACTATTATAATTATTATATCCAATAAAGAAAAATCTTGTCAAATCTATGAAAATAAAGTCTATAAGGAGGTTTTACCCTATGATTCAAAAATTAGTAACAACTTCTCACAACACCGCTACTTCTATTTTAAACATTCAAATACCCGCTTATGAAATTGAAGCAAAATATATAAATAGTACGGCTATTCCTCGTCTTTATGATACTGTAGCCGATATTCAATTATGTGATGAAATTTTTTACGGCTATTTTTATGAAGATACACTTGCTGGGTTTATTTCTTTTAAAATGGATGAAGAGGAAGTTGATATTCATCGTTTAGTAGTATCCCCCGATCATTTTCATAAAGGAATCGCCACAAAACTACTACTTTATGTATTTGACATGTTCTCCCCTTCACAAACATATATTGTACAAACAGGGAAAGAAAATACACCTGCTCTGTCTTTATATAAAAAACATGGATTTATTAAAATAAATGATATTATATTACCCGATGGAGTGGTTTTAACCTCGCTCAAAAAATCAGAAAACATAAAATAGTTTGACTCATCAATTTATTTATGTTATCCTTTACTTTATAAATCCTTTTGCTGAGTCCAAATTTTGGAGCGGGGGAACCATTTTTGTAGCCATGCTACTTGGGGCGAATCTTATTTAAGTAGGGAAACTCTCACTTCCCGAGTCCGACAGCTAACCTCGTAAGCGTAATGGGAGAGGAAGGTGCTTTTTGCCTATGTTACACAGTGTACCTCCTTAATTATAAATATGGGATCGATACCAATAGACACCTATATTTATAGAAAAGGAGACATGTATAATGTTACGTTTATCTGATCACGCAATAAAAATGATGGAGCAAAGACTTCGACTCGAACAACACCGCACATATCAAGCTAATAAAGTTGTAGATAACTTACATCACAAATACTTCTTTCAACATATTTTTCAACCGAAAAGATAAAGAAAAAAACACAAGGTGTGTCTATACAGACATTCCTTGTGTTTTTTATATTCCTTATAGTATTCTCACTACATTTAAACTTGCCGTAATCGCACCTGCTATAGTCGTCACATGCCCTACACCTAACGGGCCATTTTGTAATATTAATGTTGAATTAGCACTCGTTACATTCACAAGAAGCGTATTTGAAATGGCAGGTTCGATTACTACCGTTGATGTCGTCACATTTTGTATGAAACTCCCTGTTACTTGTGTTCCATTTAATAGCAACCTAACAGATACTGTCTCATTCCCACCAGTCGCGTCCCCTTGGAAATAGTAGCTTACTAAATATATTCCTGGTGTGGATACTGTGACAGTTGTAGCACTAGTTAAAGATACACCAGTTCCATATACAGTGGATCCAGAATTAATTGGGATGTTGGCATTTGCTGCAATTGTACTTGTTGAGGTAGAGAAGAAATAGCCGCCACCTGTTGATATAGCAGACGATCCAGTTGCTCCGGTTAAGCCGGTTGGGCCCGTAGCACCTGTTGGGCCTGTTATTCCCGTTCCCCCTGTTGCTCCTGTTATTCCTTGGATTCCTTGGATTCCTGTCGGTCCTGTCGCACCAGTCACTCCCGTCGCTCCCGTTGCACCCGTTGGACCGGTTATCCCTTGTGGACCTTGGATTCCTTGTACTCCTTGTGGACCTGTTACTCCCGTCGCTCCCGTTGCACCCGTTGGACCGGTTATCCCTTGTGGACCTTGGATTCCTTGCACGCCTTGTGGACCGGTTGCTCCAGTCGGTCCCGTTGCTCCGGTTGCTCCGGTTTCTCCTTGTGGGCCTTGGATTCCTTGAGGACCTTGAGGGCCCGTTACTCCCGTCGGACCGGTTGCTCCTGTTACTCCGGTTGGACCCGTCGAGCCAGTTATACCTTGTATGCCTTGAGGTCCAGTCGGGCCTGTTGGACCAATCGGACCTTGAATTCCTTGAATTCCTTGAATGCCCTGTGGTCCTGTTGGGCCTTGTATCCCTTGTATTCCCTGAATTCCTTGCGGGCCTGTTGCACCTGTTGGACCAGTTGGACCCTTTGGACCTTGCACTCCTTGTATTCCAGTCGCTCCTGTTGGACCTATATCTCCTTGTGGACCTTGAATTCCTTGGATTCCTTGAGGACCAGTTGGACCTGTTATACCACTTATCCCTTGTACTCCTTGTAAACCTTGAGGACCGGTTGGACCGAGTGGACCTTGGATTCCTTGCAGACCTTGTAAGCCTGTTGGTCCAGTTGCTCCCATTACTCCTTGCTCACCTTGGATTCCTTGTATTCCTTGCGGGCCTGCCTGCCCAATTGGACCTTGTGCCCCTTGCACTCCTTGTTGACCGGTTGGGCCGGTTGCTCCTATCGGCCCTTGTACTCCTTGTAAACCCTGTAATCCGGTTGGACCTGTTGCTCCCATTACACCTTGTGGACCTTGGATGCCTTGGTCACCCGTTGGACCGGTTGCTCCCATTGGTCCCTGCACTCCTTGCAAACCTGTTAAACCAGTTACCCCTGTCGGTCCCTGTATTCCTTGCACTCCTTGGATTCCAGTCGCTCCTGTTGCTCCGGTCGCCCCTGTTGCACCTGTTGCTCCGGTCGGACCGGTTGGACCTCCCGGTGATCCTGCTGGACCCGTCGGACCAGTTGGGCCTCCTGGTGGCCCTGTTGGACCCGTTGCTCCGGTTGGACCCGTTGCAGATCCAGTTGGGCCGGTTACCCCCGCCTGACCGGTCGAGCCTGTTGAACCTGGATCCCCTTGCAAGCCAGTTGCCCCTGTTGGACCTATTACACCTTGCACTCCTTGAATTCCTTGAGAGCCAGTTGGACCTGTCGGCCCCATATCACCTTGTGGACCTTGTAAACCTTGAACGCCAGTTGTCCCTGTTGGTCCCATCGGCCCTTGTTCCCCTTGTATCCCTTGAGAGCCAGTTGGACCAGTCGGTCCCATCGGCCCCTGAATGCCTTGTATTCCTGTTACACCTTGTAAACCACTACTTCCTAAATTCCCTTGAACACCTTGTATACCCGTATTTCCTGTTGGGCCGGTCGGACCATTTTCACCTTGCACTCCTTGTATACCTTGTATTCCTGTTGGACCAGTCGGGCCGATTTCACTTTGTATTCCTTGTATGCCTTGTATTCCTGTTGGACCTGTTTCTCCCATTGGTCCAGGTATTCCTTGTATCCCTTGAATACCTGTTGGACCTGTCGGACCCCTTTCGCCTTGAATACCTTGAACACCTTGAATTCCCTGTGGACCTTGTTCCCCCATCGGACCTTGACTACCTTGAGCACCTTGTGGTCCTGTTAAGCCAGTTGGACCAGTTGGGCCAATTTCTCCCTGCACCCCTTGCACTCCTTGAATTCCTGTCGGACCTGTTGGACCAATTGGTCCTTGTACGCCTTGTATTCCTTGCGGGCCAGTCGGTCCACCTAAAGAACCTGTCGGACCCGTTGGACCAGTTGGCCCCGTAATACCTGACGCCGGAAAAGGAATAGGTGCTTGAAACTTACTACACTTATCTTGATCCCTCACAAGCATCTCCCCCGTTATAACTAACGTGTCAAACTATTTTTAATACATTTAAACTAGCTGTTATCACTCCAGATAATGTCGTTACATGCCCAATAGCTAATGGACCATTTTGCAAAGATAAAGTAGCATTTGAAGAAGCAACATTAATGACCATCGTATTAGAAATCGCTGGTTCTAATACAAAGGTACCTCCTGTAACATAAAAAATAAGACTCCCTGCGACTTGCGTTCCATTTAAAGTAAGACTCACAGAAATCGTTTCATTCCCCCCATTTGGATCACCTTGAAAATAATAGCTGACTAAATATATTCCCGGCGTACTTAACGTTACAGTTGTTGCATTTGTTAAACTGACACCGGAACCAAAAGTTGTAGATCCAGAATTGATTGGTATTAACGCATTCGCTGCAATTGCACTCGTTGAAGTAGAAAAGAAATAACCGCCACCGCTAGGTAAGCCAGTCGCCCCTATTGCACCTACTATTCCTAAGAAACCTATAGCCCCTATACTACCAGTGGCTCCGGTAGGTCCCACAGCTCCAATCGGCCCTTGACTACCTTGCGCTCCGGCTAGCCCTTGACTACCACTAACCCCTGTCATTCCACTTACTCCAGTTGGGCCTTGCAAACCTTGAATACCTTGAGCACCTTGTATTCCAGTTACTCCAGTTGCTCCGGTCGCTCCTGTACTTCCTGTACTTCCTTGTATACCTATAATCCCTTGAACGCCTTGTATACCTTGTGCCCCGGTCGCCCCTGTTTCTCCTGTCGCCCCTGTTTCTCCAGTTACACCTGTTATCCCAACATTCCCTTGTGGTCCCTCAGGTCCTTGACTACCTTGCGCACCTTGCACTCCTTGTAGACCTGTTATCCCGTTTTCTCCTAAATCCCCTTGGGGACCTCTAATTCCTTGCGAACCTGTCGGACCTGTTATTCCTTGTATTCCTTGCATACCTTGAGAGCCTTGCGCTCCTGTTGGTCCTACTATACCTTGTATTCCTTGAGGTCCCTGCAAACCGATAGCACCAGTTGGACCTATTATTCCTTGAATTCCTTGAAGACCTTGGGCACCTTGAGCACCAGTCAATCCAATTTCCCCTTGTATTCCTTGCACTCCTTGTATCCCTTGAACGCCAGCTGCTCCTGTTTCCCCTCGTATCCCTTGAGGGCCTTGTATACCTTGTGCTCCAGCTGCTCCTGTTTCTCCTCGTATTCCTTGTGGGCCTTGGACTCCTGCCGCTCCTGTTGTGCCTGTAGGACCTATTATTCCTTGTAACCCTTGTATTCCTTGTGCCCCTGTTGGACCTGTTACCCCTTGTATACCTTGCACACCTTTAGGACCTTCTGCACCAGTTGGACCAATTTCTCCCTGCGGGCCTTGAGTTCCTTGGGGGCCTTCTACACCAGTTGCTCCTGTTATTCCTTGGTTACCTTGAGAACCTTGTGCACCTTGCATTCCAACTACACCAACTACCCCTTGGGAACCTTGTGCTCCCCTTACACCTTGAGCTCCAGTAGGACCAGTTATGCCTTGTGACCCTTGTATTCCTATTGCACCTGTTCCTCCGGTTATACCCCGCGCACCTGTTCCACCCGTTGGACCTGTTGGACCCCCAGGTGGACCGGGTGGGCCAGATGGACCTGTCACTCCACTAGATGGACCAATTGGACCGGTTGTTCCCGTCGGGCCACCCGGTGGTCCTTCTGGGCCTTGCATACCAAAACTCCCTGTTGCTCCTGTTATCCCTCGTACTCCTTTTGCTCCTTGAAAACCTGTGGATCCGCTTACTCCTTGTATCCCTTGAATACCTTGTGGACCTTGAGGGCCTATTACACCTGTTATCCCCTTTATTCCGCTTATGCCTTGAGGGCCTTGTATTCCAGTAGAACCAGTTGGGCCAGTTACACCTTGTATCCCTTGATCACCTTGGTGTCCTTGCTCTCCAGTAATTCCTTGTATTCCTTGTGGACCTTCTTCTCCTTGTATACCTGTAGTTCCGTCCTCTCCTTGTATTCCTTGCGCTCCTTGGAGACCTTGAGGACCTGTTACACCTGTAATTCCAACTTCACCTATCACTCCTTGCATTCCTTGTGCTCCTGTTGGTCCTCGCTCACCTATTTCTCCTTGTATCCCTTGGGCGCCTTGTATACCTTGACTACCAGCAGGGCCAATCGTTCCTTGTATCCCTTCTGGACCTTGTACTCCAATATCCCCGGTTGGACCTTGGTTTCCAATTAATCCTTGAGGACCTTGCAAGCCTACTGGACCAGTTACACCTTGCTCTCCAGTCTCACCAATGGCACCTTGTATTCCTTGAGCTCCCGTTGTTCCTCGCGAACCTTGTATGCCTTGAATACCTTGAGGGCCTTGTGGACCCGTTGTTCCTATAGGTCCAGTGATTCCCGGAGGTCCGACAGGACCTTCATGCCCTCCAGTTGGACCAGTTGGACCACTATTACCAGTAGGACCCGTTGCTCCTATAAGTGGAAGAGGCAGTGCCACTCCAAATTTTTTGCACTTTCTATGATGACGCACAACAATCCCCCTTCCCCAAAATAATTACACCTTTTATATGAAATGCATTTTTATAAGAAAAGTACACCTCTGACCTCATTTTTCAAAAAATAAAGAAGCCTATCATTTCATTTATTTGAAATGATAGGCTTCTTTTTATAAAGCACTTTACTTTCTCGCCTTAATAATAAAAGTCGTTGGCACCATTCTAGCTTTATATAAAGAATAATATTTCGTAGACGGCTCAGCTAGTTCTTCATCAAATGAGCTAGATGGTTCAGGCTCTTCTATTCTCTCAATTGTAAATCCCGCTCTATTTAACTCATTTATGTATGTACTTATTTTTCTCTTATATAATGTCGCTTGTACATTTTCTCCTTTAAATGTTTCAAACGTAATAGGTGTTTCCTCATGGTATGAAGACTTTAAAACAATTTCTTCTGTACCATACTGTAAGTTTGAATATACTGGGTGCTCCCAGCTAAAAATAAAACTTCCGCCTGGCTTTACATACGAATAAATTAGTTCCAACGTTTTTCTTAAATTCGAAGTCCAACCTAATGCATAAATGGAATATACAATATCAAAATACCCTTTCGGAATATCCCCTTCCTCTTCCATTGCTCCGCATATTAACTTTGAATTCCAACACTTTAACGTTTCATTTGCTGTTTTAATTTGTTCACTTGAAAGATCAAGACCCCATACTTCCTCTGCCCCGTGTTCTGCCATATATTGCAACGAATGCCCACTTCCACATCCAATATCAAGAACCTTTTTATTTCTAATTGAATCGAACAAATGAATCTCATCTTCAGACGCTGTATACGGACCATATTTCGGTAAACAATCCACTTGAAAGAAATATGGTGCAACTGTATCCCAACACTTTTTATTTAAAGCTAACATTTGTGTACCTTTCATATTCTACATTCCCCCATCCAATTTTCTTCCCCTAATATAAATTACACATTATAACCCGATCTCCCTTTTCTCTTCGCCCGGTAATTTTTCACTTTCGCAATCGTACCGCACGCTCTTCCTCCTGCTTCTCCAGCATACATACCGCACCATCTTTTACTTCCATTTCGCGAATGATCATAAAATACCCAGCGACAATCTGGGCATGCTTTTAACCTTCCCCACAAATTTTCTTGAATCGCCATTAAAACAACGCTTAATACTTTTGTATATACATTCTCTTCGTGCACAGGCTCATATGTAATACCTTTCATATCTTCTTTTACATGTACATGAAATGGGTATTTCTCTAACCACTTTTGCAATGATCCTTCGCCTTCAACGGTTAACCGAATATCTTCTCGAAAACTTTTTAATTCCTCTATCGTATGAAATGGAACCTCTTCATGAAAATATTTTTTCATAAAGAGCTTTATATCCTCTTCTGTTTGCAGCATATCAATTGGCTCTCTCGTATCGTTTGGTATTTTCCATGTATTTAAAAATTCCCGAATATATTCTAATTCATTTGGTGCATTTTGATTCAATTCCATCCACCTTCTTCTTAAAATTTACTTTTTTCTGACTTTATGTATAATTATAATATAAAATAGTTAACCATTAAATAATTTTACTGGTTACAATATTAGGAGGAGTTCTATGAAAAGTTTCTCAATACCGATACGTTTCATGCTTATTTCTTCATTTTTTATGTCTTTTGGGTATTTTGCAGTATACGCATTTTTAGCTATTTATCTATTAAGCTTTCTTCATTTTTCTGCTGTTCAAGTAGGAACAGTGTTGACGGTTATGACAATCACATCACGAGTTGTCCCATTATTCTCAGGATTAATTGCTGACAAAATAGGCTATATCATTATGATGATAGCCGGATTATTTTTAAGAGGAATCGGATTTATCGCTTTAGGAATATGCTCTGATTTCTATACAATTTCTATTTCTTCTGCACTTATTGGCTTCGGAACCGCATTTTACGAACCTGCTGCGCGCGCCATATTCGGCTCACAACCAGCTCATATGAGAAAAAATTTATTTACATATTTAAACCTTAGTTTTAATTGCGGTGCAATAATTGGACCAATTGCAGGAGGGTTCTTACTCTTACTCGATCCAATCTATGCTTTTTCTCTAACAGGATCTCTTATGCTGTTATTTGCTTTTATCTTTTACTTACTTAAAAATCACTTCCAAGTCACTACTGAAAATACGTCTATTACATTAGGGCTACAGGCTATTTTACAAAACAAATCTTTCCTTTTGTTTTCATTTATTATGATTTTCTTCTATATTATGTTTACTCAGCTTACTGTCGCACTTCCACTTCATATGAAAAACATTAGTAATAGCAACCAGCTTGCTACACTAGTTATTACGATAAATGCAATAACAGGCGTCGTATTTATGGTATTATTTCGAAAACTATTTCATAAATACAATACACTTTCAATTATTAAATACGGTGTTTTATTAATGAGTATTTCCTTTTTACTCATTCCTTTATTTCAACACCCGTATTGGCTATTTATTTGTGTAATTTTATTTACAATTGGCGAAACACTCGTATTACCTAACGCTGATATTGCTATTGCAAATTACAGTAACGAATCATATACAGCTACTTACTTCGGATTTTATCAACTATCACTCGCATTTGGTTTTATCATCGGTAATTATACCGGTACATCTTTTACAGCCAACTTAAGCGGAATGTATACACCATGGCTTATTTTCGGTGGAATAGGACTTATCGGTTTTATTTCACTACATATTTTAAATATAAAAAAAGGATTCCCTAAAGAAGATATATACCTATGTAATAATACGAAACACCTTTAACACATTACAATTGAAATGGTACCTTTAGACAACCAGCCTATAAAAAAAAAATTCGACCATCATATGTGACAGTCGAATTTTTTTATTCTTCATATTCAAGATGATTATGTCTTTTACAACCAAATAAATAGCAAGCCCCTAAATGATAAGTTTCAAATTCTAACTCTGGAACATATCCAGATTTGATACGTTCTATCATTGTTTTATAACAATTATTCTCTTCTGTATATTCCTCAATTAACTCTGTCTTATCTTTTTCTGTCCAGTTTTCTTCTACTTCTTCATTTTGAACATCTTCTATTTCTGCTGTTTTCGCTTCGATAGATTCCCGTATAACTTCATTTATACGCGTGAAATTATTAGCTTTATATAAAGCATAAACAAATCTACCAATCCAATTGGGGCTTTTCCAAACTTCTTTGTATCCCTTTTCGAACCATTCAATTGCTTCTTTATAACAATTCAACTCAACATATAAATCTGCTACACGAATTTCTCCTACAAAATCATCAGCTTTCCTGTTAAAAGTATCTAACTTCTCTTTCGCTTCTGTCGTTCGCCCTAAATCAATTAAACATTTTACATAGCTATACATTATATAGTCCGAATCCCTTGCAACTCGCAAGAAAAATTCCGAAGCTTTTTCTAACTCTCCAAGGTTATAATGCGCTACAGCTACATTGTGAAATGCTTCACCCGATGGTTGCATCGAAATAGACTTTTGTAATACTTCTTTCGCTTCTTCCCACTTTTCTTGTTTCGTGTAAATTCCCCCTAAGATGTTATAAGGAAAGTATGAGGAAGGATTCAACTTAATAACTTCTCTTATTAATTCAAGAGCTTTATCATCATCCTCTTCCTCATAAAAGTACATCCAAGCAAGATTATTGAGAGATTGTACACCTCTAGATTCATGTACTGCTTGATGAAACAGTTCCATTGCTTCCACATATTTATTTTGTTCAAACATTTCAATTGCCTTCTCGTTAATGTTCAAGTAACTACCCCCGAAGTGAATGAATTCATCTATTCCACATCGTTATTTTAATATGAAAAAATTGTAATTTCCATAAAAATAAGTCCTTTCGCCTGTCTACATGTCATCATATAGTTGGATAGCCAATTCATAATGATTTTGACAACACTGCTTTCTACAGAAAATATATACCTACTGGAAAGATACTGATTTAAAACAATAAGTAAACTTTTCAAACCCCTTAAATTGGATATACAGCCTGTTTAATTTTACATATTATGGTACAATCAAAAAGAGTGCTAGCTAAACAGTTACGTTCCACACTAGCAGTCTAGCAATGCCAAAATCAAAAATCACTTGAAATTGGAGGATGTTATGAGAAAGAAATTAAGTGCTCTTCTATTCATTGGAATCATATTATCCGGATGTTCAACTATAGCAGAAAATTCTTTAGAAACTGGAAAAGGCAGTATTGAATTATTAACACCGACGATTACAACAAAAGATAACGAATTAGAATTTAAGACTGAAGGCATTGATGAAAATAAAGTGACGTTTATTTATGTCGCCAATAAAAAGGTATTGGAACAAAAAATTAATAATGGCGAATCCTACAAAGTTAACATTAAAGATATCGAGCACGCTCATAGGACAGATTACAAACCAAAAGTTCAACTTTTGCAAACGCAAGATGATCATAAAGATGGAGAGATGGTAACGTTTAAACAAGTTAGATATACAGTTAAAAAAAATTAATTTTATAGATATTTCATTATAAATGTAACGAACGAAAATGCACTTTTAACAGAGGGTAAATGTAAGGGGTGCCAACATGAAAAGACGATGGATTTATTGGTGGATTGGTAACATATTTTGGATTATAACTTTCGGGATATTGACAGCTATCATTTGGCTAAGAGAGGTTGATGGGACTGGTGTTACTCAAACACCTGAGCTGAAATTAATAGCCTTTATCGTTTTATTAATTGCATTTATATTACCACTAATTATTCAAGTTGTATGGTTACTTGTTAATCTGAGAAAAAGTAGAAAAAAATAACGCAGAAAAAAGAGAGGAATCTTTTTCAATATAGATTCCTCTCTTTTTTATATGGGGACTATGCCGTGCTTTTAAAGCTGCACAACTCCCTTTTCTTTACGATACATGTTCATCTTTCTTCTTCATTAATGCTCTTTTCTTCATCGCCTTCGTTAAATATCCGCCTTTAAATGAACGGATTTCATAAGAAGACATAAACGCTTTTGGTGCAATTTCATTAATAATTTCTAACAGTTCTTTTTCTCTAGAACGCTTTGCAACGATATCTAAGCGATAACGTATTGAATTAATTCCTTCGCCTTCAAATACTGTAACACCAAATCCAGAGTGACGTAGTTCATCTACTAATTCATTACAACGGTCTAGCAAACTAACTTGATACGTAATATATCCAATTGCTAATTTATTCTCTATATAACCGCCTAATAATAGTCCCGTACTAAAGCCAATAACATAGGCAATGATGTTCATCCAATTTGATAAATCTTGAAACACAATACCTAAACTGACAATGTAAATAGCTCCTTCTAACAATCCAACACCAGCAGCGGATCTTGTTTGATTCTTTACAAGCAAAATCGTACGGATTGTTAAAATTGGAACGTAAATAATTTGAAGCACAAAAATAAGTAACGCTTGTAACATTGGTATCCACCTCTTTCAAAAAGTCTTTTGTCATAATAACATACATAACCTTTAGAAATCGATGGGTTTTTTAATTTTTTTACATTATTTTTCATACTATTGAAAAACGTAAAAAAGAAGCGTATTATATTTGTCGTAAATTTGATTCTCTTCATTAGCTCGCTTAAACTCAAAAAAGGAACCCCACTAGGTCCCTTTCATCATAGCTCTATGTTTTTCGAAGCATGTTCCCTTTGCTTCTCTTCTTCTTTCACTAACTGCATATTTGCATAAGCTAAATTTGCAATCATTAAAAAGTGACCACCTAAAATGCCTGTACCGAATGCCCACATTTCCATTTCATGCTCAATTTCATACATAATAATAGCCCCTAAAATGGCTGCTGCAAATCGGTTTAGAACTCCTAATCCAGGAGCCTTTTCTTTCATGACGATACTTTTCCCAAGTTTCTCCACTCTGCGAGCTAATAACCAAAGGCAATATGCACTTACAGCTAATCCGATACCAAACCCTGTTACTTGTTTTCCAAACGGAGTAATCGTCCACATAAGTAGTAAACCACTAAAGATCACATACAATTGTAATCGATATACACGTAAGGCTGCTTGAATCAAAATATCCGCTCCTAATTTCACATTTTTTATACTTTAGAAGAAAAGCAGCAACTTACACAGTTGCTGCTTTCTCTTCTTCTTGTTCTTGCTCCATCTTACGAATTTCAACACGTTTAATTTGGTAAGCGTCTTTTTCTAACACTTTAAATTCATAACCTTCCGCCTCAACATGTTGTCCTTCTTCAATTTCATGATTTTGCATCATAATCCAGCCACCGATTGTATCCACATCATCTTCTTCAATGTGTAATCCAAATAAATCTTTCACTTCGGAGATAAGCACTTTTCCATCAACGATTTTATGGTGCTCATTCACATGCTGAATTGGTGGTGCTTCATCTTCATCATATTCGTCACGAATTTCGCCGACGATTTCCTCCAAGATATCTTCAAGCGTTACAATTCCGGCTGTTCCTCCGTACTCATCATATAAAACAGCCATCGGAATTCGCTTCTTCTGCATTTGAAGTAATAAATCGTGAATTGGAGTTGTTTCCATCACTTCAATAATCGGACGCATATACGTGCGAATCGATGATAAATCTTCTTTATCGTTGTTCATATATCGAATAAAGAAATCTTTTACATTGACCATACCGATAATATCATCTTTATCTTCTCCAAAAATCGGATAACGTGTGTATCGTTCATTTTGGATTACTTTCATGTGTTCTTCTACTGAATCTTCCAGGTAGAAACCAATGATTTCTGTTCGCGGTACCATAATCTCTTTTGCAATACGATTATCAAATTCAAAAATGTTATTTACATACTTGTATTCAGCCTGATTAATTTCGCCACTTTCATAACTATCTGAAAGGATAAGGCGTAATTCTTCCTCTGTATGAGCTACTTCATGTTCTGAAGCTGGTTTTAAACCGAATAAGCCAGTTACAACACGAGCTGAACCGTTTAATACCCAAATAAATGGATACATGACTTTATAAAACATCATTAACGGACCTGCCAATAACAACGTTACTTGTTCAGCCTTTTGAATTGCCATCGTTTTCGGAGCTAATTCCCCTACTACAACGTGTAAATACGTCATTAGCATAAAAGCAAGACCAAATGTTAATACTGATGAGATAGAAGGATTTATGTTCCATTTCTCAAATAACGGGTGTAATAACTTTTCAATTGTCGGTTCACCTAACCAACCTAATCCCATAGCTGTAACTGTAATACCTAATTGACAAGCAGATAAATATTCATCTAAATTTGTTGTTACCTTTTTCGCTGCTAAAGCACCGCGTTTCCCTTCCGCAACAAGCTGATCAATACGACTTGAACGTACCTTTACAATCGCAAACTCTGCTGCTACGAAAAATCCAGTAAATGCGATTAAAATCGCAACCATGACTAAATTAAATATTTCCAATGAATCCCCTTAGTTTAAAAAACTAAGGTGTCCACCTCCTGTATACTATAATGTTTTCTTATTTGTTCATTAGAAAACATAGCCCGATACAAAAATTAAAGAGGTCGGATTTCACTTTTTTCTATAATAATAGAACAAGTGTCTGTATTAAAGCTGTCGTTTGACCAGATAAAGATTTCGATATTTTTTCACGTTGTGAATCAGTCAATCCATCTAAAAGCGGCTTTAACTCCGTTAACTCTGCTTCTAATCGATGAATATGGTCTGTCACTTCATTCACTTGTTTCGAAACGTGTTCATTGATACCGAGCAGCTTCTTCTTCTCCTCGATTTTCTCTTTAATCTCACAAAGCGGCATATGCATTTCTTTGCACTTCTCAATAAATTGTAATGTCTCAAATGCTGTTTCATCGTAATAGCGATAATTAGATTGAGATCGCTCCGCTTTTAAGATTCCTAGATTCGTATAATAATCAATCGTGCGTTTCGACACGTGAGCCATGAGAGCCAACTGTCCGATTCGATACACCTTCCCAACGATCTTCCCCCCTTGTTTATATTACTAACATCATACAATACATAAACTGTACAGTCAAACGTGACGGTTTATTATTCATAATTTATACAAAATTTCACATGCCATCTAAGTATGTAGTATATTCACACTCTATAACTCTATCCATATAGTTAGATTACTGTTTTTTCGATATGCCGATACCAAAATGTAAAAATGGAATCACACATTCCTTTCAACCTTCCTTAATTTAAAACATATGATAATAATATTGAAATAAAATCATTATTTATGCAACTGGAGGAGATTAAAATCACTAGGACAATTATCTCTCACTTTTATAACGAGGAGTATTTATTACCATGGTGGCTTATGCATCATACAAAAATATTTGATCACGGCATATTAATTAATAGAGGTTCTACAGATCGTTCTGTTGAAATTTGTAAATTATTCGCTCCCAACTGGGAAGTACGAAATTCAAGATTCCTTGATTTCGATCCCACTAATACTGATATTGAGGTGATGGAAATTGAAAGAGAGGTTTCAGGTTGGAAAATGGTATTAAATACTACGGAATTTCTTTGTTGTAACAATGTAGAAGAGTTTTTCTCATCACTTCATACGTTAGGCCAAAATATGTATGCGATTAGAATGATTGTCATGATTGATAAGCATAATTACAATTATTCAAAACTAAGATACTCTATTCCGTTAGTAGAGCAACGATATCACGGGCTCTTTCCTTATAAACCAGAAATCGGCTGTGCCTGGCGATTTATACACAACCATCTTGACGGCGCATATTTACCTGGTAGACATTTTACGCAGCACCAACCTATCATTTATAACTCCCCTTCATTCATTTTTAAATTTTATTTTAGCCCTTGGAACGAACATACAAAGGCAAGAAAATTACAAATTACACCTACCCTCTCAAAAGAGGCCGTTCAAATGGGACTTCAAACACAATATGGTCAGTCCTCTGAAGAACTCGAAGTTCGATTTTTACTGTTAACTAAGACGACACAAGATCTACGTAATCACCCTGAGTATCAACAATTATTCCCTAAATTCAAACCTTAATATTTCTCATCCTATCATGTTCCACATATTTTTACGCACTTAGCTAAAAACCATACCATTTGTATTTCATATGAATACTGTATATATTATAAATTTTTATTTTAGGAGGAAAAAATGAAAGCTGTTATTCTTGCAGGTGGATACGGAACAAGGATTGGGGAAGAAACTCATTTAAAACCAAAACCTATGATTGAAATTGGAACAAAACCTATTCTATGGCACATTATGAGTTTGTATAGCCATTACGGGATTACTGAATTTATTATTTGCTTAGGCTATAAAGGATATGCAATTAAAGAATTTTTTCTAAATTACAACTTACACATGTCCGATTTCACGATACATTTAAACGACAATACGATTACTAACCATTCTCATCGTATAGAACCATGGAAAGTTACACTGATTAATACCGGTCTAAATACCGAAACAGGTGGACGAGTTAAAAAAATACAAAATTACATCGGGGACGAACCTTTCTGCCTCACTTATGGCGATGGATTAAGTAATGTAAATATAAAAGAACTCATTGCATTTCATAAAAAACACGGCAAAATAGCTACTGTTACAGCCGTACAACCTCCTGGTAGATTCGGTTCTCTCGTCTTAGATAAACAATCTGTAACATCCTTTCAAGAGAAGCCACTAGGTGATGGCGGATGGGTTAACGGTGGATTTTTCGTTTTAAATCCTGATGTTTTCAATTACATTAGTGGAGATAAGTCTGTTTTTGAAACAGACACTTTAGTTCAGTTAGTAAACAAAAACGAATTGGCAGCATATCAACATACTGGTTTTTGGCATCCGATGGATACATTGCGAGATAAAAATAAATTAGTCGAGCTATGGGAAAATAATAACGCTCCGTGGAAGGTTTGGTAATATGGCTTCATCATCTTTTTGGAATAAGAAAAAAGTATTTATTACGGGACATACTGGCTTTAAAGGCTCATGGCTCACCCTTTTTTTAACTTCATTAGGAGCAGAAGTAGTCGGTTACTCTTCTCATCCCCCATCCATCCCTAACCTTTTTGAACAAGGTAACGTAGCAAAAGAATGCACATCAATTAAAGGCGATATTACAGATTACGATTCTTTATTCCATGCCCTGAAACAACATAACCCTGACGTACTATTTCATTTAGCCGCCCAGCCAATCGTCACCACTTCATACAAAAATCCTATCGAAACATTTAAGACGAATGTTTTAGGTACTGTTCACGTATTAGAAGCGGCAAAACATATAGAAAGTATACGCGGCATCATTAATGTTACAAGTGATAAATGTTATGAAAATGACGGGAGCGGTAACCGGGCATTCGTGGAAACTGACCGGCTAGGAGGTTTCGACCCTTATAGTGCTAGTAAAGCTTGTGCTGAACTAGTTGCAACATCATATCAAAAATCATTCTTTCACACTAACACTCTGCATCTTGCCTCAGTAAGAGCAGGTAACGTCATCGGCGGTGGTGATTGGGCAGAAGACCGATTATTCCCGGATATCATTCGTGCATATTTACAAGATGCTACGTTAAATATTAGAAACAAACACGCTATTCGCCCGTGGCAACACGTATTAGATCCTTTACATGGGTATATTCTTTTAGCTGAGAAGCTTTGGAAGGATGCCGAATATGCAGCAGCGTGGAATTTCGGCCCGATAAATGAACCTAACAAAACCGTTCATGATGTCATTCAATCTATAATGAAATTATGGAATCAACCACTAACAATCCTTTCTCCTTATACAAACACTCCTTATGAGTCACCTATTTTAACACTCGATAGTACAAAAGCAGTAAATAAACTCGGTTGGACTCCTAAATTATCAACAGATCATTCTATCGCTTGGACTGTTGATTGGTACAAAAAATATGCATCTGGTGAAAATATGGAATCTTTCACGCGACAACAAATCAATGCATTCAAAAATTTATAAGGGGGCTATAAAATGGAACAGAAAAAATGCCGTTTTTGCCACTCATTACTAACAAATACTTTTTTAGATTTAGGAGTTTCCCCTCTCGCTAACTCATTTGTCGCTCCTGAAAACTCATATAAAATGGAACCATTTTATCCGCTATACACATTTGTTTGTACCTCTTGTTTACTTGTACAATTAGATGAATTTGAATCTCCGCACAACATTTTTCATGACTATTTATACTTCAGTTCTTACTCATCAAGTTGGCTACTACACGCTAAGCAATATGTAGAAATGGCGATTAATCGTTTTAACTTAACAAACCATTCGAAAGTGATTGAAATCGCAAGTAACGACGGGTACTTATTACAATACTTTCAAAAAGAAAATATCGAAACGTTAGGAATTGAACCAGCAAAAAATGTAGCAGAAATCGCTATCCAAAAAGGAATTCCTACACAAGTGAATTTTTTCAGCAATGACTTAGCAAAAAAATTACCGCAAGCAGATTTAATCATCGCAAATAACGTATTAGCACACGTTCCGAACTTGCATGATTTTGTCGCCGGTTTAAAAACGTTATTAAAACAAGATGGCACGATAACAATTGAATTCCCGCATTTATTAAACCTAATTTCCTTTCAACAGTTTGATACAATCTATCATGAGCATTTCTCCTATTTCTCACTTATAAGCCTTCAAAAAGTTTTAGCTTATCATCATTTACAAATTGTCGATGTAGAAGAACTTTCGACGCACGGTGGTTCATTGCGTATTTTTGTAAACCATCACAGTGACTCATCCACTATCCATGCCAGTGTTACAAATGTAATCCGAAAAGAAATAGATCACGGGCTAGATACATTAGATTGCTATCTCCTTTTTTCTAAACGCATCGAACAATTGAAAATAAACATTTTAAAGTTTTTTATTGAAGCAAAAGCTTTAAACAAACAAATTATCGGTTACGGCGCTCCTGCTAAAGGAAACACCCTTTTAAATTATTGCGGGATAGGAAAAGAGTTTCTAAATTATACAGTAGATAAAAACCCTCACAAACAAAATCTCCTTCTACCAGGTACCCGCATTCCAATAAAATCTCCGGAAGAAATTAAACGTACAAAACCTGATTACATTCTTATAATTCCTTGGAATTTGAAAGATGAAATTATGAAAGAATGCTCTTTCATTCGTGAATGGGGTGGCAAATTTTTAGTAACGATTCCAGAAGTTGAGGTGATCGAGCCATGAAAAAAATCCTTGTAACAGGCGGTAGTGGATGGATTGGTAAATACGTTGTAAATTCTCTTATACAAAAGGGCTATGAATTGCACGCCACCTACAATACAAATAAGCCTTCTCACCTTTCTTGCCATTGGCATAAAGTAAACTTACTTTGCGATGAAGAAGTAAAAAAACTTATTTATGACATTAAGCCTAGTCATCTCATTCATTTAGCTTGGGAAGCAGTGCCGCCAGCGTGTTATGTATCTATTAATAATTACTATTGGCTTACATCCAGTATCTCATTAATTCAACACTTCACAACATGCGGCGGAAAGCAAGTCGTCGTTGCCGGTACTGGCGCAGAATATGAATGGTTTAACGGCGTACTATTTGAAGACTCACCACTTCTTTCCTATAAAACCCCTTATTCATTATGTAAAAACACACTACACTCCTGGCTACAAACGTACGCACAACAAACCGGCCTCAGCATGTGTTGGGGACGCATTTTTCATATGTATGGCCCTCACGAACAAGGGAATCGGCTCGTTTCTAACATTATCACTTCCTTATTTAAAAATGAGGAAGCACTATGTACACATGGAAAACAATCAAGAGATTTCCTCCATGTGAGCGACGTCGCTGATGCTCTCGTAACAGTATTAGAACATGGCGTTACAGGCACAATCAACATCGCTTCTGGTCAATCTGTACAAATTAAAGAATTAGCTTCTATCATTGCTAAAAAGATTGGAAAAGAACATTTAATTAAACTAGGTGCGATCCCTTTCTCTAAAGATGAACCTTTATTCGTCGGCGTTAATGTAGAGCGTTTAAAAACTGAAGTAAATTGGAAACCAACATACGATCTAAATACTGGGATCGAAGAAACAATTTTATGGTGGGAATCATTTATAAAAAAGCATAACGATACGCACCACTAAAACGTAAATCCTTCGTCCCTCTCGCTAAATCCTTATACCATTCTTCTAATTTTTCAGGTGTAATAATATGATGTGTTCCCATTCCCCCATGCTTACTAGCTTCAGAAAGAGTCGGGCCAATTTGTAATTTCCTCTTTCTCATCGCATCGTTCCAAGGACTGAAACCAAACCATGCAATACACGCAAGTGGCGGATAAATCATAGATTCATGTGCAGATAAATGTCTCCCAACCGTATAACTTCCGTGTTCATGATTATGAATAAATCTACCTCTTCTCCATAACGCCCAATCTTCTGGTAAATAACCATGAAATCGCTGTTTCATTAAAGGTATTCCAAAATTAAGGTCCGGATAATTATAGTTAAGATCATCGACCATAATAAGCCCTTCCAGCCAATACATCCTCCCTCCCAATTCATTCAGTGATTTCCAAAACTGATTTTTATCTTGCACACAAAGAAACTCGGTCGTATTTAAAATCATTTTCCATCCTTTTACTTCTTGTTCTATCCTCATCACTTCATGATCTGTCGCTAGTGCATCAAATTCTGGATTTGCAGAATCTCGTACTTCCCAGTGCGGTGCGAATTTTTTACAAATTTCAACAGAACGATCTGTTGAACCTTTATTAATTAAAATGCCATGATCAAACAGTTTCGTATGATGAGCAAGCCACCACGGTAATAAATACTCTTCATTGTAAAAATGAGAAATAACGGTCGTAGTTATAACAATCTCCTCCTCTTTCTCTATTAATCTACTTTTTTCACCCTACTCTTAATATACTTATCCGTTATGTAATTGGTTTCTTTTATTTTAAAAATATGTGTTTCTACCATATACTATGCGTTCTTAGACAACCTCCATTTTCTAGAGAATCAACTCATACAATAAACATCCCAATAAACTGAAAATTAAGTTATAATATCTTTATAAAATATGAAGGAGGAATGCACTCATGTACTACAACACTTCATTCGAAAACGATCAACCTGTAGGCCGTCTATAAACTAAGGCGGGCATTCATATAACACGTGTACTATGCCTCGTCTTAGGGAACTCATAAAACCCTAAAAATAGACGGAGGTACTTTTCATGAAACAAACAATTTTAGGAGCTATATGTTTATCACTAGCAGCTAGTATATGGGGCGGTATGTACGTTGTTAGCAAATATGTACTCAACTTTATCCCACCACTGACACTCGTTTGGCTACGCTTTATTATCGCTTTCGTTGTTTTATATTTCATTTTGAAAATAGCTGAGAAAAAGCAAAAGAAAAAAGTAACCATTCACAAAAAAGATTGGCTACTCTTCGCCTGGATTGGATTTATCGGCTATTTCATTTCGATTACTTGTCAATTCATCGGAACAAAATTATCCGACGCTCATACAGGCTCTTTAGTAACATCAGCTACACCTGCATTTATGGTTATATTTGCAGCGCTTATTTTAAAAGAAAAGCTAACCGCTCGTAGATTGTTATCTACTATAATAGCGACAATCGGTGTCATTATTGTCATTGGATGGGATATTGAAATTGGCTCCTATTTTATCGGTACAATCATATTAGTCGGGGCCGCTATTACGTGGGCTTTACTATCCATTTTTGTGAAGATTGCTTCAGCCCAATTTTCATCTTTAGTTATTACAACGTACGCCATATTCTTTTCACTCTTTTTCATTACACCTTTTATGATATGGGAACTACAATCAACCTCTATCGAAACAATAAACACGTACGTAATATTAGGCGTACTTTATTTAGGAATCGTCTCAACGGCAGGTGCATTTTTCCTTTGGAATAAAGGATTAGAGTTAATGGACGCAAGCATCGGTTCATTATTTTTCTTCTTCCAACCTATCGTCGGATCATTGCTTGGTTGGTTGCTCTTAAATGAAACATTAAATATCAACTTTTTTATTGGTGGTATTCTTATTATATGTAGTGTTCTCATTACTACTTTTGAAAAGAAATGAAAAACAGGCAGAGATTCTTAATCTCTGCCTGTTCGTATACACGCTTTACGCACTCCAATGCGATGGACGGGACAACACTTTCGGCAATTTCGTATGTGTATCCCCTTTCGCTGCGTTAATTTGAACTTGCGTCAGAAAAATACTATTTGTGAAATCCGCCCCGCGAATATCTGCATCTCGTAAATCTGCTCCAATGAGATCTGCTCCACGTAAGTCTGCACCATTTAAATTAGCCGCAATTAAATACGCTCCTCTTAAATTCGCGCCTTGTAAATTTTTCTTTTTCAGGTTTGCTCCCATAAGATCTGCTCCGCGGTGAATAATCCGTTTCTTACGCACTGCATTCATTTCCTTCCAAACTAGCTCACTCGTTTCTAAAAGTAAAACATTTACTTCTGCACGGTGTAATGGAATATTTACTTTCATTAACTCGTCCGCATTTAAATTTGAAAGGCGCTCTGTCTCTTCAATTGCTTCCTTTAATTCTTTATGAATTGACTGCGTCTCCTTTAACAGAATAGCCTCATTCAAATACCAAAGCATTTCATGAAGCTGATGCATAACTGGAAAAGCATCATACATTTTCCTCGCATGCCCGGCATCTTTCCGCCAATCAATCCCTTTAAACGTAACTTGAGAAATCTTCTGCCCAGCACCAAAACATTCAAATACTGTACAGCCTTTATAGCCATTTCCTCTAAGATTTTTATGTATACTACATTTAAAATCTGATTGTAAATTGGCACATGGTTTACCACCATCTTTATTCACTGCAAAATCTACCGATGCTGCGAACGGCAACGCCACGCAACATAGCCCAAAGCATTTTTCGCAGTTTGCTTTTAAATGATCGTTATGATTAGTCAAAATGTATACCCCCTGTTGTCTTTTGACTATTTCATAATATTCTAACTGCATGAAATAATCAATTTAAAAATAAATGAGCATCTTTCATTTCAAATCACAACTTTATCATTCGATTTCCTTTCAATTGAAAAAGACAGTTTCTACCCAATGAATTATAATTAAATTATAAAAATTCAAACTAAAAGGAGAATTACTATGGCACTACAAATGAAAACAAACTGTCAAATTTGCAATCAATCTCTCGAGCAAGATTCTGAAGCATACATTTGCGTGTATGAATGTACATTTTGCGCACCTTGTACAGAAGAAAGACATAACGTTTGTCCAAACTGCGGCGGCGAGTTAGTACGCAGACCGAAAAAGAAACAGTAAAAAGCAAAGCGATATCGCTTTGCTTTTTTAGACAGCTGAAATTATATCAACGATTTTTCAAATATATCGACGTTTCGACAAAGGATATCGACTTACTGACAAATAACGACATCTCTATACCCATTCAGCTTCAACATAACTTAAACATTTAAAAATTTAACACAAACAGGCTCTGGCACAACAACATCAGATTGTAAAAGAGTTAACTTACCTGTAGATTCATTTCTTGAAAATAACACAAGATTATGTGACTTTTCATTTGTAGCAACAAGGAACTTTTCAGTAGGATCTAATACAAAGTCTCTTGGCCAATTTCCTTCTGTAGATGTATGTTCAACAAGTGTAAGCTGGCCTGAGTTTTGATCCACGCTGAAAACAGCGATACTATTATGACCGCGATTGCCTGCATATACAAAACTGCCATCAGAAGAAATATGAATCGCACTTCCTTGATTATTTTCATCAAATGCTTCAGGAATGGTAGAAATATACTGTAATTCTGTAAAGGATCCTTCTGCCGGATTATATGTTAACACAATAACCTCTGAACTAATCTCCGTCATCACATACGCATATTTTCCATTCGGATGAAAAGTAATATGTCTCGGACCACTTCCTGGATTTACAGATAAGCTATTCACTTCTGTTAATGCACTATCTTTTATTTCATATGTAATTAATTTATCAATTCCTAAATCAACACCTATCACATATTTTTCATCAGGAGTATATCCCGCGTAATGTGCATGTGGTTTTTCTTGTCTTTCTTTATTCGGACCTGAACCTTCATGTGCCATAATAGATGTGGCAGGATTTACAGTTCCATCTTCTTCATTTACTTCAAAAGACTCAATCGTTCCTTTATGGTAATTTGCTGTAACTACTGTATGATTTCCACTATCAACGCTCACATGACAAGGAGAAGCCCCTTCTACTACTTGTCTGTTTTCTGCCTTTAGCTCTCCAGTTTTACTATCGAGCGAGTAAGCAGCTACACCACCAGATTCGCCTTCCTTAACAACAGAATAGAGATATTCATTATTTCGATTAATCGTTACATATGTAGGGTTATCAAGCTTGGCCGCAAGTGTTACATTACTAATTTTCTTTGCTTCCGTATTTAAAGTAAACGTATATATTCCTTCGCTATTTTCTTTCGTGTACGTTCCAACATATCCAATAAACTCTTTGTTATCTTTCATTTTCATAACCCTCTCTCCCTATATTGTTCATCATACTTCTTAAAATATTTTATGTTGAAAGAGTATCCTAAAAAATTGGAGTACCTCTTTATACGTTACCATATTTCCCTGCTAAATAGCCTTTAAACCCACTTTTTTTGATACGCTGCTATACTTTCATATTCTTCTTCCAATTGACGGGACAGACGAATATAGATTGGTGTTAAATCTTTATATTTTTCCACACTTTCCATGTTTGGCTCATGATAAAAATTTGCACCTACCATTTCAGAAACTACATGTAACGTATCAACTTCACCTAAACTATATAAACCGAGGATCGCAGCTCCTAAGCAAGAACTTTCAAAACTTTCGGGAACATATACGTCTTGATGAAAAATATCCGCCATCATCTGTCTCCAAAGTTCCGACCTTGCAAAACCGCCTGTCGCTTGAATTTTTTTCGGTTCGCCAATTAGTTCTTTTAAAGCGAGAAGAACCGTATATAAGTTATAAATTACCCCTTCTAAAACAGCACGAATAAGATGTTCTTTCTTATGATGTAATCCGAGTCCAAAGAAAGATCCTCGCGCATTAGCATTCCATAAAGGAGCTCTTTCCCCCGCTAAATACGGATGAAATAATAAACCGTCAGATCCAGGATTCACTTTTGCTGCTATTTCAGTAAGAACTTCATATGGATCTTTCCCTAAACGCTTCGCAAGTTCAATCTCTGAAGTGCCTAATTGATCACGAGCCCACCTAAAAATCATACCACCGTTATTAACTGGTCCACCGATTACCCAATGGTCTTCAGTTAAGGCATAACAAAAAATTCTACCTTTTGGATCTGTTACAGGACGATTTGTTACAGCACGTATCGCACCACTTGTACCAATTGTAACAGCCACAACCCCAGGATCTATTGCATTTACACCTAAATTTGATAGTACTCCATCACTCGCTCCTACTACAAAAGGTGTAGAAACAAGTACATTCATCTCTTTTGCAAGTTCTTCATCTAATCCTATTAAGCTGTGCGTCGTTGGAACAAGTTTAGAAAGCTTTTCATCAGAAATCCCTGCAACACGAAGAGCTTCCACATCCCATTTTAAAGATTTCAAATTAAACATTCCTGTTGCTGATGCTATTGAATAATCAATTACATATTCCTTATATAACTTATAAAAAACATACTCTTTGATCGAAATAAATTTATAACTTTTTGCGAATAATTCTGCCTGCTCATTCTGTAGCCAAACTAATTTCGAAAGTGGTGACATCGGATGGATTGGTGTGCCAGTACGAAGATAAATTTCATGACCATTCATATCATTCTTTATTTTTTCTGCCCAGCTTGCGCTTCTATTATCTGCCCAAGTAATACATCTCGTTAATGGATTTCCCTTTTCATCTACAGCAATGACACTATGCATTGCCGAACTAAAAGAGACGCAAAGAATATCATTCGGCTGTACACTACTTGATTGTACAGTTTCTTTAATCGTATTTATTACCGCATGCAAAATTTCTTCTGGGTCTTGTTCTGCTGTTTCCGGCGTGGGAGAATATAAAGGATATTCAATTCCATGACTTGCAATAACAGATCCATCAATCGAAAACAGAACTGATTTTGTACTAGTTGTCCCAATATCTACACCAATCATATATTTTGAACTCACCATTTCTTCCTCCTAACAAAAAATCGCTACAGCTATCTTTGTAAATCCAAATAAAAACATCCTTATTTTAAACAAACATATCGAGTAGTAAAACTCCTCCAAAAGCAATAAATGAAAGTAATGTTTCTAATACTGTCCATGTTTTAAATGTTTCTTTCACTGTTAACCCTAGGTATTCCTTTACCATCCAAAAACCAGCATCGTTTACGTGTGAAAACATGAGTGCTCCTGCACCCGTTGCAATGACGAGTAATTCTAAATTCACACCTGTCGTATTTTCAACGATTGGCGAAACGATACCCGCTGCTGTTGTTAAAGCAACTGTCGCTGATCCTGTCGCAATTCGAATTAATCCAGCTACCATAAATGCTAGTACAATTGGAGATAGAGCTAAATGCTCAGACATTTGAGCAATAGCATTACCTACGCCACTATCGATAAGAATTTGCTTAAATCCACCACCAGCACCAATAATCGCAACAATAGAACCGATTGGTAATAAGCTATCTTCTGTTATCTTCTTAATAGCTTTTTTATCGATACCTTGACGAGATCCAAGAAAATAGAACGCTACAAAACATGCAATCAAAAGCGCGATTATAGGACTACCGATTAATGTGACAATCTTCATCAAAGTAGTAGAAAGGGGCACATAAGGAGCTGCTGCTGCTAAAACCATTAACATAACAGGTAACAATATAACTAAAAATGAAACTCCTGTTCCTGGTAATTTTGTTGATTTTGTCTTTACACGAATTAATTCCGGCTCATTTTCAGGGACTACACGTTTGTGAATCCATTTAGCAAATATAGGGCCTGCAATAATAGCTGCAAAAAATGTAATAATGAGTGAATAAAGAAGTACCTTCCCAAGATTCGCTTTATAAATACCAATTGCAACGATTGCCCCTGGATGCGGAGGAACAAGGCCGTGTACGACAGATAACCCAGCAATCGCTGGTAACGCAATCAATAGAATATTTTGTTTTGTTGTTTTATGAATAGAAATTACTAACGGCAATAATATTAAAATACCTACTTCAAAAAACACTGGAATTCCAATAATAAAACCTGCAATTAACATCGCCCATGGTAAGTTTTTTATTCCAAAGGATTTAATAAAGAACTCTGCCACCTGCATTCCAGCACCTGACTCTGCCATCATTTCCCCTAGAATTGTACCTAATACTAAAATACCTACTAAATGCCCGAGAACACTTCCGACTCCCGTTTCATATGCACTCACTATTTTATCCATTGGCATTCCAGACATAATTGCTAAAAACAAACTTGCAATCGTTAAACTAATAAACGCATGCCATCTCCACCACGATACCCCTAAAATAACAATTACAATTGATAATAATGTAATCATTAAAAGGTACATATTCATATTCAATTCCACCCCTTTATGTAAACCCTTTCAAAATTACTATGCAATTAAGAGAACTTATATAGTTCTTTCTGGAGTAAGAGATATTTTCACATCATAATGATTGATATAAAAAGAATCTCCCTTATCAGAGATACACATTAACTACTCTCTCTGATAAGGGGATTTCTCTTTCATAATTATAATGTTATTGTGATACATGCTTCATGCGAGCAAATTTTCCTTCTTCAAAAGTGAATGGCACTTTCTTCTCTTGCTGTTTTCACGTAGTAGGACTACAAACTCGGGATCCAGTTTAAACGATGAAGTTACTTAAGATCTGTCCTCTCATGAAAAGCAATTTTCGGAAAGCCTCCTTCACTTTCATATATTATAATTTAGGTGCTTTCGCCCAATCTGCAGCGAACTTTTCAATACCTTGATCTGTTAATGGATGCATAGCAAGTTGTTCAATCACTTTATAAGGAATTGTTGCAATGTGAGCACCTGCCAACGCTACACGAGTTACATGATCTGGGTGTCTGACAGAAGCCGCAATAATTTGTGTATCTAATTGATGAACATCGAACAATTCAGCAATTTTAGCCACTAATAATACGCCATCTTCAGAAATATCATCTAAGCGTCCTAAAAATGGAGAAACGTACGTTGCACCTGCTCGAGCAGCTAAAAGAGCTTGGTTAACTGTGAAGATAAGTGTAACGTTCGTTTTCACACCTTTTTCAGTAAGGTAGCGACAAGCTTCTAATCCTGCTAGCGTCATCGGAAGTTTTATTGTAACTTTTTCATCGCCGCCGTTAATTTTAATCAGTTCTTCTGCTTGAGCGATCATCTCTTCTGCTGTAACAGCATCTGGCGTTACTTCTGCCGAAACAGATTCAACTTTAGGTACTGCCTGACAAATTTCTGCAATACGGTCTTCAAACTTAATGCCCTCTTTTGCTACTAAAGACGGGTTCGTTGTAACACCAGCTAAAACTCCCAGTTTATATGCTTTTTTTATGTCCTCAAGATTTGCAGTATCAATAAAAAACTTCATGATTTATTCCCTCCATTTTTTAAACGTCAATGAGTTAAGTTTTTAAGATGTTTATTTCTTTTCTACAGCATGTCCGCCAAATTCATTGCGCAGAGCTGCTACAACTTTCCCTGTAAATGTATCATTGTCTAATGAGCGGTAGCGCATTAATAACGACATTGCGATAACAGGAGTTGCTGTTTGAAGGTCTAATGCTGTTTCTACTGTCCATTTTCCTTCACCAGAAGAATGCATAACACCCTTAATTTCATCCAGTTTTGCATCTTTAGAAAATGCATTTTCAGTTAATTCCATTAACCATGAACGGATTACTGAACCGTTGTTCCATACTTTTGATACTTTTTCATAATCGTAGTCAAATTCACTTTTCTCTAGGATCTCAAATCCTTCACCAATAGCAGCCATCATACCGTATTCAATTCCGTTATGAACCATTTTTAAGAAGTGACCACTACCAGCTTTTCCAGCATATAAGAATCCATTTTCTACAGCTGTATCACGGAAGATAGGTTCAACGATGTCCCAAGCTTCTTGATCTCCTCCGATCATGTAACAAGCACCATTACGAGCGCCTTCCATTCCGCCCGAAGTTCCTGCATCCATAAAGTGAATACCATCTTTCTTTAGTTGCTCATATCGGCGAATAGACTCTTTATAATGTGAATTACCCGCTTCAATTAAAATATCTCCTTTTGATAACAGCGGTGTAACCTCTTCAATAACAGAATCAACAACAGCATGTGGTACCATAACCCAAAGAATTCTTGGTGATTGTAATGACTGAACAAGTTCATTTAAACTAGATGTACCTGTAGCCCCGTACTCTTTCATTTCTTCCACTGCACTTGCATTTAAATCAAATGCTACTACTTCATGTTTATGATCCATTAAATTTTTCCCTAAATTTAATCCCATTTTACCTAAACCAATTAATCCTACTTGCATAATATAATTCCTCCTCAAATCATCTTTTATTAAAAATCCATATCACTACACTCTGGAATACCTTTCAGCACTGATAAGTTGATCTGTACAGAAAGGTATTCACAGTCATAGCTTAAGAATTCAATACATTTTTTGTAATTCGAACAACATTTTCTGTCGTAAACCCAAATAGATTCATGACTTCAGCCCCAGTTCCTGAAGCTCCAAATGTTTCAATCGATAATATTTTTCCTTCTTGTCCTACATAACGTTCCCAACCGAGAGATACACCCATCTCAAGAGATACTCGTTTCGTTACAGAAGACGGAAGAACGGATTCTTTATATTCTTTCAATTGGTGATCGAATAGCTCCCAGCTTGGCATTGCAACGATACGAACAGAGACATTGTCTTCTTCTAGTTTCGCTTTTGCACTAGCAGCTAAGGATACTTCAGAACCTGTTGCAATTAAAATTACATCCGGATTTTCATTTGTTTGCGTTAATACATAAGCTCCTTTAGAAAGATTCTCTATGTTCGCTTTCGTTTCATTAAACACCGGTAAATTTTGACGGCTAAGTACTAAAACGACTGGACCATCCGTTTGCTGTAAAGCATAAGCCCAAGCATTCGCTGTTTCATTTGCATCTGATGGACGGATAACTGTTAAACCAGGAATTGCCCGAAGAGCTGCCAATTGTTCAATTGGTTCATGCGTTGGACCATCTTCTCCTACAGCGATCGAATCATGTGTAAATACGTAAGTAACAGGTAACTTTTGCAATGCAGCAAGTCGAATGGATGGACGAAGATAATCGTTAAATACAAAGAATGTACTTACGAACGGTTTTACTCCTCCATGAAGAGCCAGTCCATTCGCTGCCGCGCCCATTGCATGTTCACGTACACCGAAGTATATATTTCGGCCAGCATACGAGTCTACCGCATACACTGCTTCACCTTTTATATCTGTCATCGTAGAATGCGAAAGATCTGCACTTCCACCGAAAATAGAAGGAATCGATTTCACATAATGATTAATAGCTTCTCCACTTGCAACGCGAGTTGAAATCGTTTTATCAGTATCGAAGGATAGAATGTCTTTCGCTTCGATTAAAACCTCACCTGTAATCGCTTTTTCTAATTCATCTGCTAGTGCAGGGTTCGACTCTCTGTATAAGTTGAATTGCTCATTCCATTCGTTCTCTTTTTCAGTACCTTTTTGTTTCAGTTCATTAAAATGAGCTGTTACTTCTTCCGGCACAAAGAAGTCTTCCTCATAATGCCAACCATACACTTGTTTTGTCGCTGTCGCTTCTTCTACTCCAAGCGGGTTACCATGTGCTTTGTTCGTTCCAGCAACTTTTGGACTTCCGTAACCTATAACGGTTCTAATTTCTATAAGAGTAGGTTGGTCCGTATTGTCTTTCGCTAATTGAATAGCTTTTGTAATAGCATCAACATCATTTCCATCCTCAACTCTTACATATTGCCAATGTGCAGATTCTACCCTTTTCTGAATATCTTCAGAGAAAGCAATATTTAATTCACCATCAAGTGAAATTTCATTTGAATCATACAGCACAATTAACTTGCCAAGTTTCATATGCCCCGCCATTGACATCGCTTCATAAGCGACACCCTCCATTAAATCACCGTCTCCAACTAAAGCGTACGTATTATGATCTATAATAGAGTGACCATCCTTATTAAACTTCGCTGCTAAATGTGCTTCTGCCATCGCCATCCCGACAGCATTGGCAATTCCTTGTCCTAACGGGCCTGTAGTCGCTTCAACTCCAGAAGTATGACCAAACTCAGGATGTCCTGGTGTTTTACTATTTAACTTTCTGAAGCTTTTCAAGTCATCAATTGAAACGTCATATCCAGTTAAATGAAGTAAGCTATATAGTAGGCTCGATCCATGTCCCGCCGATAAAACGAATCGATCACGGTTAAACCATTTCGGATGATTAGGATTGTGATTTAAATGATTCGCCCATAATGCATAAGCCATCGGTGCTGCTCCCATCGGAAGACCTGGATGACCTGAATTTGCCGCATTAATAGCATCAATCGATAACGTACGAAGTGTATTCACTGCTAATTGATTTATGTTTTGTGTCATAGTAATCGTCCCCCTACATGCTTTCATGAAAGAAAGTACTTATTTTTCCGTTTCTTGATCTAACCACCATTTAAATCCACTTTCTTGCAATAATTTATTAGATGCATCTGGACCATATGAACCCGACTCATATTCATGAAGTGGCAATAAGTTTTCCTCGAATGCTTCAAGAATTGGTTGTACCCATTCCCATGACAATTCAACTTCTCTCCAATGTGCAAAGAATGTAGCGTCTCCACTCACAGCATCATGAATGAGTCTTTCATACGCTTCAGGTACTCCCACATCCGCTTGCTCACAAGTAAAGTTAATACGCATCGGTTCAATTTCTCCATTTTTCAATGGATTTTTACTATTTAACTGTAATGAAACATTCTCACCTGGGCTAATTTCAATTATTAATAAGTTAGGTGCTGCATTTGGATTACTATCTTGATATTGCTGTTTTAACGTATTTTTAAATTCAATTACAATACGAGTGGACTTTTCTTTCATCCGTTTACCTGTTCGTATATAAAATGGAACGCCAGTCCAAAATGGATTATCGATCCATAAACGAGCAGCAACAAATGTGTCTATGTTAGAAGAAGGATTTACTCCTGGCTCCTCTTTATATGCTACAACTTGCCCGCCTTTTATCTCTCCTGAAGAGTACTGTCCGCGAATGATATCGTTTTGAACGTCTTCTTTTTTCACTTTACGAAGCGTCTCCATTACCTTTCGCTTTTCCTCTCGAATTTCACATGCATTAACCTTTTCCGGCAGATTCATAGCAGTCATCATTAATATTTGTAACATATGATTTTGAACCATATCTCGAATGGCTCCTGCCTGGTCATAATATCCTGCCCTTTCTTCAACCCCAACTGTTTCACTAGCTGTGATTTGTACATTCGCTATATGTTCTTTATTCCAAATCGATTGGAGAACAGGATTTGCAAATTCTAATGCTTCAAGATTTTGAATCATCGGTTTACCTAAATAATGATCAATACGGTATATCTCGTCTTCTTCAAACGTTCGACTAAGCTTATCGTTAAGCTCACGCGCAGATTTAAGATCGTGCCCGAACGGTTTCTCAATCATCAGACGTTTCCATCCATCCGTTTTATCAAGTCCACTTTCCTTAATATTTAAAGCAATTGTCTCGAAAAATTCAGGTGCAACGGAAAGATAGAACATTCTATTACCTTGTATATGTAGTTCTTCTTCCCTTTCACGAACAACTTGTAATAATCTCTCATAGTCTTCCGGCTTACTCACATCTAATGGGCAATAACGAAAATTATCTAAAAAACTTTCGAGTTCTGGAGTACCTTCTTCTCTATGACGGGAAAACGTCTCTATTGATTCTTTTATTCTTTTTTGAAAATCTTCATGAGATACTTGACGTCTCCCAAGCCCGATAACGGATATTTGCTTTGGAAGCTTTTGATCTCTATATAAGTTATATAGTGCGGGGTAAATTTTGCGTTTCGCCAAGTCCCCTGTCGCTCCAAATAAAACAAAGGTCATTGATTCCAATTTCAGTCCCCCTCTTGTTGTATAATCCTGGTCAATATATTAAAAATGAATTGTACAGAAGCTCATGTTTTTATAAAAAACAAAGAGTTATCAAATTCCAATTCTTTTTATACCTTTCGCTTTCTAATTGTCCCCAATATTAATAGTGCCAATTCAAAGCATTTCTACCACAACTTACTTATTTATAGAATTTAACAAAACTTTTTATATCTGATTACTTTTAGTAATTAAATAATCTTATGTCTAGTATATTAACCACATAAATTATTATCGTCAATAAAAATGTCTTGAATTACATACGATTTATTTCGTAATACTTTTCTAATTGTATTCCTAGTTATCATTTATTTTCAAAGATAATGATCGATATAATAAATATCAGTTTCATCAAAATCTTCAATTAATTTCTCATTAAACCCGCGAGCAGACGTTACATTATGACCAAAAGGGTTCTCTATAATAAGACAGTTCAATCCTTTTGTAGCCCATAGTCCACTTTCCTTAATATTTAAAGCAATGACATCGAATACTTCTGGTATAACAGATAGGTAAAACATGCGTTTTTCCGGAATTTTCAATTCTGTTTCACGCCTCTTTACAAGACTCAACAAATCTTGATAGTCCTCTATATGCGCTGTATTTAATTGACAATAACGAAATGTGCTAATAAATTCTTCTACTCCTGATTCGTCATCAGTAGATTTTCTAGAAAATGTAGCAAGGGATTGTTCTACCTTTGTTTGAAATTCCACATCTGACATTACCCTTCTGCCAATACCGATAATCGAAATAGATTTCGGTATATTTTCATTACTAAATAGTTTATATAAAGCAGGATAAATTTTGCGTTTCGCTAAATCTCCTGTCGCTCCGAATAAAAGAAATGTCATTGAATCCATTTGTTCTCTCCCTTTTAAAACAATTGCTAGAATAGAATATATAAGCTCATCCCTTAGCACAATACTGTCTCTTAAACCTCATACCTTACCAATGTTTCTTCAATACAATTTTGCCAAGAGCACGTTCTGACTCACTTATGTGGTGTGCTTTTTTTACGCCTTCTACATGTAAAGGCAACACATGCGTTACAACAGGTTTAATCTTCCCGCTCTCAATTAATTCTGTAATAAGAGAAAGTTCATATCCGTTAGGTTCAGTAAATATATGGTCACTCTCAATATTTTTCTCTCTTGCTATTTCAGTTTGCGGAATTTCCATACCTTTCGGACCATAAATAGACGCTAACTTTCCATTTTGTGCAAGCACCTTATAACTATCCTTTAGTACATCCTCTCCTAACACATCAAAAACAATATTGTAATTATGCAGAAGTAGAGAAAAGTCTTCTGTTTTGTAATCGATGACAGTATCAGCGCCTAAATCCTTTACGAATTGTATGTTTTTCGTACTAGTCGTAGTTGCAACATGTGCACCGAAGCTTTTGGCTAGTTGAATAGCAAACGTGCCAATTCCCCCGGATCCAGCATGAATTAAAACCTTATTTCCCTTTTGAACATTAGCGAATTTCACTAAACTTTGCCAACTTGTCAAACCTACAAGAGGGATTGATGCTGCTTCTTCAAAAGATAGATTTCTCGGTTTTTTCGCGACATATTTCTCATCTACAGCCACGTACTCTGCATAAGTGCCGTTTCGTTCAATATCTGGACGACTATATACTTCATCCCCCACTTTAAATGCTGTTACGTTTGGCCCTATAGTAGCAACTACACCTGCAACATCCCATCCTAAAACGAGCGGGAAGTCATAAGAAATTACATCTTGAAGTAAACCTTCACGTATTTTCCAATCCACGGGGTTTACACCAGCTGCATATACTTCAATCAGTACATCGTTTTCTCCCAATAAGGGTGTTTGCATTTCAATCTCTTGTAGTACACTTTTATCTCCATATTGCATAAGTCCTATCGCTTTCATTCTTTCCACTCCTTTACAATGCTGGGAAATGAGGTAGTACTTCTTCTCCTAGCTCATCCAATACCTCGTCAGCTGGGCGTTGACCATCAAATAGAGCGAGGAATAAATGATTCACACCAATACTTTTATATATATCAAGTAATTCAATTAGTGCCTTACGTCCTGTACGGTAACCTAAACGTATCGGTGTAGGACGTTCATTTGGATCTTCAGATAAGTCTAAATGCATCGGTTGTATAAATGGTTTGAATACATCTGGATGATAATCCTCTACTAGTTCTCTCCATTGTCCAATTGCTGCCGCCTGATGCACTGGACTACGTGGGTAGTACATCCATCCATCACCATGTTCAGCGAACCAGTCCATATTTTGCTGACTAAAACCTGTAATAAATGTTGGAATATGTTTAGACGGTTTTGGAACTAAATTCGCTCCATTCACTTCTCCTAGTGTCGACTGGATAGACGGGAAGTTTTTATACAAAATCTCTTCCAAGTAAGCAAACGCTTCTCTAAACTTTTCACCTCGTGTTTCATGACTAACACCTAACGCCTTGAAATCGGCACGTCGGTCACCTGATGAAACGCCAAGCATAATTCTTTCTGGAAACAGTTGATCCAATGTCGCAATTTCTTTCGCTACACGCAATGGATGGCGAAGTGACAATACAGTTGCCGACGTTCCGAATGCGATTTTCTCTGTTTTACTTGCTAAATACGTTAAATAAATCATCATATCGTAAATTTGACCTGTTGCAGGATCACCAAAGTCAGGGTCTTGCAGCAAAACATCTCGAAGCCATACGCCTGTAAAACCATATTGTTCCGCTTTTTGTACCAACTCTACTTGTTTTTCCATCGTTGGTGCATGAAACTGATAATTTTCAATCGGTATGTGAACTCCTAATGTAAGTTGATCTTTCGCAAACATACGATTATATCCAAAATGATTCGCAAACTTTTCCATGTGTTTCACTCACTTTCCTTCATTCATATAAATCTATACTTTTCATATTTCTTCTCAAAATTTATAGGCAATACTGTAACACCACATTGTTGCCGATTGTAATCGTTTTAACTTTCTTTGTACTACGAGTGTTATTATAAATCGGTCATAACATGAATAACAGTACGTACTTTAAAGTGATGTAGGCACTTAAAAGTACCTATATCAAATGCCTGATTATAGTTTTAATCAATAAATCATGCTGCATAAAAATAATGCCCTTCCTTCAACAACGTCTAAAGTTGCTTCTGCAGGTGCGTTACACTATTTCACTCAAATCTCCTCAAAAAAATGATTGACTTGTAGTGAAAGGAGCACAATTACAAATAAATGTTATATTCACAATATCAGATGTTATAAAGCAAACAGGATTAAGTACAGACACAATTGGGTACTGCGAAAAAATTAACCTTCTTCCCCCAGCTACACGAAATGAGAATAATAGGCAGTATGTTCAATTTATCGATCGAATACTTTCATTAATCATTTAAATAAAACACAAGAATATACGAAATTCTCACCAGCCAAATTCAAAATATTATACTTATTTTTTGTACTTTGCTATGCTATAACCACGAACAGGAGGTAAGGACCAATGAAAGCACAAGTTATCCATTCTTTTGGAGATTCATCCGTATTTCAATTAGAAGAAGTTGCAAAACCGAAACTTTTACCAGGTCATGTTCTAATTCATGTAAAAGCAACTAGTGTAAATCCAATCGATACGAAAATGCGTAGTGGCGCTGTTTCATCAGTTGCTCCTGAATTTCCAGCTATTTTGCATGGTGATGTAGCAGGTATTGTTATAGAAGTGGGAGAAGGCGTTTCGAAATTCAAAACTGGTGATGAAGTATATGGATGTGCCGGGGGTTTTAAAGAAACTGGTGGTGCACTTGCAGAGTTTATGCTTGCTGATGCGCGATTAATTGCTCACAAACCTAAAAATGTAACAATGGAAGAAGCAGCTGCTCTACCATTAGTTGCAATTACAGCTTGGGAATCTTTATTTGATCGTGCAAACATTAAATCAGGTCAAAATGTACTCATTCATGGAGCTACTGGTGGCGTAGGACACGTAGCCATTCAACTAGCTAAATGGGCAGGTGCTAAAGTTTTTACAACTGCTTCTAAGCAGAACAAAATTGAAATAGCTCATCGTCTAGGAGCCGACATAGCTATTAATTATAAAGAAGAATCTGTTCAAGAATATGTTCAAAAACATACGGATGGCAACGGATTTGAAGTTATATTTGATACGGTAGGTGGCAAGAATCTCGATAACTCTTTTGAAGCTGCTGCAGTCAATGGAACTGTCGTAACAATTGCAGCTCGTTCAACTCATGACCTCTCTTCTTTACACGCAAAAGGACTCTCTCTGCACGTTACTTTTATGGCGTTAAAAATATTACATACAGATAAACGTGACGCTTGTGGGGAAATTTTAAATAAACTAACGCAAATAGTAGAAGAAGGAAAACTTCGCCCATTGCTAGATTCGAAAACTTTTACGTTTGATGAAGTTGCACAAGCACATGAATATTTGGAGTTGAATAAAGCAATAGGAAAAATAGTGTTGAAAAACGTTTGGTAACTAAAATCCGATAAAAATAACGATTGCTCGTTGCTAGAAAGTAACAGAGTAAATAAAACTCCTTTATTGCTAACATCATTTATCAAATTTCATGCTGCGAGCGATCATAGGAAGAATAGTAAAGTTGCATACAGGTCCATTTTATGCAACTTTATTTATTATATTTTTTAATCCCCTCTACATGTATGTTACATACATGTCCAACGGAAAAGTTATTGATATATCTGAATTACGAAAACTTCAAATTGCTGCCCCTCTTCCATAAGAACCTATATATCTAAAATTTACTGTTGAACTATCTAATCCTTGAAAACCCCAGCTGAATCCAACTATATAATTTCTTACAGTTAAAATACGAAAACAACACATATTTTGAGGACCTCAATTGCCCTCCCTTTTCTGAATAAAAAATAATATTAAATTCATTAATTTAATGTGATAGTATATATTGAACTCTTCATGAGACTATCATTCATATTACTATTTAGGAGGATTTATGAGCAATCAAAATAATAATGAAGCACCAAATAAAATGGAAATCGTAGTCATGATTTTAGGACTATTTTTACCACTCTTCCTTCCTGCTCTTCTAATGCTAGCATTAGGGAAATGGATGCCAGATGAAATTGTATATTCTGGAGTCATGTCATTATTTATTCTGTCCATTGAGTTATTCATAGTAGCTGCTATTTTCACTAAGATTTTAAGTGTTTGTGGATTACCTGAAAAGAAACTAGATGAATTAGGATTTTTAGGATTTACGATTTCAGTGGTTACATCATTCTTAGCTACTTATGTAGGATATTTTGGCATAGCTAAAGTTGGATTAACTTCGGTTCAACTATCACCTCATGGCATTTTAATTATAGCAATCGTATCCACAATTATCTTAACTATTTTATTAAAGGTTTTAGATAAATTTGATAATCAAGACGAGCTAGATAAAAATAAATAAAATTGCAAACTAAAAAGGTATGCTTCAAATGGAGCATACCTTTTTCTTAATTACTAATTTAACATGAGAGATGCCACAACGCTAAAAGCTTTCCATCCTTTACAACAAGTAAAAAAATAACAGCCAAATTTTTCTTATAGTAGAAAATCCGGCTGTTTTCATGTCGCAATTTGCTGTTTGTATATTTCCGTTTATAGATAAAATACAATTCACTTGTCTTACCATCTTTACCTTCAACAGAATATTATGTTGTTTTTAATTTATTAAAATACACTACGTACTAATCCCCCGTCTATTCGCAACGCGGAACCATTAATTGCTGAAGAAAGTGGGCTACTTAAGAAAGTGACAAGATGAGCAATTTCTTCTGGTCGAATAAGTCTTTGAATGATAGAGGTTGGTCGATTCTCTTTCATAAATCGCTTCTCAGCTTCTTCTATTGTCAATTGCTCATTAGGATAAAGACTATTTAACATAGTCTCCACTCCTTCCGTTAAAGTCGAACCAGGCATTATAGTATTAACAGTCACATTCGTTCCTGTCGTCAGCTCAGCTAAACTGCGAGAAAGTGACAGTTGCATCGTTTTAGTCGCACTATAATGAGCCATTTCTTGAGATGGCATAATGGCTGCTTCGCTAGCAATAAAGATAACTCTTCCTTCTTTTCTTTCAATCATTTTTTTTAAATACGAGCGAGTGAGTCGAACACCACTCATAATATTGACTTCAAACAATTTAAACCAATCTTCATCAGGAATATCAAAATATTCTACAGGTTCAAAAATTCCTAAGTTGTTAATAAGAATGTCTACTTCAGGGTACTTTTCAATCACATTTTGGCACCCTTGTTCTGTTCCTAAATCAGCTACTACGGGTTGAAGAATAGCATCAGGATACTGCGCTCGAATTTCTTTTATCGTTTGATTAACATTTTCTTCACGGCGTCCATTAATAAGTACAGTAGCTCCTTCCGCTACTAATGAAGTGGCAATTGCTTTTCCAATCCCTGCCGTAGATCCAGTAACCAGTGCTGTTTTTCCTTTTAATTGCATATGCATATAGATCCCTCCCAGATTCATGTGCTAGATTATTGACTTTGTTGGAATAAATAATTACGTTTATATTGTGGTTCACTTCTCTCATCTTTAACAGAAAATAAGCAGATCGACCCTTTTCTCAAAAAAGTATAAACGAAAGTTATGTAGCTATTTCACTCTGTACTGAATTAGAAATCGAATTTATCAGCATTTTGATTTACTCGATAATTCTGATTCAAATCATTTTGCATTATTCTAATGTAAAAAATCACATCAACAGCAGCGTAAAGCTAAAACCAACTAGTAAATACCATTATGATCCATATTAACTAGAAAGAAAATTACGCACTTTAAAGTTCCATAGGAACAAAAAAGTGCCCTATATACCATAATTTCTAACTTTTTATATTTACTAACGCAGTATGCTTTTCTATCATAGAAAAGAGTGTAAAATTACATATTCTTACATACAGTTTTAGGATTATTTTTATCCTAATTAACTAAAAAACTATATAATACATCTTATTGTCCAATGTTATAAGAAGTTTTATGCACTTAAGAAAGAGTAATTTAAAAACACCTTATTACTTATCCAAATTACCAATTAATGCGAGATAATAACACTTGAAGTAAAATGACATTCTAAAAAACCTTGCAGAAAAATTCTACAAGGTTTTTGTCTATGCATACAAATTAATCATTACATTAAAATAAAGTGAAACTTTAATCAGTGGGGGTTTTCTTCATCCCTCACTGATTATTAGCTGAACCAATCGGACTTTTATGGGCAGTTGATCCCCCACCTAACTTCTTTGCTTTCGCTGAATTTTGAGGTGAGGGTCTTACTGCCCATTAAAGCGGGATAAAAGGGTTTATAATTCATCACAATAGTATTAAATATAAGCTGCTTTAAAGGCTTGTTGGACAGCTTGTACTTCTAATGAGTTTTTACCATTTTCAAGAATTACTCATTATATAAGCTATCTTTATATTTATTCATATACGTTATTTTTTGTGGTTCTGATAACATATTTATTGCCATCCACACATTCTTTTTCATTTCTAATTTTTGCATTGGTATCTCTTTTAAAACAGGATTACTTATAATCGCTTCCATTTCTCTATCAATTCTTTGCATAAGATTTTCTTCTGGATTATTTTGCAAAGAAGTATTTTTCAATCCCCATTTTGTCATTATAAATTCATTTGTTTTATTCATAGGATTAATAATAGTAGCTTTACTAGTTAATCGTTTTTTTATTTCATCATGATAGATTTTAATTCTATACCCTTCTTTTAGTGGAATGGTATCTTTTACAATCGTTACGTTTGTTCCTTCCATTGCCCTCGTATAAATTTTTTCCCCTTTATCATTAAACACCTCAATTGATGCATATTTTTCACCTGCATAATAGCTATGAGGCGTTTTAGTAGTAACTGTAAAAACAGCTCGCTTTTGCTCTAAGTCTGTATTTAATTCAGCAAACTGATCATCTCCTAATCCTAGGAATTGAATCGTTTGATTTACTAACTTGCTCATTTTCATTTCGTTAACATCAATCGTTAGACTATTATCTTTTTCTTTTACATAGGCATAATACGTACTGAAATGGTACATACTATCCGTTTTCCCACCTGAAATCTCAACCGTATAGATTCCATTTGGTACGTCTTGTAATTTGATATCTGCTGTTTCAATTGTTTTTTCTTGAATAACTGTATTCCCTTCTTTTAATTTAATTTTTCCTCCTTTCAATGTATCTATTTCATTTGTATTTAAATGGATATGCAACTTCCCTTTTAGTCCAAGTGAAGCAATTTGCTGATTCGTAACTATTTCAAAATTGGAGTTTATCGGAATATCAGGGTCAACTAGAGATCTCGCTTTAGCTAATTGTGATTCAGGCACTATATAAGCTAAAGAAGTAACAGCCGGATAACCTTTCGCCCTATTAATCTCTATTTGTTTATTATTAAGTTTAAAGCCCCATCTTTCAAAAACGGCTGTAAAATCAACTTGTGCATTTTCACTATAATACTGATTCATTAAATCTGGTAAAGAATGGTCGCTTTTTTTAAAAGCAATATTGCTAGCTAGTTTTCGATAACCTTGATACATTTTTACAAAGGCTTCATCGCCAGCTTTTTGTTTCGCCATCGTTAAAAGAATAAGTTTTTGTCGTAAATCTAAGTCATCATAATTTTTATTTTCTTTCATTAGAGCATTGTATAAATTCCATTCTACCTGTTCCTTCTTCCCAAAATTAAATAACCAACCAACTTGATCTGCTTTTTTGCCGTATTTACTATATTGATATTGAACACCAAATAGATTATTAGAAACTTCTCCTGTAAATATTCCTTGATTATCAAAACCAGCTTGGTATCCATGGGCGATTTCATGTAAAGTTCCCCAACTTAGTTTATCTAACCACATCTTTGTGCTATCTGTACTATTCGCTGTCCAATTTGCGCCATAATAGGCACCGCCAGCACCGGATATATCTGCTTTTAAGAAATAACGATTTTGACTTTTTTTATTTTCAACCGTTGAGCCATCTAACCCAATAATTGAATCATACATTTTAAAAATATCTTCATAATACGCAATTAACTCATCCAACGATTGAAAATCTTTTAAAGACCTTACTAACTCTTTATCTTTTTTAGGTACAAATAATTGGAAACTCTCCCCTTGAATTAATGCATACTCTCCATCAAATTGATCCCATGTATTAAAAAATCGAGATACATTTCCCTGTTGTTTATAAATGGGAAGAGGTTTAGTAGTACTTTTATTCTCTACTTGGTACTCAAGTATGGCGCGCTCTTCACCACCATACGGAGTATCTATGAAAGGCACTAAAGGCGTATCACCTTGAATAGTAACCCATTCATTTCCTACTTGTATGGATTTTTCATTTTTTGAGTCATTAGATAATAAGCGTAATGTTAATTTGCCTTTAAAATTAGGATTCGTTTGTCTTACCTTTAATGGTGTATTTCTCTTCAAAATAAATCCTAAATCTTGTCGATCATGATATTTCCCCTTACTTATGCCCGCCTGGAATATCCAAGTAGGCTCTTCTAAACTAGTAATTTCTTTTACATTTGTTCGTTCATCAGCATGTAAGTGTATATTTCCTATGAGGAAAAACATTGTATACACGATACCTATAACAAGTAACCTTTTCATTTGTACATCTCCTTTTCTATTTTTTATATACAAAATACAATAAAATCCTCCTCCTTCTTCACTTATAACTGTGTTCAGTAAGTTACTTATCAGTGTAATTATTATAGTTACATTAACTCATGATTATCAATCATTAAATGTATGAAATTTTGCATATATGAATATTTAATGATAAACCCCAAAATATCGTAAAACGGGTTATATAATTCTTTTTCTTTAGTAGAAATAACTTTAGCCTCAAACTGCTTTAAAAGATGATCATTTTCCTTACAGATTCCATCCCTTTCTCTTATTAATTCGTTCATTCTTTTTTCATCTTTTGATAACATTATTTCCATAAAGTTCATATTAACGTGATAAAAATTAGATTCTACAATCCCAATCCACTCAATTGGTAGTAAATTATCCTCATACATATTAAAGGAAGTACTTTTCCCTCTTTCTAATCTCCAAAACCCTATTAGGGATAATACTATACATGCAATACTTGATATAGTTATTAATATGTTTAGTTTTGTACCAACCTTACTGTTTCTTAATAATTCCAATTCATTTTATATATTCTAATATATAATTTAAGTAATGTTTTTTATACTAAGAATCCAAAAATTCATGATTATGAACACATCCCATTAATTCTTTAACTTCTCATCCAAAATATCCGCAAATACTGCGGCACCAGGGGAACCCATCATTGATATATAAATTACACTTCCATACAAGACTAACTTAAAAAAATTTTTTCTTATTTCTCATTTTTCTATTTCCTCTCTATTAGAAGTACTCCCAGCACATCACACTTTAAAGAAACGGCGGTATTCCCTCATGCCCATCAAGCTAAGATAATATACGTTTAATTTCAGGTAAGATTTTTTCTTTTTCTAAATATTTAGTACAAATTTCCAAATAGTTTATATTAAATTTTTGAAAAAAATCTAATATAGTTGATTTTTATTTAATCTTGGCTTGATAGCGACGGGGCGGTACCATTAGTACTGCCCTAATACGTTACAAATTTTTTATAAAAGGTTGTAACGTCCTACGTTTTTGACCATTCTGTACAACGATAACTTTGGTTTATTGATTTCACTTGTAATCTGGTAGCCTAATCTCTGATACAATTTAATGGCAAGTTGGTTCTCTTTCTTTACTGTTAGAGAGCATTTGGCAAAGCCTTGCAGGGAAGCCTGTTCCTCAGCAAACGCAAGTAGTCTGGTACCTATCCCCAATCCTCGACTTTCGGGAAATAAGGCGATTGTTCCGATGTGAAACTCGTCATCTTCTCCCTCCTTCAAGGTAATCATGGAATAAAGCATTTTGATATTCCGAATGTTATAAACAAGAAAACCAAACTTTCGGAATGAAAGTAGCTGTTTAAAAGTGGGCCAAGCAAGACGATTTAAAACGGGGATGGGATAGCAAGTAATCATCCCTAAAGTTTTCCCGTCCATTTGAGCTTCATAAGCGTATTGATGACTAAAACGGTTGTTCCCCTGCCGCCATAGCTTACAAAATTCCCCTTCGACTGTGTTCTTCTCCTCAGATCCTGCAAGTGGAAACGCCATGTATTCCAATGCCATTATATTTAGCTGGGCGCCGACCATGGATTGTTGAACAGCCTTTACTATAGAGATTTGATTCATTTCCCAGTACTCCTTTTCGCTTTATATATTATTGATGTTAATTATCATGGATTTGTATTAGTTCACTCCCTTCTCAAATCACCCTTAGCTTTGAAACCATAATAAAATGTATTTAAAACAAGCTCTGCAGCAGATTTTTTAGCCACATTTCCTTCATGTACTTGTTCCCAAGTATGGAAAATCAGGGCATAAAGCGTATTCAAAATCCATTCGCTGCTAACCGTTTGCTGAAAGTAACCACGTTGTTGTAACAGCTCAATAACGCGTCGTATAGGTTCCCTCAGCTTCTCTTCGGCTTCACCTAATTCTTTGTTGTTAAATACAGATGCATCATGACCTAGAAAATAGATTTTGTCACCTAAAGGGATTAACACTTCAATGAGTTCTGGAATATAGTTTTCACTTCTTTCTTCATCCAGTGGGATCTGGTTTACGGTATCACTCACCAGTTGTATAGCCCGATGGCCCAAGAACAGCATCAATTTCTCTCTGCTTTCGACGTAGCGATGGAGTGTAGCAATGCCAATTCCCGCATATTCCGCAATTTCATTCATCGAAGCAGTAGGATTTTCAACAAGCAATATAGTAGCCGAATCAAGAATTGCGTTAAATCTCGCTTCCTTTAACGTTGATAAGTCTTTCTTCATCGTCAATCTCTCCCTTTTTATATATAAATTCGTCATTTTTTGATAGATAAATATATCATTTGATATTATGATAAACAATCTCAAACAAAGTGTCCAGCTGCTAAATTTAGCTTTTCCAAAAGAATTATATTACTGAAACTGATAGTACTTTGAATGTTTCATTTTTAGCATTTCATTATGTAGATGACGATGAAGAGATTAATTTTTGGATGTAATACATACAAAAGCCAAAGGAAATGGTACGAGTCGCTTTCTTAGTAGAGAAAATAATCACATTAGCTGGGTTTTTTAAGCTATTTTTCACGATGTTCCCTTGTGATATTTTTATTTTTTTCACTAATATGGTTATCCTTCTTGCTAATTTTCCCAGCATTTTTTCATTGAATCCATTTGTACTTCATTTAATTACTGAATATTTTATAATGAAGGTACTTTCTGCATAAAGTTATCGGTTTACTTTAAAATTCACTTCCGGGTATTTGGTCATCAGCCTTTTAAGGATTGAGCCGTCATCCTTCTGTTTTACATACTGGTCAAAAAATGCCAGGCTGAATTCGTTGATAACGCGATGAACTTCCTTTGGATTTTCACCTGGGCTCTGCAACAGTGGGGAGAACAAATGTAAATCAGTGAAGCTTGTATGATCTGTATGAGGAATGACCATTGACATACCACCGCCAGCTAACCCACGTTCATATCGCTCCCTCACTTTATAGGGATCTGCTTCATCAGGCTCTTCTGCACTCATGAGCAGAAATGGTTTTCCAATCCCACTTTCAGGTAAAATTTCCCCATACAAGGCGCCATCCATATTAATAGCTGCTTTGACACGAGAATCTTTTGCAAGTATTTGTGCTGCGGTAGCTCCACCGTAAGAGTGCCCAAACATTCCAATTCGTGAGGTATCAAGCCTTCCTGTAAAGAAGCCGGTCTCATCGTTTTGGTTAAGTTTCTCTATCTGATTAAGCACAAAGGTGACATCTTCCTCCCATAATTTTATGTGGCTATCCCCTTCGTCATCAGTTAAATTGAAGGGCTGTACGTAAGCAACTCGACCATCTGGAAAGACGGTAGCTGCAGTATCAAAGGTATGATCGATACTTAGAACAATATAGCCTTGACTAGCCAACTCCTCAACTTCAAACGTGTTTTGATTACGAAAACCATTAAAACCATGAGAGAAAAGTAATATGGGATAATGATTCTCTGAGTCTGAGAGCTGTAAATCCATAAACGAATGAGATTTTCCCAATTCTAAGTGGCTGAATGCAAATGTAGGAATGGACAATGTTTTTTCCAATCCCTTGGAGAGCTCATTTATGTTACGAATGTAAGGTTCTTGATCCTCCTTGCTTTTTTCAGCTGCAGGATACCAAATTTGCACCATCAGTTCGCGTCGATCAGTTGGATTTTGCGAATATGGTTCATTTCTTTGATGATCAACCCAATGATATAGCTTCGTACCGACCCTATGTGGGCCAGTTGGTTCTTCAAATGAAAATATTGGCATAAGTAAGGGTAGCACAACTGCTACAGACAAATAGATGCACAACAGCAAAGTTTTAACTATGAATATACCCCGGCTTCTAAAGCCCTTTTTTCGCCCAGCTAATAAATAGCATAAAATCAAGATAACTGGGGATGCATATGCCGGAATCATCTGCCATCTAAAACCTTCTACCAATAGCTGAACTGTAACCATTACAACAGCAACCAAAGTAGCTAATTTAGACCACTTTTTCGTTTCTCTGCCTACTAACAGTATCCAACTCAATAGACTAAAATTCACAACTATCAAAACGATTTCCCAGAAATTCATTGGCCTATCTCCTTTGAATGCATTTTACTTCTAATTAAAGAGGTAATTTTCAATCTGAGCAAAAACAGATGAAACACCTATATAGTTGCACCAATTATGCTTAATAATCGTTTCATCCACTATACTCTTTTCTTCAAATTAAAAACTTAAAATGCCCAGCTACCTTTACGGAAAATTGGCTCTACAGTTCCATCTGGTAGAATACCGTCGATGTCCATCTCACTACTGCCAATCATAAAGTCCTCATGTATTACTGAACTATTTGCACCTAACGTTTCAAGCTGATCGTTATCTAAATCCCTTCCACCCTCTAAGCAAGTTGGATAAGCTTTACCAATCGCTAAATGGTTCGAGGCATTTTCATCAAACAATGTATTAAAATATAAAATCCCCGATGCTGAAATTGGCGATAGATGTGGTACAAGTGCTACCTCACCTAAATAGCAGGCGCCTTCATCCACATTAATAAGCTCCTGTAACAAATCATGTCCTATCTGTGCTTCAGCTTTAATAATTTTTCCTTCTTCAAATGTCAGTTTAAAACCGTCGATAATATTCCCTTGATAAACTAATGGTTTTGTATTGCTTACATAGCCATTTACACCTTGTTTCATCGGTAACGTATAAACCTCTTCTGTCGGCATATTAGCCATAAAGATAGTATCATTTGGCGTTTTACCACCTCCAGTAATCCATTTATGCTGTGGAGCTAATGCAATTGTTAAATCAGTACCTGGCGCTGTATAGTGAAGCATCGCATATTTTTTATTGTTTAATAGGACCGCACGAGATTCTAAATTTGTTACATGTTCACACCATTTTTCAACCACATTTCCTTCACCGATACGAACAGCTTTAAAAATAGCCTCCCATAATGCTGGTACTTGATCCTCAGCTGCTAAATTCGGGAACACCTTCGATGCCCACTTTGATGAAGGAACTGCTACCATCGACCAAGCTATTAAATCCTTCATTACGGCGTTGCGATTGTTTCCTAGAGCAGCTCCTGATACCTTTTGATAGGTAGCTAGACGATCAGCTGAAATACCTGTAAATCTATCGGGGTCTGTAGCATCTATTATTAATAGTGCGCCATTACGTTCAATCAGCTCATCATTCATTTTAACTATCCATTCTGGGAAACGATTAAATTCTTCATCTGAGGCATGATCAAAGTAAGCATGATCCATTTCCTCATCCGAAAAATTAACATGAACACGCCCAGCCCCAGCCTTATAAGCCTCTTTCACAACTATACGGACGAAATCCAATGCATCCACTGATGTATTGACTAATAAGTATTGCCCTGGTTGAATATTGACACCAATTTTTACCGTAAGTTCTGCATATGCTTGTAATTTTTCTTCAAAAGTCATATTATTTACCTCACTTTTGTCCAATTGTTTTTGAATTCACTTCACAAACTTGCCTTCATACCATACTTTCTGAACAGGTTTTCCAGGATTTTCTCTTGTCTATTTTTTACGTTTTTCATCAAGACATGATAACAACTTAGACAGAAATATATTTCAATGAGTTTCGATGTTTTTACCAAATAATCTAATACAAGGGTATCAAGCACTACATAAAGTTATAGCGTTCTTTATTGTGAAGGCTCACTCATTTCTTCCCAATCATTTCAATGCTGCTGCACCTAAATGCTTCCCATCAATGGGGCGTTTAACAATCTCAGTCACACCTTTCTTTGTATAAAGTTATTTTTGATATATAAATCTATCATTTAATATAAATATAAATCATCCGAAATGAATTTTCAAGCAATTAAATTTATTTTTTCAAATTTTTGGTAGCAACCTATGTAAAACTGGATTCTAACAACGGCAGCGATAACGGTAAGATCTTTATGCATAAATGGATAAGAAATTACTGCTAAATATTAACGAGCCGATGTACTCTTAACTGGGTAAAAATCGGCTTTTTTATGTCAAAACTTTCTTAGCATATATTTTCGTTAAAATGTGGGCGGTACCCCATGCCCATCAAGCTAACATTTTGAAGTGCCCCCCAAAACAAAGAAATGTACAACTTCATGCGAAATTGTACATTTCTTTGCTTTGGGTGTTATAAAATTCTTAAGTTGATGGATATGTGATATTCCCTGTAATCCCCAAAAAAATGAGGAAAGACATATGACATATGTCTTTCCTCTAAAATTGTAATACTCAATATGCTCTTGGCTCTATTTAATTTTCTAATTAAATCTTTACATACTTTTCTTTATAATATTTCCTAACTCTGTCCAACTTGTAATACGCGGGATATTGAGATGTTGATTGTAAGAAGTAGTTTTTGCATACACATTTATCGGTTTTCCTATTAATGTTTCTAAGACAGCCGGCTTATCATCAAAGAAATAGTTTAATTTCATTTCTTGTATAAAGTGTATTTTTTCTTCATCCTTCATTCCATAGAAAAAGCGATCTTCATGTACCGGAAAACCTTTTTCTATTAACCATTTTTTTGTTTGCTCTCCATGCTCTTTAGGTCGCGCCGTTATATAGTAAATTTCATGTCCTTGTCTTTCTAATTCTTGCAATGTCTCTACTGCATACGGAAACGGTGAACAAGAAGTATAATAAATCTCATCCAGCAAACTATTCCACATATGACTGCCTTCCTCCGAAGTCATGCCAAATGCTTCATGAATTTCAATTATTTTTAAAGAATGAAACACATCCAATCCTACTTTTTTGTTTAATTTTTTATTATATAAATGAAAAGCATGCTGCCTTAAATCAATTAATGTATCATCGATATCAAATCCAAACTTCACTCTTCATCGCTCCTTTCTGCAATCCATTCATCGGAAAATATAAGTAGTTTTTAATCTCCTTATTTCTCATCTTTCCGATATTCTGGATAGCCAATAAATCTATAATCTTTTCCAACCTGGGTAAATGATATATCCTTAAATTCAATTGCATCTTGCATTTTAGTAATACCAGTCCCCTCTACAAAGCTAGGGGCCAATCTCCCCCCAATAATTTTAGGGGCGAAATATAAAATAAGTTTATCCATCAATTTATTTTCAATAAACGAAGCATTTACCTCTCCACCACCTTCAATGAGCAGGGAGGAAACTCCTTTTCGCCCTAAAACATCAAGCATCTCATATAAGTTTATATGCTTTTCTCCGCTAGTAACAAATACTTTGACTCCTGCATTTTCTAATGCTTTCTTTTTTTCCGCTGCATGATTACTTGTTGTAAATATCCAGGTAGGGGCTTCCCTATCTGTAACAACGTTAGCTTCCATTGGTATGCGTAATGTTGAGTCCAAAATTACTCGAATTGGATTTCTTCCATTTGGAATACGCGTTGTCAATGATGGATTATCCTTTTGTACAGTATTCGCTCCTACTAAAATAGCTGCATTTTCGTTTCGTATTTGGTGTACTTCCTGTCTTGCCTCTGTAGATGTGATCCACTTACTATCCGATAAAGAAGTAGCAATTTTCCCATCTAATGTAACTCCTGATTTAATCGTTACAAATGGGCGCTTTGTCATAATATATTTATTAAAGACTTCATTCATCTTTTTAGATTCTTCTTCACATACTCCTACAAGCACTTCAATACCAGCATCTTGCAGAATTTTAATTCCACTTCCAGAAACAAGTGGATTTGGATCAAGTGTAGCAACTACTACCTTCTTAATTCCTGCTTGTACAATTGCTTCTGCACAAGGTCCTGTTCTTCCATGATGAGAACAAGGTTCAAGAGTTACATAGATTGTACCACCACGGGCTTGCTCTCCCGCCATACGTATCGCATGTATTTCGGCATGTGGTTCACCAGCCTTCATATGTGCTCCGATCCCTACAATTCGATTATCATTTACAATTACAGATCCAACCAGTGGATTTGGAGTGGTTTGTCCCTTCATAGCCTTGGCATTTTCTAGTGCTAGCTTCATATACAATTCATGCTCAAGCATGTAAGTGTCCCCCTTCAAAATGTCCAGAACGCTGAATCTTCGTTTGCAAATATTTCTCATTAAACTCTGAGACATCCCCCCATAACGGTTCACGACTCGTAACATTTAATCCAGCTTTTTGTAACGCTTCTAATTTTTTCGGATTATTTGTAATAAGTTTTACAGGTTTTGAGCGTAGTGCTTTTAATACTTCAATTGTATCATCATAGTTTCGAACATCATCTTCAAAACCTAAGTTTAGATTAGCTTCTACTGTATCTAATCCATTTTCTTGCAAGAGGTACGTCATCGCTTTACTAAACAAGCCAATCCCTCTTCCTTCATGATTCGCTAAGTAAAATAAAGCGCCTGAACCATGTTCTGTAATCATTTGTAAAGACTGCTTTAATTGGAATCCACAATCACAACGTTTACTACCAAAGATATCACCCGTGTGACAAATACTATGCATACGAATTAGGGCATCTTCAGAATTCTCAAAATCACCATATACAAGCACACTAGATTGCTGCATATCAGCTAAATTAATAGATGAAAGTTTTTCAATAATTCCTTCTACACTATTTGTAACCTCACTACATTGTAACCAAGAATACCATTGGAAAACTTTAGTCTCCCCATATAAATTAATTGGCAATTTGATAGGACCTACTAAATATATATCCTTTCCATCTTGATGTATAAATTGAATTTTATCTTCTAACATATGAATTGTATCTGTTGTAACCATTTGGTACCTCCTAGTATAGAGAATCTCTAAAAAATTCTCTTCCATTGTTATATTTTTTATTGTTTAACTTACACAACGTAAGTGTTTTTACAGATGATATTCTTTTTTCTCTCAGCTTATATGCAATATGTATTATTACAACTTTGGCCATTTAAAGAAAAGAGTTTCAGTTACATAAAACAACTTAGTTACTTTATGTAAGTTAGTATATATTCGTAATTAATTTACGTCAAGTAATTAATTATAAAAACATTTGTTACTAATAGTAAGATGTTATATAATTTATTTTAGGAGGTGAAGGAAAATGAATGATTCTACATTATGCCCTCGCTTTGAAAAAGGAATGAAATTTTTTAGCCAACGATGGACAGCACTAATTATTTACCAACTTTTTTCTGGATCTCAGCGCTTTTGTACGCTTGAATCTTCTCTTCCTGTTAGCGGAAGATTACTTTCAGAAAGATTGAAAGAATTAGAACTAGAAGGAATTGTCGAACGTAAAGTCTTTCCTGAGACACCAGTTCGTATAGAATATTCTTTAACTCAAAAAGGATTTGCTTTGGAAGCTATTATTCGCGGAATAGAAGAATGGTCACAGGAATGGATAGAACTTGAGGAATAGCATAAAAGCTTTTTCGTATATATTTTTAAGTAATCAAATTACAGATACCTATGATTAAAACGCTAGGTTTTCAAGCATTTATGAAAACCTAGCGTTTTTTAATGAATAAAATTAAAGAAATAAAAAAAGGTGATCAAAACGATCACCTTTTTCCTTTAAAGATTAAAATAGTGTTTTTAACACCTTTTATTCATACATACTCGATTAATAAAAAGAACGAATAAACTTTTTTGTAACTAAACAGTTTTATTTTCACAATACAATTAGCTTCCCCCGTTATTTACGGACAGTAAGACCAATACTAATTAAAGTTTTACTTTATTACTTATGAAATTTCACACGCTCTTCAAGTGGTTGGAATTCTTTTTCTCCTGGTGCAGCCGTTGGATTACCAAATGGCATTTGTGCAATTAGTTTCCAATTAGCAGGAACGTTCCATTCCGCTTTCACTTCATCATCAATTAATGGATTATAATGTTGTAAAGATGCCCCTAATCCCTCTGCTTCTAATCCTGTCCACACGACTAATTGGTGCATACCTGATGCTTGGTGTGACCAAATTGGGAAGTTTTCAGCATATGCAGCAAATTTTTCTTGAAGCGATTTAACGATAGCCTCATCTTCAAAGAATAGTACTGTTCCATAACCAGCTTTAAAAGAATCCATTTTTTGTTGCGTTCCTGAGAAATCTCCATCTCCAACTACTTTTCTTAATGTTTCAGTTGTAATATCCCATAATTTATTATGAGCTTCACCAAATAATACAACTAATCGCGCAGTTTGAGAATTGAAAGCTGATGGAGTATATTTCACAGCAAACTCCACGATTTCTTTAATTTTTTCATCCGATACTTGTACCTCTTTGTTAATTCCATAGTAAGTACGTCTTTCTTTCAGTGCAGTATAGAAATCTTTTGTCATAATTCATTTCCTCCTAAGTTTTAATATTCTTCAAAATGATACATTGCGAAGATAATATGAGTTGAAATGAGTTCATTTTTGAACCATTGAACTCCCTAACACCAATTGCTAGTCATTCTGAATCTAAACACACTGCTTCCTTCAGTTTCCCTAAAAAAATCCTTATAACATCATTCATAAAATCTAATCATCATTCGGTACTATTTTACCCATTCTCTATTCATGTATCCTGCTTGTTTCATATTTACACAAATATGAAAATAACCTTAAATTGATGGTCAAAAAAGCCAGGCAGCATGAATAACGCATTACCTGGCTTTTTTCATTTTTAATTTAAATTCAACTAAACATTACCAATGAATAGTAGTAAAGACTATATCCGTTACTTATTTAATGATTAACATCTCATAAGGATGTTGTTCCGTAAATCTATTCTCCCAAGGAATCTCTAATGATGTCCAATTTGAACCGCTATCTACCGACTGATAAACACCTTTATTACTAAATAAATAGAACGTTCCATCACTTGTTGCCTTTAATACTGGTATGATTGTGCCTTTGGGAGTTGGTAAACCTGCATTCATTTCTGCCCAAGGCTGATCTTTTTCTTTCTTATAAATATATGATTCACAATTTCCATTATTGTAATCATGTGCTACGTGTGGATTTGACGATGTTGCGATAATAATATTTTCTGGATTATTTGGGTTAACTGCCATTTGATATGCGTAATGATGCTTTAGCCCACTACACATATAGTTCCAAGTCTTACCTCCATCATTACTCTCCGCATACTCTTGACCTGGTTCTTTCAAGAATGAATCACCTAACACCCCGTATAAACGATTTGGGGCATTGCGATGTGATTTAAGCACGTGAAAGTTCCCCTCTTTTTCCTCAGTCCATGTCATACCGCCATCTACACTTTTAATTAATCCCCCAACTTCAATAGTCGTATAAATAGTTTCTGGATTATTAGCATCAATTTCAATGTGTTTTACATGATGCGTATATGTTCGTTGAGGAAAGAACCATGATGAATACGATGGTATTTGTCGATAATCCGTTAGCAGTTCAAAACTGTCTCCTCCATTTTTAGATACAAACATTGCGCTCGGTTCAATTCCTACATATACAATCCCGTTACCGTCATCCCCCTTCGCTGGAGATACAGCAACCGCTGTAATAGCTCTCATATGAATAGCATCGGCTGGGAACACTTCACCAAACGAAGGTAACGTACCAATCGCTTCCCATGAACTTCCTCCATCTTTGCTTCTCCATAATCCCCTATCAAAAGTACCACAATACATTCTTTCTGGGTCGTATGGATCAGAAGCTAAAGCAACTGGATTCGCACCTACAAACTGCGATTGGACGCTCCATGTTGAATCTTTTTTTTCTGCAATTACAAGTTCTCTATCAAACGCTACTATGAATTTTTCCATAACTAAAATCTCCTCTTTTCATAATATATCTACTGTATTATTTAAATTTTTTCCGTTACAAGTTATGAGATGAAACTTATATGCTATAGCATATAAATGATAAATTTTATAAGGAATATGTGATTAATAACTTGCATTATATCATTTGTTAACTTCACATCAGTATGATAAACAAGATGTCCTGTTAACTCATATAAGTCCATATGCCACCTCCAAATAAATCGCAATTTACATGCTATAGCATACATAATATAGAATGCATTATTTTATGTCAAACTTTAATACTGTTAATCAGTTCTTTAGATCGCCTAAAGTAATTTAAAAGTCATAATATAAACAGAAACACTTTATTGAATAGAAAATAAAAAAAAGAGTGCAACTTTCGCACTCTTTTTACTCATTTTTATTAGAAATCGAAGTTATCAGGATCTGGACCAACGCGGTGATTTTGGTTTAATGCATCGATTTTTTCCATATCTTCTTTCGTTAACTCAAAGTTAAATACATCAGCGTTTGCAATGATGCGGTGTTCTTTCGTTGATTTTGGAATTGTAATAACTCCATTTTGAAGATCCCAACGTAAAATAACTTGCGCTGTTGTTTTACCGTGTTTCTCAGCAATTTCTTGTAATGTTTCGTTATCTAATAATTGTCCTTGCATTAATGGTGACCATGCTTCCATTTGAATACCTTGTTCTTTACAGAAAGCTTGTAATTCTTTTTGTGTCAAACGAGGGTGGTATTCTACTTGGTTAATCATTGGCTTAATTTCTGCATCTTTTATTACATCTTGCAGATGATGGATTTGGAAATTACTTACGCCAATTGCACGTACACGCTTTTCTTTATAAAGTGTTTCTAACGCTCTCCACGTATCTTTATATTTCCCTTCTACAGGCCAATGAACAAGATATAAATCTAAATAATCTAGTTTTAATTTTTTTAAACTCTCTTCATACGCAGCAATTGTTTCTTCGTATCCTTGGTCTGCATTCCATACTTTTGAAGTGATAAACAATTCTTCTCTTGAAATTCCAGTTGCTTCAATACCTGCACGGATTCCCTCACCTACAGCTGCTTCATTTCCATAAATCGCCGCTGTATCGATACTACGGTACCCTGCTTTAATTGCTGATTTAATTGCTTCTACAAGTTCTGGTCCTTCTTCTACTTTAAATACACCTAAACCGAACCAAGGCATTTCTACACCGTTATGCAATTTTGTTGTACTTTGTAAGTTTTTCATTTTATTTTCTCTCCTTTTATTTTACTTGATCTCGTTTTTCTAATGCCATACTCCACGCTGTTAAAATAACAGCACCTACTACCATAATGCCGCCTACCCAAGCAGTATGAATTAACCCTAACGAGTTCGTTACAATACCGCCTAAATAAGCACCAAGAGCAATCCCAGCATTAAACGCTGCAATATTAATTGCCGATGCAACATCGACAGCACTCGGTACAAATCGTTCAGCTAACATTACGACATATACTTGTAACCCTGGAACATTCATAAATGCGAATAGCCCCATTAAAATAATTGTGATTAACCCAGCTACCTTAAATGGTGCCGTAAATGTTAAAACAAATAATATAATCGCTTGAATAAAGAACATGTAGAATAGCGCTCGAATTGGATTATGATTGGATAATTTTCCGCCAATCACATTCCCTATCGCAATGGCAATTCCATACACTAATAAAATGATAGTAACCGTATTTGCTTTAAATCCTGTTACCTCTTGTAATAACGGAGATAAATACGTAAATGTTACGAATGTTCCCCCATATCCTAATGCAGTAATAATGAAAACTAGTAACAGTCTTCCATTCGTAATCAGTTTAAATTGATCGCGGAATGATACAGACGCACCTTTTTTCATATTAGATGGAATGAGAATACTATTTGCAATTAAGGCGATAATTCCAATTACTACAATTGCTAAAAATGATGTTCTCCAGCCAAATTGTTGACCAATAAATGTTCCAATTGGTGCCCCTGTAATAGTCGCAACTGTTACGCCAGTAAACATAATCGCAATCGCGCTAGCCCGTTTATTTTCTGGGACAAGTGCCGCAGCAATTGTTGAACCAATTGACATAAACACACCATGCGAAAGTGCAGAAACAATTCGCGCAATAAGTAATACAGTGAAGCTTGTTGCTACCGCTGCGATTCCGTTACCAATAATAAAAATAATCATAATCCACATTAATAACGTTTTTCGTGACATATTAGCTGTTAATGACGTTAATACTGGAGCCCCAAACGCTACGCCTAACGCATATAAAGAAACTGTTAAACCAGCTGTTGTAACCGACACATGTAAATCTTCAGAAATAGATGGTAATAAACCGACACTAACAAATTCAGTTGTCCCAATCCCGAACGCACTAATTGCTAGCGCTAATAACGCAAATATACTTCTTCGATTCGTCTGAACTTCTGAAGACGATGCTGTATATGAATTCAATTGAGTTTCCCCTCTCCCCTATAATTCCTATCATAATAGTGCGATAAAAAGGCCCTTTTATCTTCTAAAAAATATATTTAATCTCTACAAACGCTATTATGAATGGTTTCATTCTCTTTTTAAAGAACGCACTTTAAAGTACTATAGGTACTTTTTAGTACCGTACGTCTCACTTTTCTCTTGCATGTACTATTATGAAATACATGTAACATAATGAATAGTACGTACTTTAAAGTGCTGTAGGTACTAAAAAGTAACATAGTTAATTACTAGTACCATAAAGCTTGTTTCTCTCTCACATGTGCTATTATGAATGATATTTAACATAATAAAAAGTACGTACTTTAAAGTACTATAGGTACTAAAAAGTAACATTTATATAACCTAATTTATTTTGCTCAAAAATTGAAATCTACATTCCATGAAAAAGACTTTCAAATGAAGAAATACACTTTCCCGTAGAGGCAACTTTAGAGAACATTACTTAAACATATAAAGGATCATGTTCATTACCACAGACAAATAATAAAAAGGCAAAAACGAACAGAAATGTGTTCATTTTTGCCTTTTTTATTTAATGATTAAAATGTACGACTTTTGGAAAGGAAATCTGCATTAGCTCCTGTTATACCACTTTGTCCCCAGTTCCCTGGAATCATTTCACGAATAAGAATTAGCACTTTATCCAAAGGTGCATGAGTATATTTAGATGTTACTTGTGTAAGTTCGTTTACCCACTTATCCTTTGTCTCTTGATCAAATGTATTCCATATATCAATCTGAATAATAGCCATTCCATTAACGTTACGACCTGGTGTATCGTAAGACTCTTTTGTCTCCCAATCGGACACCCTACTTTTCTCAGCAAAGGTAGCATCACTTGCTACAGCCCCAGCTTTACCCCAATTTTCTTTCTCAAGTTCCGTTATCAACACTTGAATTTTGTCAGGGACAATTTTTAATAGTTTTATTGTAAGTTCCGTTACATTATAAATAAATTCCTTCTTTTCTTCTGTTGACATGGTTGGCCAAGTATTTAGCTCGATTAATGGCATAGTATTGCCCCCTAAAATTAATTATCTATTGACTAGTTACAACTATTAGTTCAAATGATTTTTAACTGCTCTTACTACCAATTCGTGATCTTCTTCTGGTGGTAATCCTGAAACTGTTATCATTCCAATAACCCCTACGTTTTTTATCCTGATAGGAAAGCATCCACCAAACGCAGCATATTCCGAAGTATCTAAAAGATATTTTTCATTATATGAAATTCCAGTTATTTCACTTTGTATCTGCATATAATACGAGCTACAATCATGCAGGGAAACGACTCGTTTTTTACGCTCAATCCATTTCGTATTTTCCGCATTTGTCCCTGTCATCTTGAAATGAAATAATTGCACACCATTTTTCGTTATATCAACAGCAATCAATTTCCCCTCTCGCTTTGCTGTTTCAACGATAAATAAACCTAGTTGCAAGGCATCTTCATTTGTAAAAGAGGAAAATTGAAGCGTTTCCTCCTCTTTTAAAATTTGTTTACTTATTTCATTCAAATTTGAAGTACTCATATCTTTAACCTCCATAATTGTTTTATGCCACACCGACATTTTTTCGAAATTATTAGGCCATATAGTACAACCTTTCAATCAATCTGATTCCAAATAAACTGCTGTAACATCGTTGGTAACTAGTAGTACCGTAAAGCTTGTTTTCTTCTTACTGGTGCTATTATGAATGATATTCAAAGTTATAAAAAGTACGCACTTTAAAGTGCTATAGGTACTTTAAAGTACTTTTCTACTTATCCTCCTCTTACAGAGACTATTATGAAATATATTTAACTTATTAAAAATGTATGTACTAAAGAATAATATTTTTAATAACAAACTTTTTTTGCGCAATGGCTATATTTCAAATTCATCAAAGTTTTTTTATCAAGACAAACGAAAAATAAAAAACCTAGCCGATACTAGATTCTTTTCTGATCAAAAAACACTCTTATATTTCTCGTGTCTCGTTACAAAAGACTTAGAATAGAACTTCTACTAAAGGCTCATTTTAATTACAGTAAAAGATTGATGAAACGAATACATTACACCACCTAAAAATAGGAGGCAACAAAAATGAGTGAAAAAACAGCAGGCTTCTCTCAAGTAAATCACGTTGGGATTACTGTAAGTAATTTAGAAAAATCTATCGTTTTTTATGAAGCATTAACGGGTAAGAAAGTATCAAACATCGATGAAATTGGCGGGAAAAGAATGGCGCAAACCCAAGGACTTGAAGATACTCGTATTAAATATGCCAACCTTCACTTAGACAATTTGAACATCGACATTTTAGAATATGTTCTTCCTAAATCAGATAAAGCCTCTTACTCAAATGATCAAATTAGTGCGATGCATCTTTGTTTTGAAGTAGAAGATATTGATGCAGCTGTGGAACGTCTAAAAGCAATTGGGATCGCACCAGATGGCGAGCCGATTGTCTTCCAGGAAGAAGATGGATTGAAATCTGGATTTGGTACAGGCGTTGCCTACTTCCGTGATCCAGATGGTACTAATTTAGAGCTTATTGCTCCAAAAGGTCCATTTAGACGTGATTAATTTAAATATATTAATACCAAAAAAACCACCTCTTATAAAGGTGGCTTTTTGTTGCTAATGGTGAAGATTAATATTGAGGTCTGACTGACACCTATTCCTTTTCCATATCTTTCATCATAGCATCGAAAGAATAGTCTTATAGCCATTTCAAATATTTCGGCAGCACTATATCGCTAGCAAGCTAAACTTTCATGGTACTCCCACAAAAAAATCTGCTGAATCATAACCAAAAAGTTCATTTTATCATTTCGAGGTAATTCGAAATTCTTAAGTTGTTGGGCACGGGGTACAGCTGAAAAACAGTGTATATTCATTAACTTCAAACTAATTTTGATGTAACAAAATTGTATTTATACCTTTTTAACAAATTCAGATTTTAATTTCATAGCTCCAAAACCATCAATTTTACAATCAATATCATGATCTCCATCAACTAATCGGATACTCTTTACTTTTGTACCAATTTTTACAACTGATGAAGTTCCTTTTACTTTAAGATCTTTAATTACTGTTACAGAATCACCATCGTTTAAAATATTTCCATTTGCATCTTTAATTACCTTTGTATCTTCACTATTTTCAGCTTCTAATTCTAAAGTCCACTCATGAGCACATTCTGGACAAACAAAAAGATTCCCATCTTCGTAAGTGTATTCTGAATTACATTTTGGACAATTTGGTAAACTAGACATATTTTTATTTCCTCCACTCGTTTTCGTGTATTCTATTAAATAAATATTATTTTTAATTTCCGTTTTTCGTTTAAATGTACGGAAGATATTCTCTTCTTGCTGTTTGATACTTATTTGTTGAATGTATAAAAAAACTACTTGTTCACACCTTGTAAAAAATCTTCTCCACATTCTCCAAAGTAACCTTTTTAATATTCTAATGCATTTTCTTTATTCTTTCTTGTATTCATTTCCTGAGAAAGCCCGGTACATTCATGAAAAGCGAAATGCTTACACTCTATACATTTTTTTACATTCAAATGTCTTAAAGCACAATCAATGGCTTCTCCTGTATGATCAAAGAAGTTTTCTTCCCCAATCTCAGCATACAATCCGTTCTTATCTAGAGCTACTTTTAGCTCTGATTGAATTCCTGAAATAAGAAGTACGCCACCTTGTTTTTGGAAATGCTGAACAATATTCCTAAAGTACGATTCTCCTGTCGTATCAATAAAAGGAACTTTTCCCATACGTAAAATTAAAACTTTAGGTTTATAATGAATAGTTGCTAAAATATTTTGTTCAAATGTTTGAGCAGCCCCAAAGAATAATGGCCCTTCTATTGTATAAATACTAATTTGTGGGCAGTCATGAGATTTATTTACCACATGCGGTAACAATTTTTCATTCTTTTTTGTATGATCAGGAAGCACTTTAGATATAACAAGCATATTACTCATACGTTTTGTAAACAAAATAACAGCTAAAATAAGACCGATCTCCACGGCTGTTGTTAAACTAGTAAATACAGTAAGTAAAAATGTTACTAGTAATACAAGGGAATCTCCTGTCTTCATTTTGAGTATGTGATAAAAATGTTTTTGTTCGCTCATATTCCAAGCTACCACCATTAAAATGGGAGCCATACTGGCAAGAGGAATATGTGAAGCATATGGTGCTAACAGTAGAAGTGTAAATAACACAAATCCCCCATGAATAATACCCGACATCGGAGATACAGCCCCACTCTTAATATTAGTCGCTGTACGAGCAATTGCTCCAGTCGCTGGAATCCCGCCAAATAACGGGGTAACAATATTGGCAATCCCCTGACCGACAAGCTCTTTGTTACTGTTATGTTTACTATTTGTCATACCATCTGCTACAACAGCGGATAAAAGAGATTCGATCCCGCCAAGCATCGCAATAACAAATGCAGGACCAATTAACTGTTCTATACGTTCTAGTGTGATTTCTGGTATATTAAACTGCGGAAGTGTATTTGGAATCGTACCATATGCTGTACCGATAGTAGGTACATGATCCGAGAAAAATACAGTTGCAATTATAGTTGAAACAACAACTCCTACTAATGAACCTGGCACTTTCGGCAAAATCTTTGGTGTTGTGACTATAACGAAAAAACAAATCAAAGCAGTTATAACACTATAGAAATTGGTAGTATTAATATGAGTGAAGAGTTCCTTCAGATTCGCTAAAAATTCCTCATGCTTTTTTATACCTGTTAAACCTAAAAAACTAGCAATTTGTCCCGTAAAGATAATAACAGCAATACCTGACGTAAAACCAATTGTTACAGGACGTGGAATAAACTTAATTAAAGAGCCTAGCTTGAAGATTCCCATAAGACATAAAATAATTCCAGCTAACAAACCCGCGAGTAGTAAATTTTCGTATCCATAGGTAATTACAACTCCTAAAAGAATCGGAACAAAAGCACCTGTAGGTCCTCCAATTTGATACTTCGAACCACCAAACAGTGAAATGAGTATCCCAGCAATACAAGTTGTATAAATCCCATACTCCGGCTTAACGCCAGAAGCTATAGCAAAAGACATAGCAAGTGGAATCGCAACAACTCCAACAATCATTCCTGAAAGAAGATCCTTTTGAAAATGCCCTAATGAATATCCTTCAAACCTTCCCGTAAATAAACCTCTCATTACAAACCCTTCTTTTCTATTTTTAATCAATCTGGATTACAAATGCATTTCTCGTTCCTTATACATGAAATCTTCATGTTTACAAAAGCTTAATATTCACTATACGTTTTGCTTAAATGGCACTCTAATTTACTTATATCGCCACCTTCTTGTACATAGGATTCCAATCTTCTCGCTAGCTGTTCTCCATCTCGGCTATCTAGCTTCTTGGTATCAATAAACGATGTAATCTTTACCGTATCTGGAGTAATATCTCTACGAAACATTTGTCCTGGAATTTCACTCCAAAAACGCTTCCAATCTTCTAGTAATCCTATTTGATCAAATAAAAAACCTTGAATCCCACACAACCAAGCTGTACAAGCTGTATTTCTTTGTTGACATCCAACTCCATCTTGTAAATGCTGGCATGAAAAACAACAAGAATTCCCACTGTTAATACAAACTTTACAAACGTGATAAGCTCCTGATAAGCGAAATATTTCAATCCCATGTTGGATGATGTCCACTTTCTTTACTTCAATACTCAACCTATCCCTCCTTGCCTATCAGTTCACCTTCTGCTTCATCTAGCTCTTCTAACATTGAAATCGTATCGATTAAATGATTGTTAAAAATCTTCCGTGCAACAACCAATAAATCCACAATGATAGGATCTCGTAAAGAATATAAAACTCTTTTCCCATCTTTCCTACCAACAACAATATTTTTCGAGCGTAGTACACTTAATTGCTGAGAAACAGCTGATCCTTCCTTATTTAAAATAGCTTGAATTTCATTTACGCTTTTTTCACCTTCTGACAATAATTCTAAAATACCTATTCGCAAAGGATGTGCTAATGCTTTAAAGAAATCTGCTTTAAATTGTTGCATTTCGTTTCCCATTGAAATCCCTCCGTTACTTTTCCTCAATTTTCAAAAGTATCATATACATCTTCAAATGTTTGAATATGTATATGATACTTTTAAAACCTCGAATTTTCAATACAAATTTTACAATATTAAATAAGTATCAAATAGAGATACTATTCAAATTCAGGTTCAAAATTTATTATCCAAAATAAAAGCGCCTAACATATTAGGGATATATAATACGTTAGGCGCTTGATATTTAAAATTTCTCAATTTAGGTCTTAATTATATTGGATGAGTATATAACCAAAACGCTAGATGACTAATATGAATAAACTTATTTGTAAAATTAATTCATTAGAATATTTTAAGAGCAAGTTTTGAAAAAAACTATTCAAAACTTGCTCCTTCTTTTCTCAGATCCAACTATTTTGATACTAAAACCAACAGTAGTGAATTAGAATAATGACTTAATACTTGCTAAAACAGTAAGGACACCTACAATAATAACAAATACGTTGCTCATTTTCCCTTTGTATTTAGCTAGTACCGCTACTTTATTGATTGCATACATCGGTAATAAACATAAGATAGCAGCAACTAATGGACCGCTAAGTGAATCAATAATTCCAAGAATACTTGGATTTGCATAAGCAACATACCAGCATGTTAATACGACAAAAGTAAGGATTATTGTCTTAATTGTTTTTTCTTCTATATCTTTTCCACGTGTTTTACCAAACTTCATAATCACGTCACGCATTACCTCATATGCTCCGATATAGTGGCCAAGGAAAGACTTTGTAATAGCCACAAAAGCAATGATAGGAGCTGCAATCGTGATTACAGGCGAATTAAGCTCATTAGCAAGATATGAAAGGATTGATAAGTTCTGCTCTTTTGCCATTTTTAAATCCTCTGGAGTCAAGCTTAATGTACTACTCCAAACGAAGAACATAACTACAGCGAATGTCATGATATAACAAACTTTTTGTATTTGCGCACATTTAGCATCAGTAGCTTCTATTCCATACGTAGCTCTCTGTTTCACAACAAATGATGAAATCATAGGTGAATGATTAAATGAGAATACGATGATTGGTAGAATCAACAGTATCGTTCCAAAATATCCTGTTCCTGTTGAAGCATTAGAAACAGCTGAAAAGCTAAGCATTGACGTATTCCACTGTGGAATTAAAGATATTGCGATAAAAAGTAGAGAAGCTATGAAAGGATACACTAGCATACTCATGATCTTTACAGTAATATCTTGACCAAAATTCAGTATAGCGATAAGACCAAGAACTAATACAAGTGATAAAATAGCCCTTGGAGGCTCTGGCATGTGCAATTGATGCACGATAAAACTACTTGCAGTATTTGTAAGCGCAACCGAATACATTAGTACGATTGTATAAATTGAACCGAAATATACGATGTTAAAAATGATACTTGCTTTATTTCCGAAATACTCTCTAATTGTACCTGTGATCCCCTCATCAGCAGAATTAGAAGCGTATATCATTTTAGCAAGTGCCCTATGTGAGTAATACATAACTGGATATGCAAGCAATGTAATTAGTAGTAATGATAATAAACCACCTGAACCTGCATTAATCGGTAAAAAGAGCACCCCTGCTCCAATTGCAGTTCCAAATAGGCTCAATGCCCATGTAGTATCCTGCTTATGCCACTTTTTCGGATCTGCATATTGCTCATTTTTTAGTGCGATATTTTCAGCTTGAACTTCTATTTTCTTTGCAGTATTCCCGTTCATATAATAACTCCCCCTTGTATCCTATTCTTGCGTATCTCTTTATAGCTAACGAACATTCCCCTTTTTTGGAAAATAAATTCCTTACAAGTTGCCCCACATTGTATGTCCTTCATCATAATGAATCCAAATTGAAACATTCGCTAGTTAGCGTCCTAACATAAATGTTAGCGTTCACAAAAAAGTTTACTCGTACTATCCGCTCTTTATATAAAGACCGCTTAAGAGAACAATATTGAATAGACTTCATAAATACGTTGCAACATTTCTAATAACAGTGTGTTACTTTAATGGTTTCTCTTACTTACTTGTAACAGTAATTTCAGCTAAACCGGCCTCTCTTCATTTATGAGGCATTTCTTTCTCAATTCTACACATCACTTTCATAACTTCGGCAGCATTTATGGTATTGATTACACAAGCCACTGAAGCACTTTACATACATTTCGCCTCTAATCACACGCCTTTCTTTCTATTAATCGCATTTTTTATATTTTCTCCAGAGATCATAAAATTTCTCTCGACGCCCTCATTATAACGTGTATATTTATAAAATTAATATTTTTATATTTTCAGAAATATTTAATGGATATAATTTTACATGGATAATAATTTACAGTTAGCATGTAACCCTTGTTCCTATCGCTTATAACGGAATTAATCAGCAAAATACACAGAAAAATATTGTTTATTCAAGCTACTCATTTTAAAAATATTTATATTCTTCTTTATCTAAAAATTTTATTTTGATTTAAAAAAGATATTTTAATAAATAATTAACGTGGTTAAAAAGAAATTTCTTTTTAAATGCATAAACCAATTTTTAGGATATATATTATCAATATTGCATTCATATACATTTTTAGGAAAATACATATTTTAACTTGATGGCAATAAGAGAACCGCTAACATTTCGCAAAAATCTTCGCTAAACGAAAAAATAAAATAAGCTGCCCATATGGACAGCTTATTTACATCATTATCATTATTAGGAGTGAGCAAACAAATCACTTCAATGTCATCTTAATTTTAATTTTTTCAACTCTTCTTCAGGGATATTTCTATGTTTGTATTGAATGGGTTTTATTTCATTTCCTTTTATACGAAAAGTAATTGTGTCCTCTCCATAAGGCGGATTGTGTGCCCCTTCAAAAGTTTGAATTTGCACAGTTACATAGAAAATATAATTTGCTTCGTCTTTTGTTATTTCAACAATTTCTTCAGAACCTCGGTACCAAAGCTTCGGTTCCTTATAATATTTTTCAACTTCTTTGCTTATTGGTTCTAATAAAAGATTAATTACTACTTCTTTTAATTTTTTTTTTGGTACAGGTATTCTGTTAATCCTTTTTCTATTTACATTTATAATTTTCCAAAAACCACTTTTCTGTTCAACAGTATAAAGAACATTCATACCATCCTCTTTCCAAAGATGAAAATAACCTTTATTCCCCTTAATATATAGTACTGGCTCATCAATCCATTCACCTTCTGTTTGAACTATACCTAAAAACAGTTGAGTAAGTGGCGTTACCTTATAACCTATTTGATTAAAGTCACCAAACAAATAAAGTTCATAACCAGTTAAATCTATGTCAAAATATTCGTTGATTTCATTTTCACTTTTTCCAATTGCTTGAGCAGAAATACAGGGTAATAAAAAACTCAGAAGACATATGATGCTAATTATTTTTATTTTCATACCATCAATCACCTCTTTTATTAAAATGCAACAAAAGAGATGAGATTATTGCACGATTCAACCTATTAAAAGCGAATAATATAATCGTTAAAATCCTTCATTAACTAGCTCTTTTATCGAGTTTAATTTTGCAGAAAGCTCAATAAACCATTCTTCATCCCCTGTTAATAATGCAAGGTCTATAAGATAAAGGATTTGCTCCTTATTTATTACCTTTGATTCAGGGAGTTTGTTAACGTGTTTACTAAAGAGTAAAATCGCTTCGTTCATAGTGTACTTGTCGTCACGTTTCACAATACTAACTGTAACTATATCTTCCACTTCATCAAGTGATACAATGTAACCAACTATGAATTCACCCTCATTTGATATTCCACGAACCCAATCTCCCACTTTTAAAACATGATTATTATTTGACATCATACCTTTTCACCTTCTTAGAAATATTTTTTGTAACGATAAAAAAGATATAAAAACTAACTTGAACTGCAATATTTTTCATTACAGTTATTTTTTAAGAACTCACGGCTACATAATAATTAAGCCGCTTAACGTTCTTGATTAATAAGGTCAACAACTTCTTTCATTGTATAATTCTTTAAATATTCACCTAGATGTTCTTCCGCACCTAAGAAAATAGCAAAAAGAACTTTCCGCATGTTCGAACCTACAATACACTGATCATTTGATTCTGGACACTTCGGTTGCAATGCACCTTCAGAGGTTATTTGATACATATTCCAAAGATTAATTTCACTTAAATCACGGGCAAAAATAAAACCTCCACCAGTTCCCTCTTTTGACTGTATAAACTTATGTTTTTTTAACAAACTTAGCACTTTGCGAATACGTACTGGGTGAACACCTGCGCTTTCTGAAATATCATTACTTGTTGACATCCGGTCTGGCTGTAAAGCTAAATACGTTAAACTGTGAATGGCCAAGGTAAAGTCGCTGTTCATTGTTGTCCTCCTACGATAAAAAATATGATTTCTCGCTTAGTAACATACTGTAGCCATAAATATTACAGATAGGTTAGTCAAACGTTAAAATATATAAGAAGCATGCTTAGCATGAAAAAATAAATCCCTTTATATTCTATCAGAACTCCCCTATATCTCCTAACTTCATTTAGCTTTTTAAGTTGCAAATAAATTTAAACTGTCCACTGTTTCTTAACTTGTTCTTCTGCCAATTGTTTAATTTTTGTCCAAATCGTATCTTTACTCACAATAACATTTGTGTGATAATTTCTATCTTTATAATTAACTGTAACACATACTTCAATCACTTCTGTCTCCTCCTTTCAAAATATTACTTATTAATTAGCCAATTTTTGCAGTTCAATATTTAAGAATGTTCGAACGCTACGTGGTAAAAATTTACGAATTTCTTCATCATTAAAACCAATCTGTAATCTTTTCTCGTCCAGCATAATTGGGCGACGCAACATTAGCGGATGCTCAATTATTAATTTATAAAATTCATTCAGCGAAAGCTCATCTATATTTATATTTAAGTCTTGAAAAGTTTTGGATCTAGTTGAAATTATTTCAGTAGCACCCTCTTCAGTTAAACGAAGAATGGATTTAAGTTCATCCACTGTCATAGAATTGGATACGATATTTTTTTCAGTATAATCAATTTGATTCTCCTCCAGCCATGCTTTCGCTTTTCGGCATGAACTACAGCTTGCTGTTGTATATAGAACCACCATATTTCACTCACTCCTTTAATGTTCTTTATGAAACGTACATTTTAAATATCGGTTATTGAAATGTATTAAAAAAAATTACAGTTCAGAATCAAATACACGTAATATTATTTATTCGGCAATGTTTCGTTTATTTCTACTATTCGTTTCTTTTCATGTTTCTTTTATAAAATTATTGAAACTACATTTTACAGATGATGACAACTCACTTCTAAAAATCTTACTGTAATTTTAAACCTTACAGTTCTATTAATCAACTGTTAAGTCTTGGATTAATTTTAGTAACACAACAAATTGTTCTCATGTAAAATTCCCCATAGCATGATGGCTCCTTCAAAGCACATTTCACTCATTTCTTGCTTACAAGTGCTATTATGGATTATATTCAGCCTAATAAAAAGTACGTACTTTAAAGTATTATAGGTACTAAAAAGTAACATATGCATTTTCAAGTGCCATTCTGCTTATTTCTCTCTTACATCGGTTATTATGGACGTTATTTCGCACAATAAATAGTACGCACTTTAAAGTGTTATAGGCACTAAAAAGAAATAATTTTAGTATTACAACGTATGTAGGTCCAAAACTGTAATCTAAATTCAGCAAAAGAGTTTTTTTATGAAAACATATAATATTCCTGTAGAAGCGACTTTAGAAGTTATTGGCGGAAAGTGGAAAGTTGTTATCCTTTGCCATTTAAAGAAAGGAACAAAAAGAACGAGCGAATTAAAACGTTTAATGCCTGGTATTACTCAAAAAATGTTAACACAACAATTACGTGAACTCGAAGAAGACGATGTAATCCAAAGAAAAGTGTATGACCAAGTACCACCGAAAGTAGAGTATTCTTTAACGGATTACGGTTCATCTTTAGGAGCCATACTCGATTCCCTGTGCACTTGGGGAGAAGTTCATCTTGAAAAAAACGGGAATACGTCCATGCTTATTACAGCTGATGAATAGTAACTGTTCCTACTATATTGAAAACAAAAAATAGGTTGAGGCAATACATGCCCCAACCTATTTTTTATGCCTCTTTATAATTTTTTGCGGTAATGACTGTTTCGAATTCAAAGGTTTCCGGTAGATGATCCGCATAAGAATATTCAAAAGTTCGTCCATCCGTTAAGTAGGCCACTTGTTCAACTCTCATTAGGAAATCTTGATTTGTTAAGTTCATAAACTGCTTTTCTTGATCATCTGGGCGAACCCCTTTGACCCTAACAACGGATGTTCCCACTTCAAGTCCAAGTTTATTTTGAATGTGCGAATAGATCGACTCCTCTAAAACGGAAGCTTCAACACCTGGGATGACCGAAATAGGCATCCATGTATGCTCCATAATCGTTGGGATACTGTGAATGATGCGGAGACGGATGATTTTATATACAAAATCACCGACTGTAACACCCAATTTTTCAGCAACTATTTCATCAGCACCTACAATCGTAAACTCGATAATTTTACTTTCTACCTCACTGCCGTAAACAGCTTTCGTACCTGTTAAAGTTTGAATCATTCGTGCCTTTTCCTGTTGACGCCAATCTTGAACGACTGTTCCACTTCCGCGCCGGCGGATAATGTAGCCGTCTCTAACTAGCAAATCTAGCGCCTTTTTAATAGTAAGAACTGAAACGCCAAATTCTTCAGCAAGGACAGGACTACTTGGGATTTTTTCATTAATTTTATATTCAGCGTCTAAAATTTGCTGTTTAATTTTTTGGTAAATGCCGAGGTATTTTACTTGTGTTGATCCGCTTGCCATTTCCCTACCTCCTTTTATGCTTACCTACCTTCTATTCATTCAAATTTAAATCCTCAAATTTGTAAACTGAAGGTGATGGCGCAGCAAATCCGTTTTCCAAGATTTCAATATTCGTTACCGCTTCTTCGTCTTTCACAAGTTTTGGCGCACCATTTACGATTGTTTCATACGCTGCATCATAGAAACGACCGTAATCACCAAGCGGCGTTTTAATTTGTTTTTCAATCCAATCACCGTTTGCATTGCGATATTTAGCAATTCCATAGTACATCGGCGAATCTTCACCAAATCCTGCACTCTCAGGCATAATACCCGCTTTCAGATCATTTTCCTGCTGATCTTCACCGTATTTAATAAACGATCCATTTGTTCCATGAACGATAAAGCGTGGATAATCTTTCGCTACAACATGATTCGTTTTCAGTTTGATTTTCAGCTGATTTCCGTAATGTAGACCAACATCGAAATAATTATCAACCGCACCTTCCACTTCATTATTACGAATATCGTATGTTACCGTATCTGGGCGGCCAAATAATGAAATCATGCGGTCCATCGTATGAATACCTAAACTGTAGAATGAACCTTCTTCTTTTGGAGCTTCATGAGAGATTGAACCAGGACGGAAATAATCAATATGTGATTCAACCTCAACAATATCACCAAGGAATCCTTGTTCCACAACTTGCTTCACAGCTAAGAAATCACCATCAAAACGACGGTTTTGATAAGGCATAACTACTACACCTTTCTCTCGTCCTAAAGCTAATAATTCTTTCGCATGTTCTACTGTATCGCAAAATGGTTTTTCAACGATAACCGATTTCCCAGCAAGTATAACTTGTTTCGCCAATTCATAGTGCGTATGTGCTGGCGTACAGATTGTCACTACTTGAATTTCTTTGTCATTCAACAATTCGTCCAAATCAGTAGTGAAACAAACACCTTTACTCTTATATGGAGCCGCTAACTCTTCACTAATTTGGCGGCCAAAAATCGTTTTTACTTTTATATTTTTACGTGTATTTACATAAGGTAAATGATAGCGGTTAGCTGATTTTCCAAATCCAATAAAGCCCATTGTTAATGTCATATTCTTCAACTTCCTTGCTCATAAATTTTCGATTCTATTTTTATTATATATTTTTATTATCAAAAGTATATAGTTTTAATTTTAAATATATATAATAAAGTAAAAAAGTCGGGATACAAATCATTTCGATTTTCATCCCGACTTTTTTACTTTAAGTTATGGATCTATACATTTAAACATTGCTTAAGAGCTATTAGATCACACTCTTATTCATACATATAAGAACGAGTCATCGGAATTGTATCGTTAATACCTTTTGTAAATACAAATTGATGTAAATCAATATTACCTGTAAAGAACGAAGCTGCACATGCATTTAAATATAAGCGCCACATACGAATGAATCGCTCATCTTTCGTTTTGCGAACTTCCTCCAGTACGTTTTCAAAATTTCGAGCCCAATGTTGTAATGTTTTCCCGTAATGTCTACGTAAGCTTTCCACATCAACAATGAAAAATTGTTCATTTGTCATGTTCGTAATTAATTCGTTAACAGCAGGAACATATCCGCCAGGGAATATATACTTTTCAATCCAACCATTCGTAGCACCACCATTAGCCGGAGAAGTAATACAATGAAGAAGAGAAATTCCGCCATCGTTTAGTAGTTCATTCACTGTCTCAAAGTATTGCGTAATGTTGTCTTTTCCTACATGTTCAATCATACCTACACTAACAATTTTATCAAATTTACGATTCTTAATATCGCGGTAATCAAGTAAGGATACTTCAACTAAATCTGTAAGTCCTTCTTGTTTAATTCGCTCGGAAGTTTTTGCATATTGTTCCTCACTTAACGTTACTCCCATCGCTTTCACACCGTACTGCTTAGCGGCAGCTGTAATGAGCTCACCCCAACCACAACCAATGTCTAATAACGTATCACCTTTTTGAAGGTTCAACTTTTTCAAAATATGATTCACTTTATTATGCTGAGCTGTCGTTAAAGAATCTTGCTCATTTTGGAAATATGCACAAGAATACGTCATCGTTTCATCAAGCCATAATTTATAGAAATCGTTCCCAATATCATAATGATGAGCAATATCATCTTTATTTTTTTGTTTTGAGAAATTCCATTTACTTTTAAAATATTGCAACTTACTATCCCCTAAAAAGCTATCCTGCCTTTTATAAATAGATTGAATTGCTTTTTCAAGGTTACCCTCTATTTCAATGTCCCCATTCATATATGCTTCACCGAATGCAATAGAAGGATCCTTAGCAAGCTCTTTTTTTGAAAGCGGCTTATGGAATGTTACATGAAATTGAGGTTCCCCTTCTCCATATTGGATTGTTTCTCCATTCCAAAGTGTAATTTGAACCGGATCTGAAAAAAGATTTTTGAGTATTTTTTTATAAAAAAGTTCTTCAACCATATAGACATCTCCTACTAAAAAATTGAACAAAAAACTATACTAGTTAATAAGTTTTTTTGAACATAGCTTAAAACCGTTATGACTTCTTGCTACGAGTGTCATTATAAAACGGTTATATTATGAAGCATAGTACGTACTTTAAAGTGATGAAGGCACTTTTAAGTTCCTATTAAAACCTTAATCAATCATTCATCATAGCGAAAACAGCTGCTGATATGGTATAGACCCTTACTTTTCACCATAGTAACTTTCTAACGTTTTATACTGAAAAAACACCACCTCGTCTGAAGTGAACCCCGAAAACG
>NZ_QOZX01000003.1:0-50090 GCF_008368895.1 Bacillus sp. BB081
TGGAAGAAAAAGATATAGATTATCTTCAGCCATTATGCGAGAAAATTGCTATTGAACGTGCAGGGGCAGATGCGAATATTGGAGACTTTGTTTATAATGCAAATGTGGGAAGAAATGAACTTTTCGAAGCGATGTGTGAATTAGATGTTAGCGCACGTGAATTGAAACCGATTATGGCCCAAATACATACTTGTTTTGATAAATTAATTTATTATACTGTTTTAAAATACTCGGAAATTATATCAAAAAATTTAGAGGAAAAACAGCAATATATTAACGAAACACATAAAGAAAGGCTGACGATTTTAGGGCAAATGTCAGCAAGTTTTGTACATGAATTCCGTAACCCACTCACTTCAATTATGGGATTTGTTAAATTATTAAAGGCAGACCATCCAAGTTTATCTTATTTAGATATTATTTCGCATGAATTAGACCAATTAAATTTTCGTATTTCGCAATTTTTACTCGTATCGAAAAAAGAAATGTGGAATGAATCAGAACAATTTTGGCTTAACGATTTGTTTCAAGATATTATACAGTTCTTATATCCGAGTTTGGTCAATGCAAATGTTTCGATTGAAAAGAATTTACCGTATCCAATTCCACTTGTTGGCTATCGGAGTGAAGTGAGACAAGTATTTTTAAATATATTAATGAACTCAATTGACGCTCTAGAATCAATGAAAGAAGAACGGAAAATTATCATTGATGTATTTGAAGAAGATCAATCGATTCGAATTGTGATAAAAAATAATGGGCCAATGATTCCAGCTGAAAGTGTAGAAATGATTTTCGAACCATTTGTAACTACTAAAAAGTTAGGAACTGGTATTGGATTATTTGTATGTAAACAAATTGTAGAAAAACATAATGGGTCTATCATGTGCCGTTCAGATAACGAATGGACAGAATTTCAAATTGTATTTCAAAAATAAACAGTCTACACCAAATGAATGGTGTAGACTGTTTTAATTCGTAAGTATAACGGCTTCTAATTTAGGATCTTTAGTTGAATAGCCTAAAAGTGAAATTGTATATATGATGTTCGGTTCGACTTTGAAATTCGGTATAGTTAGTAAGACGCTTGGATTATCAGCGAGTGAAACTTCAATATCTGCTGTACCAGGACTAACTTCCAAAAAATCTGTTATTTGTTTAAAGAGTACATTTTCAAATAAATGATCTCCACCTTTTAAATCTACATTTACAACAGGGGTATCTGGAGAAAAATGTGCAAAGCGTATTTTTGCTTGACCAGCTGGTAAATGTGTATTATCAAGCATAGGTTGTAATTGTAGATGATTATCACTATTTATTGCGGAAAAAGTATAAGTGTGATTCCCCATTATTGGTACTAAAGCTGAAAAGATGGGAGTTTCATTTCCAACAGGGACAATATCTATACGGTATTTACCTTGCACTAATGTTAAATAGGGACTAAATTGTTTAAATGAAATATTTTTAATAACCTTTTGCCCGTTTACTAAAATGTCAACCGCAGGTGTATTTGAAGCAGAGTGAAAAAAACGTATGTGTGACGGTAAAGCAGCTTCTTGTGAATCTCTTTTTTCATACGCCTGTACAAGTTTCGTAAGCGCATCGTAATATTTCATATATAGTTCTACATATTTTTTCGGATTTTTAAATTGATAGTAACGAGCGAGCTGTTCGTAACGTGCAGCTTCTTGTCCATATTTTTCGATTTCAGATTGAGACATGAATATTCCTCCTTTGTCATCATTAAAACTATATGCTTAACAAGAAAGAGGTTATGCGAAAAAATTGTTTTTTGAAGGAGAAAAGTTGAAAATTAATAAAGAGTATTGCTTATGGATAAGTGTTTTTTAGGCGAAAGAGCCTTATAATTTTCTAGAGTATACAGCAATATATCATCTATGTTGGATGATGATGTACCGATTACAATGTATATTTCGAAATAAAAAACCTTAAGAGCGTATGAAGTAACATATCGAAAACATGTCCAAAAATCCTTAGGAAACTAGGGATTTTTTTAATAATGGGCAAATACACATACAAAGTGATAATTGTCCTACATAAATTATAAAGGAAAGGTAGTTTAAATATAAGGAAAGGAATGAAATATTGGGATGGGGATATCCAAAAAGGAATTGTGAATGGAGTTATGGAAGGTTTTGTGCTTTACGATGTAGGATGAATTTTGAATTTGTAACATTATTTTTTCTATTTACGTTAGCAAGTGGCAGTATTAACCGATAAAAGAGCGTCGTGCCGAACTGATTAATGTGGTTAATCGGTTCTTTTTTTATTGTATAAAATGGAGGAGAATGTATGTGAAATATAGGTTTCTATAAAAATAATTGCTATGCATTTAGTAGGATTAATTGTCGATATTTGTTTGAAAATATGCAATATAAAGTAGGAGAATAGGAAGGAGTTTAAAGGGAGTTTCGTCGAAGTTTACACAATGTCGGCAATTGAGGGAAGCTGATATTATGTTAAGAAAATATGTAGTGAAGCGTTTATTTTATATAAAGGAGGGTTATTGGAGCGTATAGATAAGGGTTGGTCTTCGTTTCAAGTTCTGAATTTTCTGTTTTCAAAATTAATATTTAGCACTCATTTGTATATTTTATAATAGTTTTTTGATAAAATCACTGCTTTCGCAGAGGGTTCTTTTTTATGAAAGAAACGTCAATTTTCTTCATATATATATACAAATTGGAGAAATGGGGGAGCGCTATGCGCGATTACTTAATTAAACCACTTGTTGGTCAGCCGTATCCAATGATTTCACATGGAAAAGGTGTGTATTTGTATGATCAAAACGGAAATAAATATTTTGATGGCTCGTCAGGGGCAATTACGGCAGGTATTGGGCATGGCGTAAAGGAGATTGCAGATGTTATAAAAAAGCAAGCAGAGGAGATTGCTTTCGTTTATAGATCACAGTTCACGAGTGAACCAGCTGAAAAATTAGCGAAGAAATTAAGCGATTTAAGTGTAGGAGATTTGAACTGGAGCTTTTTTGTGAATAGTGGTACGGAAGCAAATGAAACAGCTATGAAAATTGCAATCCAGCATTTTCAAGAGCGAGGTATTCAAGGGAAGCATAAAATTTTGTCACGATGGATGAGTTATCACGGTATTACGATGGGAGCCTTATCAATGTCTGGGCATCCACTGCGCAGACAACGTTTCGTGTCAATTTTAGAAGATTATCCAACTATTCCAGCTCCATATTGTTTTAGATGTCCGGTGCAAAAGGTATATCCAACTTGTCAGCTTGCTTGTGCGACTGAACTAGAAAGATCAATTGAAAGAATTGGTGCAGAACATATCGCAGCTTTTATCGCTGAACCGATTATCGGAGCAGCTGGAGGAGCAGTCGTTCCGCCGAAAGAATATTATAAAGTCATTAAAGATATTTGTAGTCATTACGATATTTTATTTATTGCTGATGAAGTAATGACAGGGCTTGGTCGTACTGGCGCATGGTTTGCGATGGAGCATTGGGGTGTAGAACCGGATATTATGACTCTTGGTAAAGGTTTAGGAGCTGGATATACACCGATGGCAGCGACGATTGTAAGTGACCGTGTTATGGAGCCAATTTTACGTGGATCGCGTTCTGTAATGAGTGGGCATACGTTAAGTGCAAATCCATTATCTGCAGCAACAGCTCTAGCTGTTATTGAATATATGGAGAAACATAATCTACCTGAAAAAACAGCAGAAAAGGGAGAGTATTTAATAAAAGGACTACAGAAAGTTCAGCAACAATCGACAATCATTGCTGATGTGCGCGGAAAAGGGTTGCTGATTGGAGTAGAATTGCAACCGTTTACAAAAGCGTCGGAACTTATTTCGGTTGCAGCTAAAAATGGTCTTCTTTTATACCAAGCTGTTTCAGGGCAAGCAGGAAAAGAAGATAGTGCACTGCTTGTAGCACCGCCGATGACAACTACATATTCCGAGTTAGATGAATTACTTTCAATTTTTGCAAAAAGTGTAGAAGAAATGATGCAAAAAGGAGGGCATAGTATCGCATGACAACTATTACGAATACATTCGATAAATTAAAAGAGATAGAGGAAGTAATTTCTTTGTTCCACGATGATATGACATTAATGTTTGGAGGATTTGGGGGGATTGGATCCCCTCCATCTTTAATACAGGCGATTTTAGAAAAAGGAGTTACAAATTTAAATTTAATAGGAAATGACACGGGATTTCCTGATGTAGGAATCGGTCGTCTTGTTACGAATGAAAGAGTAAAATCATTAATTACTTCACATATTGGTTCAAATCCAAATGCAGGAAGACAGCTAAACGAAGGAAGGTTACAAATCGAGTTTTCTCCTCAAGGAACATTAGCAGAGCGTATTCGCGCTGGTGGTGTAGGACTTGGAGGTGTATTAGTTGATGTAGGTGTTGATACGATTGTAGAAGAGGGAAAACGTACAGTTGAAATGAATGGCAAGACATATTTAGTTGAAACAGCATTAACTGCTGAGGTTGCAATTGTATATGCGAAAAAAGCGGATCCGTTTGGTAATCTTGTGTTTGATAAAAGTGCTCGTAATATGAATCCTCACGTAGCTATGGCAGGGGATATAACGATTGTAGAAGCAGAGGAAATCGTTCCACTTGGAAGTTTAGATCCAGAAGAAATTGTTGTCCCAGGAGTATTTGTAAATTATATTGTACCGTCGGAAGGAGTGAATTGGAAATGGGTATGGGCGTAGAAGTGAGAGATAAGATTGCTAGGCGCGCGGCGAAAGAAATACAAAATGGTATGATTGTAAATTTAGGTATTGGTATACCATCGCTTGTACCGAATCATCTTCCTGACGATATAAACGTTATGTTTCATGCGGAAAATGGAATTGTAGGTATGGGACCTACGCCAAGAAAAGGGAATGAAGACGAAAATTTATGTAACGCAGCAGGTTTACCGACTTCTCTTATTACAGGAGCGAGTTATTTTGATAGTTGCACAGCGTTTGGGATGATTCGAAAAGGTTTATTAGACATAACGATTCTTGGTTCATTACAAGTAAGTGAGAATGGTGATTTAGCGAACTGGATTGTACCAGGAAAACGCGTTCCAGGTATTGGGGGAGCGATGGATTTGGCACAAAAAGCGAAGCGGGTCGTTGTTGTGATGAATCATGTCGATAAATACGGAAATGCAAAGATTGTTTCGGAGTGTACATTACCATTAACTTCAAAGAAATGTGTAGATTTAATTATTACGGATATGGCAGTTATGGAAGTGACGCAGGGTGGACTCGTTTTACAAGAATTAATGAGTCCATACACAGTGGAAGATATAAAACAACATACAGAAGCTGATTTTAAAATTGGCTCTAACTTACTAGTAATCGAATGAGGGGAGATGTAATATATGGAGCAATTAAAAAAGAAAATTTGTGATTATATCGAGAGTCATGAAGAGGAAAGCGTAAAATTTTTAAAACGATTAATTCAAGAAAAAAGCGTATCTGGTGATGAAAGTGGTGCGCAGGCAATTGTGATTGAAAAATTACGTGAGCTAGGTTTAGATCTTGATATTTGGGAACCTTCATTTTCTAAAATGAAAGATCATCCTTATTTTGTATCACCGCGTACAAGTTTTTCAGATAGCCCGAACATAGTGGCAACTTTAAAAGGAAGTGGCGACGGGAAATCTATGATATTAAATGGACATATTGATGTCGTACCAGAAGGAGATGTGAATCAGTGGGACCATCACCCTTATAGTGGTGAGCAAATAGGGAATCGTATATATGGTCGTGGAACAACGGATATGAAAGGCGGCAATGTCGCACTGATGCTTGCGATGGAAGCCATTATTGAATCTGGTATTGAATTAAAAGGAGATATTTATTTTCAAAGTGTAATTGAAGAAGAAAGCGGCGGGGCAGGAACATTAGCGACTATATTACGAGGATATAAAGCAGATGGTGTCATTATTCCAGAACCAACTAATATGAAGTTTTTCCCGAAACAACAAGGGTCCATGTGGTTTCGTCTACATGTGAAAGGCAAAGCAGCACATGGTGGAACGCGTTATGAAGGAGTAAGTGCAATTGAAAAAAGTATGTTTGTTGTAGATCATTTGAGAAAATTGGAAGTGAAGAGAAATGACCGAATTACAGACCCGTTATTTAAAGGAATCCCGATTCCAATTCCAATTAATATTGGGAAAATTGAAGGTGGGAGCTGGCCAAGTTCTGTTCCTGATTCATTAAATTTAGAAGGAAGATGTGGTATTGCGCCGAATGAGACTATAGAGGCAGCAAAAGAAGAGTTCGAGAATTGGATCGCTGAATTAAATAATGTGGATAATTGGTTTGTTGAAAATCCTGTAGAAGTAGAATGGTTTGGAGCGAGATGGGTTCCTGGTGAACTAGAAGAAAATCATGAGTTAATTACGACACTAGAGCATAACTTTGTTGAAATCGAAGGGAATGAACCGATTATTGAAGCATCTCCGTGGGGGACTGATGGAGGTTTATTTACACAAATCGCAGGTGTACCAACGATAGTATTTGGTCCAGGAGAGACGAAAGTAGCACATTATCCAAACGAATATATAGAAGTTGATAAAATGATCGCTGCCGCAAAAATTATTGCATGTACATTACTAGATTGGTGTGAGGTGAAAAAATGAAATACTATGAATCTTTTAGAGAACAGACGAATGGCTATACAGTAGAAGGCGTTTTAGACTATTTTAATAAACGTATTCGAGTAGACCACTACACAGGAAATATTGAGAGGATTATCCAAACAATTGACGAATTAGCAGAGAAGCATTCTTTCACTAAATGTATTATTAAAGGAAAGGGAGAGCATGTTTCTACATGGCTCTCTTTCGGTTTTTTATTGGAAGCAACAATACCGCATTATTTTCAAGGTCACGATGCATACTTCTTCGTGAAATTTATTAATGATGAAAGACGGAATAGTATTCATTGGGCTGAGGAAGATACTATTTTAAGCGGTGTTAAAGCGAAAGAAGTAAAGGGAAAAATAGTCCCAGAGAAATTTTTATTAAGAAAAGCGACAGAAGAGGATGCGGAAGAATTAGCGGCTGTCTTTGGAAAAGTATTTGAAGTTTATCCGACTCCTTTAAACGAAGCGAGTTATGTAAAACAAACGATGAAGGAAGACGATACAATATACTATGTGTACGAATTCGAGGGGGAAATAATTAGTACAGCATCTGCAGAAATGAATATAAAAGAAGGAAATGCAGAATTAACGAATTGTGCTACTTTACCCGAATATCGTAAGCATGGGTTTATGAAAAGTTTACTAATTAAGTTAGAAGAAGAACTGCAAGAAAAATCGATTTTCTGCTCCTATACAATTGCTCGATCGCTTTCTTTCGGAATGAATGCGGCCTTTCATCAGTTAGGTTATACGTATACAGGAAGACTGGCGAACAATTGCTACATTTTCGATAAGCTGGAAGATATGAATATATGGGTGAAAGATTTGTCTAAATAGTACGGTATAAAAAATAGAACGGAATCGTCATGCTTATAATCGCATATAGGTATGCCGGAAATTCGGCATGTGATTGCTGGATTTTCGGCAAAAGGGGGGATGACATTGCTAGCAGTTTCGACACAAGAAGTCATTGAAGCGATTTTGGGCAGTATTGATGAGGCTATACACGCAGTAGATGAAAATGGTATTACAATTTTCTATAATACTGTAGCTGCAAAACACGATGGGTCAAAAATTGAAAAAGTGTTAGGAAAACATTTGTTAGAAGCGTTTCCTTCTTTATCTAGGGAAACGAGTACGTTAATGAAAGTGTTAGATACAAAAAAACCAATCGTTCATCAAGTTCAGCATTATCAAAATTTAAATGGGGAAGACATTTGTACAGTAAATACGACGTTACCTATTTTTATAGATGGAAATATTGCTGGGGCTGTTGAAATTGCAAAGGATTATTCCACAGTTCAAAAACTTACGGATACAATTGTAGATTTGCAGTCAAAAATAAAGCGGTCATCTAGAAAAAAAGCAATTAAAAAGCATGTTGCATTTGAGACGATTGTGACGGATGATGCTCGATTTAAACAGACGAAAGAATTAGCACAAAAAGTAGCGCCAACTGATGCAAATGTTTTAATATACGGGGAAACAGGAACAGGGAAAGAGTTATTTGTACAAGCGATTCATGAAGCTTCTAAACGGAAGAACAAGCCATTTATTGCACAAAACTGCGCAGCTTTGCCAGAGTCGCTATTAGAAAGTTTATTGTTCGGAACGACGAAAGGTAGCTATACTGGGGCAATTGAACGAGCGGGATTATTTGAACTTGTAGATGGTGGGACATTGTTTTTAGACGAACTGAATTCAATGCCTCTCGATTTACAAGCGAAAATGCTACGTGTATTAGAAGATGGTGTTATTCGTCGAATTGGTGATAATAAGACGAGAAAAGTAGATGTTCGCGTTATTACTGCAATGAATCAGCCACCAGAAATATGTTTAAGAGAGAATAAAATTCGTACTGATTTATATTATCGATTAAATGTCTTTTCATTATATATTCCGCCGCTACGTGAAAGAACTGAGGATGTCTTATTATTAGCGTCTTATTTTTTGAACGAATATAATAAAAGTTATAAAAAAGGTGTACTTCAAATGGATAAGGAAGCGAAAGAAAGACTACAAGCTTATCAATGGCCTGGCAATGTTCGTGAGCTAAAACATACGATTGAACATGCTGTCATTATTGCAGAAGGGGATACACTAACAGCCAATTGTTTACCGCGTACATTTCGGAAAGAGAATCTGCCAAAGAAGAAGAACATATTGCCACTTAGAGAAGCACTTCATCAAACGGAAAAGGAATTAATAGATCAAGCGTTAATTGAAACGGAAGGGAATATATTACAAGCTGCAAAAATGTTAGGTATCCCTCGCCAAACGCTTCAATATAAATTGAGTAAGTACGACAAAACCGCCGAATAATTGGCGGTTTTTGTGTGTTTGCACCAATAAAAGCGTGTTTACATATATAAAAAGTAATGAATATGATAGTATGTATGGATTTCATACAGTGCTTACAAATATTTTTTTGTTTATGTAATAGCGTTCTCCGTACATTTACTTATCAATAATGTAAAGTTGGCATAACTATTGCTTATATAAAGGATGAGCGTATAAAAAGGGGGAATAGCAATGTTACATGATGTATACAAACCAAATCGTCACTGGAAGGATATCGAGTTGTGGAAGGATGTTACTGAAGAGCAATGGAATGACTGGGTTTGGCAATTAACGAATACGATCAAAACTTTGGATGACTTAAAGAAAGTGATTAATTTAATACCTGAAGAAGAAGAAGGCGTTAAAATTTCAACAAAAACGATCCCGTTAAATATTACACCGTACTATGCTTGGCTAATGAATCCTGATGACCCACGCTGTCCGATTCGGATGCAATCTGTACCGATCTCGGAAGAGTTATATAAAACAAAATATGATTTAGAAGATCCGCTTCATGAAGATGAAGATTCACCAGTTCCAGGGCTAACACATCGTTATCCAGACCGTGTATTGTTCTTAGTAACGAATCAATGTTCTATGTATTGTCGTTACTGTACACGCCGTCGTTTTAGTGGACAAATTGGAATGGGTGTGCCGAAGAAACAATTAGATGATGCGATCGGTTACATTCGTGATACACCACAAGTACGAGATGTATTAATTTCTGGTGGAGACGGTCTTCTTATTAACGATAAAATTTTAGAATATGTATTAAAAAATTTACGAGAGATTCCGCATGTCGAGATTATTCGTATCGGAACGAGAGCGCCGGTAGTATTCCCGCAGCGTATTACAGAAAACTTATGTAACATTATTAAAAAATACCATCCAGTATGGTTAAATACACATTTCAATACTTCTATTGAAATTACAGAGGAATCGAAAAAAGCATGTGAAATGCTAGCGAATGCTGGTGTTCCAGTCGGAAACCAAGCAGTAATTTTAGCTGGTATTAACGACAGCGTTCCAATTATGAAAAAACTTATGCATGACTTAGTAAAAATCCGTGTACGTCCATACTACATTTATCAATGTGACTTATCTGAAGGTATTGGTCATTTCCGTGCACCAGTATCTAAAGGTCTTGAAATTATTGAAGGTTTACGCGGTCATACATCTGGTTATGCGGTTCCAACATTCGTTGTAGATGCACCAGGAGGCGGCGGGAAAATTGCGCTTCAACCAAACTATTTAATTTCGCAAAGTGCAGATAAAGTTGTGCTTCGTAACTTTGAAGGTGTTATTACAACGTATCCAGAGCCAGAGAGCTATATCCCAGGAAGAGCAGAAGGGTACTTTAAAGAAATCTATCCAAACTACGAAGAAAAACGTTCAGATGTTGGTATCGCAGGTCTTATGAGTGATAAGAAATTTAACCTTGTTCCAGACGACTTACAGCGTATGAGCCGTCGTAAAGACTATGAAGATAATGACACTCATGCATCACTAAAAGATAAACGTGATAAGCGTGATCAACTTAAAGATAAAAAGTATCAATCGCAAATGGCTAAATTAGAAGAAAACGACAAAAAAAATGAGGATGATGCAGTATGAATTGTATGTGGTGTGACAGTACAGAAGCGAAAGAAAGCTTGAATACTGTATATTGGGAATTACCAGATGGTACGAAAGCCATTGAAATCCAAGAGACACCATGCATTTCTTGTTCCTCATGTGGTATGGACTATCAAGCAGATCAAACAGTGAAAGAAATAGAAGATCAATTGTTTCTAATTTATACGAAAGATTTACCAAAACAACTAACATATGAAGAATTAATGGGAAGACCACGTCTATTAAAGAGAAATTATTTCGACTTTTAACCAGCATTTATGCTGGTTTTTTTCTTTTTTGCCTTGTATAATGTATCCAAGTTAGAAAGGTAGGGAATATTTTTGAAAAAGACATTTTACCACTATATGATGAAGCATCGTGCAGCTTTATTTAGTAATGAAGTATCGAATTTAGCAGAAGCAATGTATGATGATTTAAGCTTTCCAAAGCAATCTGAAGATTATGATGAAATTAGTTCATACTTAGAGTTAAGTGGATTGCTAGAAAGTATGTCTATATTTGATGAAGCTTGGGATTTATACATACAAGAGAGATAAGAACTATATGAAATTTTTGACGTGAAGCTAGTCTATTTGCTAGCTTTTTTTACGTTGTAAATAATTTTTTTATACGGTGATATTTTTTATTGAAAAAATTTATGAATATACGCTTCTGTGATAAGCGTTTTTATGTAGGTTGCATATACTGTTATCAAAATCACGACGTCAAAAAAAGGAGAGATATAGATGGCGAGAAAAAAGCAACCTAAATATAACGTAGGGGACATAGTCGTGATTACGCTATATGGAACCGTTGGTAAAATCACAAATATGAAGGTTTTAGATGGAGTTTACGTTTACGAAGTCAATAATCATGATGGGTTTTACGTAGAGCAAACGTTGCAGCACGTTTCAGAGCAAGATATGAAAAAAGGTGAAACTGAGTGGATCGAATTAAATTATAATTTCACATTTGGTGATCTCGTGCAAGTAACAGGATACGATAAAGATGTGTTTCGAATTGTTGGTTTTCGTACAGAAGTATGGAGATATAAAAATGACGCATGGGAAGATACTATATACGAATTGTCACGAATTACGGATGGTGAATGGTTAGAAGCGGATGAATCAGATTTAACGTTACTTGCTAATGCTCAAACGGCAAATGCAATTTTGAAGAAAATGAAACAAGATAAAGCTGGTATGAATAAATTAGATTTAGGAAAATTAAAGTCAATTAACAACTCAAAAAAAGTGAGTGTTAAGACAAATCGTCAAGAGATCATTGATGGATTACTTGATATTTATAACGATTATCAATTGTTATTCGATACATTTAAAGATGAAGAATACAAAATTGTTATGGATGTTGTTCATAATTATTTAGTTAAATTGACAGAGAAAAAATAGTTAACTAGAAAGAGAGAATGAATTGAACAACAACATATGCAGTATAAGGTATGCCTACAATTATTAAAAAAATAAAAAGCCATTTAATAAGAGAGTCTGCCCATTGATCTTCATGCATGAACTCTTCTTTTGTTTGCCCTACTTCTTGTTCTACCTCATATTGGTATTCCATAATTAAATCCCCCTTTTTGATAGCTTGTACTACCATCGTATGCATCTCGTCCAAAGGATATGACCTATAAAAAAAGAAAAACTATTTTTCTAATCTCATATACATATTTTTGAGATTTTTTCATAAAACAGAAATAAAGGAGTGATGCTCATGAAGGAAATTGAAGTCGTAATTGATACGGAAGAGATTGCGGAGTTTTTTTATGAGCAACTAATTGAAAGAGGATACGTCCCAAAACGAGAAGAAATTGAAGATCTCGCAGATATTACATTCGAGTACTTATTAGAGAAATGTATGATTGATGAAGTGTTTGATGAAGAGGATGAGTGAAAGTAACGGCGGGGTTAACTCGTCGTTTTTTACTCTTTACAAACTTGTCACAAATATAGTCGGTAATAGTTGGTATAATTAAAAGAAAATTTTACTCAAGAGGTGAAGGGATGTTCAAAAAAATTATTGATTCTTTATTAGGTAGGAAAAAATATCGTTCGTATTCTAGTAGTGATTACCGCCATAGAGGTCGCTCTTATTCAAGTAGCGATTATAAACGACGTTCATCTGGTTATGGGCATCAGCATTATAAAAGAAAGCGTAAAAGCCGTAGTTTCTTTTCAAGTAGCTGATGAAATGGCGTCGTATACTAGCTTTATTTGATAGACCACTGCGAAAAAATACAATCGTTGCAGAACGTTATAAAATTGAATCAGTAATTGGAATGGGCAGTTATGGGGTTACATATGTCGTTAATGATTTACAAATAAATAGATATAAAGTCTTAAAACAATTAAGACAAAGTAAACAAAGGTATGAGTCTGGTAGAAGGTCGTTTGAACAAGAGAAAATGATTTTACAAAAATTAGATCATCATGCAATTCCTAGTTTATATGATCATTTCATATGGGATAAAAAAAGCTTTTTTGTGATGGAATATATGCCTGGTAAAAATTTCGAAGATTATATTTTCCTAGATGGATATATTTATACAGAACATGAAGTTTTTAAAATTTTATATGAAATATTAGAAATTGTATCGATGTTTCATAGTGAAGGTATTATTCACCGAGATTTACGTATTCCGAATATATTAATGAAAGAAAATCGAATTAGTATTATTGATTTTGGTTTGGCTAAATTGAAGGGTGAGGGTGATGAACGAGCTACAACTTATGAAGGTGAACAAGCTTTGATGCGAGAAGTTCAGTTTCGTAGCGATTTTTATGCGCTTGGTCATTTCTCATTATTTTTATTATATGCAGGCTATGAATCTAATGAAAAACATGAAAAACCATGGTATGACGAATTAACTTTAGAAAATTATAACCGTGAAATGCTTATGCGAATGTTACAAATAAAAACGCCGTACTATGAAAATGTACAAGATTTAAAAAAAGATGTAGCTTTTGCTTTAGAAAGGATGGAGGGTCCATGTTTCAAAAGTTTTTAGCAAGCGTTGGTATTGGTAATGCAAAAGTAGATACAGTTCTTGAAAAAGATGAGTATATTGTTGGAGAAGAGATACTAGGGAAGGTTCATATAACTGGAGGTTCAGTTAGCCAACAAATTGAAAGCATTTACTTAACATTATCAACATCGTATGTACGAGAAGTGGATGATAAAAAAGTAACAGCAACATATGATCTAGAGCGAGTTCGTTTAACAGAACCTTTTTCTGTTGAGCCGAATGAAAAAAAGGAAATTCCATTTACATTTATAATGCCAGTTGAAACACCGCTTACACTTGGAATGAAAACAGTTTGGGTGCATACAGGCCTTGATATTAAGCGCAGTATAGATCCAAGTGATCGTGATTACATTCAAGTGTTGCCAAATGCATTATTAAATAGTGTGTTAGAGAGTGTAAATCAATTAGGTTTTAAAGCGCGTCATATAGAATGTGAAGAATTACCGTATCGATTACGTAAGCAAGTTCCGTTTGCACAAGAATTTGAGTTTGTTCCTGTTTCCGGAGAGTATTATGGGAAATTAGACGAACTAGAATTATTAATCTTACCAAGCGCTTACGATCGCCTAGAGATTATTATGGAAGTAGACAGAAAATCTCGCGGATTAGCAGGTTTATTTGCAGAAGCGCTTGATCTTGACGAGAAAGTGATTCGCTTTACAGTAACGAATGAAGATATTCCAGCAATGAAAGAAAAAATTAACAATTATATTTTTTAATAAACTATGCATAAAAAAGAAATGGAGAGGAAAACTAAAACAACCGCTCCATTTTTTTGCATAGTGAGGTTATGTATGTGAAACGATATCGACATTTATACTTGTTAAGTTTTACGCTACTCATTTGTTTTGTCGTATTATCACTTTCGTATCATACCGCTTGTATTGAGAAATTTGACAATATAGTCGCGCATTTTATTCAAAGTTTTCGAAACGATTATTTGACAGCCTATTTTACGTGGGTGTCTTTTATCGGTTCCAAAAGAATATATTTTCCGTTGCTCATTATTCTTGTAATGTATTTTCTCGTTAGAAAAAAATTGCTTAGTGCATTACTTCTAACAATTAATTATTATGGATCTCGTTATTTAAACAGTATGCTTAAACTATGGTACGAACGAGCAAGACCTGATGTAACGCAGCTTGTTACGGCAACTGGATATAGTTTTCCGAGCGGTCATACGATGAATGCTACTGCTTTTTTAGGATTTATTGCATACGTCACAATTACTGAAGAACGAATTACATTGCATAAAAAATTGTTGATTATTTTTATAGCGAGCTTTGTTGTATTATCTATTTCAGTTAGCCGAATATATCTTGGCGTTCACTATCCATCTGACATATTAGCAGGATGGGCAGCTGGCGGTAGCTGGCTCGTTTTATGTGTTATGTTTCATAAAACGTTCATTAAAAAAGAACCTATGTCATAATAGGTTCTTTTTCCATTGGTTCAACATGAATATGTGCATGGTAAATGCCAAACTTTTTCCGAAGCATAGCCTCGATGTTGTCAGTAATACAATGACTTTCACCAACATCCATACGAGCATCTACCTCGATTGTAATATCAACGTACGTTTGATTCCCATACATACGCGCGCGAATGTCTACGATGTTTTCCACGCCACCAATATGTTCAATAGCACCAGCGTACTCTTCCATTTTATCTGGATCGATTCCATCCGTTAACATATGAGAAGCTTCTACGAAAATCTCCCATGCAGTTTTACAAATAATAAGGCCGACAATTAAAGCGGCAATAGGATCTAAAATAGGCATTTGGAATTGCGAACCGACAATACCTACTACTGTACCAATGCTTACGAGTGCATCTGATAAATTATCCTTTGCAGCGGCTTCTAATGATTTGCTTTTTGTGCGCGCTGCAATCTTTTTCGTATACAAATACACAAAGTACATAACGACAGCAGAAAATAAGGCTACCCATGCAGCAAGTACATTAGGCGCTGCTTGTTTCGGATTTAAAAAAGATTGAATAGCGCTAATAATAACTTCTAATCCGACCGTTGCCATAATAAAAGAAGCAACAAGTGATGCAATTTGTTCTGCGCGTGAATGCCCATAAGGATGATCTGGGTCACGAGGTTTACGAGAGATTTTTAGACCAATTAATATCGCTAAAGAAGCACCGATATCCGTTAAGTTATTTAAACCGTCAGCACGTAATGCGCTAGAGAGGGTAATATAACTGATGATAATTTTCATAGAGGATAAAAATATGTAGGCCATAATGCTGACAATAGCACCTTTATCAGCTTCTTTATGAGAAAGAGTATCCATTTTAATCACTCACCTTTCTACAAGGAATTTCTTTCTATAAATAGAGTACCAAACGAAACTCGTGTGGGTCTATACAAACATTGTTGACGTTTTTTAGGTTTTTAAGAAGGGGATAACAAAGTTTCGTGAAGGAAAAATATGTTGTAAAGTGCAAAGTTAGGGTGTGGAATTGATTGGGATTTATTTGCAATTAAAGGGTGGGAGGGTAAGAGGATGAAAAAACTAATATTTTTCTTACTATGTATTGTTCTTATAATGATTGGGTGTAATTCATCAAATAACGAAAATGTGCAGGAACATAATATTTCTAAAGTATCCATATCTACTTTTAATGGATACGGTGGATTAAATGAAAATTATTTTCTAAACATGGAAGACAAACAAATAATCAATGGAATTAATAATATGTTTAATGGCATGAAAAAACAAAAGAAAAGAGGCGAAACACCACAATACGATATACTAATTACATATGAAAATAGTGATACGAAGGGTATCCATTTATACCTCGGAGATGAAGGGGAAAGGAGTGTAATTATGTACATTGGTCATGAAGACACTGTATATTATACTTCTGAAGAAATGACGAAACAACTACGAAAGATAATTGTGAAAAAAGATTAAAACCCTCTGAAAAATAATTTCTAGAGGGTTTTAATCTTAGTATGCTTCTAAAAACTCAGTAACTTGCTCTTCAGTTTTTGCGTTAGCACTATGTAAGTGGCCTAGCTTCTCACCATTTTGATATACAAGTAAACTTGGAATACCCATTACTTGATACTCTTCAGCGATACTTGGGAACTCATCTTTATTAATAGAATACCATTCAAACTTATTGAACTCTTCTATTACATCTCCGATAAAGTTGTCCATACGAACGCAATCTGGGCACCATGTAGTAAAGAACTTAACAACTACTGGCTCCTCGCTTGCGATGATGTCTTTGAATTCCTGTTCTGATTTGATTTCTCTCATGTTTTTGGCTCCTCTCAATGTCACACGGATAAGCTAGTATTTTTATGCGAAATCCGTAATTGCCAACATTTTGCAAACATTAGTGCTTTTGAAATAGATTGTTTGCAAAATCTTCGACTGCTTTTTCTTGTAGGCCTGGTACGACATGTGAGTAGGTGTCTAATGTGACGCCTACTTTTTTATGTCCTAATCGTTCACTTACGATCTTTGGATGAATACCTTGTCTCAACATTAATGTTGCATGGATATGTCTTAAATCGTGGAACCGAATATCAGGAACCCCACATTTCTTTATAAGCTTTTTCCAGAGCTGTGTCAAACTTCTGAAATTGCAGGGGTTACCATTGTAGGTTGGGCAAACTAAATCAAAATTATTATATCCATCGCCATATCGTTCTTTTTCTTCATTTATCTTCTGAAGATGTTCTTGAAGAGCCAGTAAAGTAATTTCAGGCAGAACAATTAATCTTTTTCCTGAAGATGTTTTAGGTTCATGAAATTCTTTGGTGATATGAGAGAGGGAACGGTTAACCGATAAAGTTCTTCTCTCGAAATCAATATCCTTCCATTGGAGCCCTAAGATTTCACCTTTACGCATTCCACATGTAATTGCAAGAAGGTAAGCGATATAATAACGACTTTCTGTTGCATTCTCTAAAAAAAGAAGAACTTCTTCTTCAGTCTATGTATTTACCGTTCTTGCATCGGCACCAGCAGTAGGAGGGCTAATTACATCAGCAACATTCTTTTTTACAATTTCATGGCGTACAGCGTAAGCTAATGCAGTTCGTACGATTTGATGAATGCTACGAACCGTAACAGGCTTCATAGTTTCAGATAAATCGCCATAAAACTTTTCAAGATCCACACCTTTTAATTTTTGCATTGGAATGTTTCCGAGTTTTGGTATAATATGATTGTTAATATGTTTTCGATAGTTGTAGTACGTGGTTTCTCGTAAATTTATCTTCCTAGCTTCAAGATATTGAAGGGAAAATTCACGTACTCTCATTTTTGTTGGCTCAATATATGAGCCTTCTTCTATTTCTACGATTTTTTTAGCCATGTCGGCTTGAGCCTCTTTTTTTGTTTTATACCCAGAAAACCATCTCTGTCTTCTTCTTCCAGTCTCTGGATGAGGTCCGATATCCATAACGAAACTGCCATATATAAAGACCTCTTTATTTATACTGAATTTTATGTTTGAGGTTATCTGAGAAAAATGACTTACCAATCTTAGTTTAGAAACTATTAGAAGTGACTAGTCTTCTTTTAAAAATTCAATATTGATTCTATCAACTTCAATTTCAACATACTTGTTAAAGTATTCACTGTGTTCCGGGAATAATTCATCTTCGTCTGTAATAATAATCCCTGCGTCAATAAACTCAGGATTTAATATTCCACTAATACGATACTTGAAAGAATTATCAATTCTCTTTAAATTTTTCACTCCATCTATTCCTTCATTTATTTCAATATCATCAAAAATTGTAATGTCGAGAATAACAGGATAATTTTTTCCTTCTTCAATTTTATATGGACAAACAGTGGAGAACCCTGTGAATACTATACCATTAATATTTATTGTAACTTCCTCTTCGATTAGCTCATCGATTTTTTCTACATATGCCATGTACTTCATATTTTTTCCTCCTATTATTAATCAGCGGGGTTTATAATTTGTTCATTTTTTCCGTTTAAAGTTCTCCAAAACGTTTTACCGCTTTGCGTATGATATGTTGTAATATATCCCTCGTTATTTGTGCCTACTAACTCAAACTTAGCTTTCCCCTTACCAGTATTACCCATATATTTAACGTAACCCGTTCGTACTTCACCTTTGTAATCATACTTAACTTTTATCCCATTTTCAATTACATCTCTAGCACCTTGCAAATATTGTTCAGCATTTTCATAAGCACCTTTAAATTCTCCGCCATGTTTATCAAAATGCCCAATTAATTTTTCTTTATCAGCAAAATTCTCAGCTTTTTTGACTGTGTTTTCAACTTTTTCAGCTTTTTTAACTGTATTAGCAGCCTCGGCCGCTTTTGCAGTCATTTTAACACCTTTTCCAATTTTAGCAACTTTTCCGACTGGTGTAAGACCAGTTACAGCCATTCCTCCAGCGGAAATCCTTTCCCAAGTGGAAAGTTTTTCGCCAGTAGATGGATCAATACCATCCCAAGCACGACGAACATCGTATTCACCACTTATTTCACCAGCTATATCTCTTGCTAGTTTTTTACCATCAAAACCTTTTTCTTCTGATTCCGATGAAGGTCTACCATCAATCGCTCCTTCTTCAATTGGACTACCATTTAAAAGATTGTCAGCCTGACGCTTCCTATCTTCTTCAATCGTCTGAATGGAAGCCGTCCACTCCATATTCAATCCTTTTGTGCTAAATGTACCACTTGCAGGACTAAAACCTTTTCCACTTTGGACTTCCGCTAAACCTGCCGCAATACTCGCTGCTAGTTGAAGAGCCGTACTATAGTTATTACTGGATGTATATTCAAATTCATGTAAATGCTCTAGTTTTTCTTCAAGTTTTTTTCTCATCTCAACTAAAACAGCCACAAGTGCATCTATTCCAGGCATTGGTGTAACGGCATTCATCATTTCTATACTTGCAATCGATTGATTAATTTCTTGAATTTGTTCTCTTATTTCTTGTTCAATGACATCTGTTGAAGCAACTTTTGATTGAAAATCGTTTGGAAAGGCATTATTTTGACGGATTAATTCTTCACATAAGTAAATGATTCCTTGCGCTAAAGGACGAAAGGTTTGTACAAAAAATGATTTTGCACTGCTATACGTTTGCCCTTGTAGAACAGTATCAATTGCAAAAGCGTCAATCGACTGAATGGTTTGTTCCATACCTTGAATGGTAGCCGTACATACAGCATTCATGCTTTGAGTTTGGCTTTGTACTTCTCCCAAATACATATTTAAACTCATACATTGACCTCCCTTGCTAATTGTTGTTGCTGGTAGGATAGGTCGTCTTCTAAATCACTAAGGTCTCGTCTTTCTTTAAGCAATGTTTCTTTTTGGTTTTCCAATTCGAATGTAAGTTTTCGTTCGATATGTTGTGCTTCTTGACGCATATTCATAAAAAAATGAGATAATTCTCTATCGCCGTGCCAAGCTTCTAGAATTCGGTTAAATAAACGATTACTTCGATTTCTCCATTCGTGAAAATCTGCTTCCGCGTGTTCTTGAGTTTGAATTGCAGATTGATTCCGATTCTGTTCTTTGAATACACTTTGTAATTTTTGATTCAATTGATTGATTTGTTTTTCAATATCTTGACTCATCTTTTTCCTCCTACCGTTTTACTTTTACGAAGGTGGTCACATTAGCGAAAAGTGTTGTGAAGTTTGTGATCCATTCTCTCAAACTCTTTAGCTACCGAATGAATGTTATCGACCGCTTGTTGAAAGCCGGTGGAAAATTGTTTCGTCAAATCTAAAAATTGGTGGTTCATTTCTTGTGCTTTTGAATTAACAGAAAGCGTAGTACGGGTCGCCTTTTTTATAGAGCGATTTGTTGCACTTTGGATGGTATCGGACGCAGCTCTCATCTGCGTAGCGATTTGTTGTGCCGATTGAAAATTACTTTGAAATTGTCCCATCGTATAAACCCTTTCTATATTTCTATGAAATTATTTAAGAAGGGGAGCGTCTAGTGTGTATGTCCATTGTCTACTGTTCTTTATAGGAATACTCCCGGGAAAATATTGCGAACTTAATTATAACAATAATTGTATATATTTTCCTTAAAAGATTTGCTTTTTATAAAATTTTTGTGTTTTACAGTCTTTAGTCAGTGGGAAAGAGTTCGTAAAGGGAGAATACGCTTTGCTAGGAATCAAATGAAAGATAAAGAGATTGGTATAGTATTTATAATTGATGCAAAGATAATTGTTGATGGTTCATCAAAATATAAAGTAGACAACAGTAAAGGTAAGCCATACTATGTAACAGCAAATAAACCTTACGCATTTGTGCAATAAAAAAAGTGCTCATAATGTGAGCACTCTTTTTTATCTGAATTTTTTGTTGAAACGGTACAACATAGTAGCAGCTTCAGCTCTTGTTACTGCATCGTTTCCGCGAGTATTGGTATATATACCAAAATCTTCTCCCCATGCAATCGCCTTACTGAATCCAGTAGTAGGGTTCCATACTTTGGTGTTAAAACGTACTGCAAAGAGCGTAGTCATATAGCTACCCCCACGAGTTCCGTCAGAATACCCTCTACTCATCATATACTGACGTGCTTCGTCGTAATTTTTAACCCAACGTCCATTGAAACGAGAAACCATTATCCAAACATCTTGTCGAAGTGCAGGACTATCTCGGTAATCATTTCGCATAATTCCTTTTCTGAAAGCCCAATCAATTTCCTGATCAGCCCAATGTGCTGAAGCTTCTTTCGGGGCGATTGTTGCGAATCCTGTAGATAACGTAATAGCAGCAATTGCAACAAACATAACCTTTTTAAGTTTTTTTAACATCTTTTCCATTCCTTCCCTATGTGTGTGTTACTTTTAGTGTATTACAATATTATATTTTAATAGTAAATGGATATAGTGATATTTTTTAGGGGGAATTTGTGAATTTTATAACAAAATGGAATTGTGTATGTGTGATTTTTTTATTTGAATAAATGTCAGATGAGTAATTAAATGGGATGAAAGGTTGGTGGTATGAAGTTAAGTAAAAAAGAGGGTCTGCTTAATGTTGAGTGGACTTTCTTTTTTAAATCTTAATATTTATGTTATTATCCATTAAGATATTAAGGATTGAAATTTGGAGGTAACGATGAATATAGAACTGGCATTAAAAGATTTATTACCATTTGGAAGTGCATTTTTTGGTGCAGTAACAGGTGGATTAATTACCTTTACAATTGCGAGGTCGAAAGAAAAGAAAGAAGCGCGTCAAAAGCAAGTAGAATCTATATTGGAGTTAGAAGCAGAGTTAAGTAGGATGCAGAGTGAAACTATGGAATTTAAGACTGAAGTGGCAAAACTTCAATATAAGTTTAATTCGTTTAAAGATGTTGATAAAGATAATGAAAAAGTGAAGTTCTATGAAAACCTGAATAAATATTTTGACAAGCAAATATTAGGGAAGCGAGAAACCTTATGCACCCCTGCAATTCACATTGATGAGATAACGTTTATTAAGGTTAGGGAATCTTATAATGATCTCTTTGTTATTTTTGGGAAAACTCGCAAAAGTAATTTTCAAGGTGATATTATACTAAATTTTGATAAATATCTCGAAGTAGTGATTAAAGCAATGGAAGAGATATTGTTAAAGATTAATGAATTGAGGATGTATTTAAGAATGAATGAAGTGAAATACACAGATCTCTACTTAAAAAAATATATTAAAAAAATTTCAAACTAAAGTGATTGTAAATAAGTACCTTAGTTTGAAATGAATCATTTCTTATCTATAGCAGTGTGCTACCAATATATATATACATACCTCCTATTTAGTAATTGTTATGCGACGAATAGGAGGGAGGATTGGACAATAGAGTATAGTTATTTAAGGCACAAATAAAAAAAGCCATCCTATTGGGTGGCTTTTTAAATTGCATCTTCAATTATTTCATGTTCAATTTCTTCTGTTTTAGTAACTTCTACTTCAAAGTCTTTGATTTCTAATTGCCCATTTTTACCTTTACCAAACACTTTCATCTCAACATTCTGCACATTTTGCAAGGCACGGTAAATTTTACTTGAATAATTAGGGGCGATTGTAATCATACGTACTTCCTCTTTAAAACAAGTGGGATAATAAGCTGATTGCCATGTAATCCCTTTATCATCATCAACAATTTTTAATTCAATAACACATTTAACTCCATTTTTATCTTCAGCCAAAATATCGATGACACCATAATCTACTTTGTGTTGTCTTTCAACAAATTTCATACCATCTTCAATAAGGTCTATAAAATCACATAGAAAATCCTCTAATAGGCTCTCTGTGCCATTAATTATTTCGTTAGTTATTAATTTCTTCCATATCATGTCCATTTTTTCTTTCTGCTCTTTAATATCCTTGTTGTTTTCCCATTTCTCTCGAGGTATACAGTAAGTCGAACATAGGCCGAAAAATACAGAAGGTTCTTTACTAGTAATATCCTCTACATGTGACCAGTCAAGATTATTTATTGAAAATAATATTTCACTTTGTAATAATTGTTTAGTTTTCTCAGGTGTCTTCTCCCAAAAACCATGAAACCAGTATTTTGTTTCTTTTGTGTTAGATAATCTTTCTACCTCTTTTTTTCTAAAACACTCTTTGCAAAAAAAACTCCCTAATTCAAGAAAGAATACTTGTGATTTTATCGAATCTATAATTTCTTCATCTTGTGTAACCATGAGTAACTTTCCTGTATTAAAATCCCATTCTGGCAGGGCGTTATCGAAAGCATAAATATAATATCTTCGGTTCTCATATTCTCTATATTCTATTTTTACACAACCGTATTTTTCCAAAAAGGTATCTTTATCGAGTAAAAGTTCCACACCATTATTAAAATAATCATCCATCATCTAACACCTCCATTAGCATTATGGAAATGTTTCATATAGATTATACGAAAGAATGTATGAAAAGAAGCCGACCTGTTGGGCGGCTTTTTTATATTCCAAGTAATTGTTTCTTCTTCGCGTCAAATTCTTCATTTGTTAGGATACCGCTATCACGCAAGTCGGCTAGTTTTTTGATTTGATCGGCAACATCACCAGAAGCATTTGTAGGTGCAGGGGAATGCTGTTCATCCATCTTTTGTTCAATTAATGCTTTGAGTTTCAGGAAATTGGGTTGTTGTTTTTTACTAAACATTATTGAATTCTCATCTTTTGTAGCGTCGAAAAGCCCACCTTTATTTTCTTTCCCTCCAGAAAAAGCAAATTGAATATAGCCATTTGTAAATGTTCCAGCATGTTTAAATTGAATAGAAGATAAGTGTTTGATTAGGATTTCTTTATCTCCCTTTAAGCCTTGTGACATTTTTGCAAGCATACTTTTTCGTTTAATGACGATTTTGTTCCCTTCAACTTGTAATTGTCCATTTACTCCTGTTGCTTCCATGAAAAATCCTCCTCGATATGTATTGGTAAGGCAATATCAATTATATCGAATAATTCAGATAATTTTACAAAAAGTTACTTAATAAAAATATTTTTGTAAGAAATACTACCTCTAAGGAGGTTTGAATATGTTATATGCTTTTCTAGTGATAGCAGGTATACTTTACATTTCGTGGTATGTCTATAAAAGAAGAAAAGACCATCATTTATACCAACTCATTGCTCGTTTTAATAAAGATGAAGAGTTTAAACGTACTTTAGCAATGGGGCTTTATTATCGATTTATGAAGCCGTTAGAAAATGAAAAGTGTTCATCAGTATTCATCCGTCAAACACCGTTAGAATTTGAAGCTTTTGTTGCTGATGTGTTTGAAAAATATTATGGTGGTTCTGCATTTGTAACGGTAGCTACAGGTGATTATGGTGTAGACTTTGAACATACAGTAAACGGTGACCTTTATCTGGGGCAGGTGAAGTGTTTATGTAACGATATGTCCTATAAAGCAATTGCCCTGGTGCATAGTAATATTGCCAAAAGAGAGGCGAAAGGTGGTTATGTAGTATCAACAGGTGGTTTTTCAAAAAATGCAAAAAAATATGCTGAAGAATTGAATGTACAACTAATCGATGGATCAAGATTGGCTGAAATGTATATGGAATCTATTGAGGGCCAACCGTTACCTCAATATGCACTAAACCCTGCTAGTAATTAACCAGCAGGGTCTTTTTCTTGGACCTCGTATAAATCATCGACCTTACAATCGAATATTTTGGCTAACTCAAATGCTTTGTCTACTGGTGGATAAGATTTACCCGTTACATAATTACTCATTTGATTCTGGCTTATATTTAATCGTTGAGCAATCCACTTTCCTTTTAATCCACTGTGTTTTAATAATTCTCCAATATTACTCTTCAAAATGATCATTATCATCACCTGTTGAATTATTCCATATTGTAAAGGGAATTACCTTCAAAATATAATTTGTAAAAAAATCATAATTAAATTTGTATAGACAGGCAAAATCCTTCTTTCCAGGTCATATACCTATATCAAGACCACGAGGAATACCAAGTGGAATCAAGGACACCAAGAGGGAAGAGGGCGCGTATGCATTGGCAATACTCACATTTAAATGAAACGCCTTACCTGTATCCATCAAAAGAATTAAGAAGTATGTATAGAGGGGCAAGTGGTAAAAAAGAAACAAATGCAATTGTGGACCACATGGAAAGACATGAGGTTTTTGATAATCGTGAGTATAAAGGCTATTACCGTTTATCAAACGATATCATGGAGGATTTATACGAAGATGAGGATGAGATGCTTGATTGGGGAGATGTCATTAATGACTATCAACCGGTTATGACACCGAAGGGATTACAACTCATTCGAAAAGAGGGATTCAAATGACAATCGTAGGAGAAGCGATAGTGGTATGGACGGCGACTGGCTTGTCAGTGATTACGATGAAGGTTGCAGAGAAAATGGGGCAGAGTGTTCCACATTGGCTTCCACGTATGACCATGTACACAACGCTCACAGGCTCGTTCTTGTATCTTCTACGTTATGTTCTTTTCGCGTTTCTATAGGGGAATATCAACATGGAATTGCGGGACATTTACAGGTCGTTAACATATAGCACGTACGGGAGTCTTCCAAAAATAAGGGATATATACCCTTATAAAGGGTATATGGGGAGTGGAGAAAATGATTGAATTATTACTCGTTCCGGCTGCAGGTTTGACAGTGGCATTATTCGGTGAAAAGTTCAAAAGTAAAAATTATGATAAGCGAAAAATACAGGTGTTTTTTGAGGTAGCTGGAATTGCGATCAAAAGAAATAATGAAGAAAAATTACAATATCCAAAGTTCCAAAAACAAATTGATGATGATCGTAGTACGACTTATGTATACATCTTGCCGTTAGGCATGCCGAGTAAAATTATTCAGAAGGTAGAAGATGTGGTTTCAGAAGGATTAAATAAACCAGTACGTATTCAGTACGATAATTATAAATTGAATATCCGTGTATTCCGAAGAACTGGTCATGGTCAATGGATTTAGTAACGAAAGGGAAATGGTGTATTCCAGTTGGTCAGAGTTTAGAAACAATTGTTTATCACGATTTTGATGAAACGCCGCATATGGCTGTAGGTGGATTAATTCGCATGGGGAAAACAGTCTTCCTTAAAAATATGTTTGCTTCCTTATCATTAGCAAATCCGGATCATGCGCATTTTTATTTAATTGATTTAAAAGAAGAAGGGCTCGAATTTAGCGAATATAAAAAGCTGAAACAAGTTGAACAAATTGCAGAAACATCAGAGCAAGCACACGGAATGCTGCTGAAAGTGATGGAGAAAATGCATGAGCGCGGGAAGTTCATGAAAGAACGTGGCATCAAGAATATTGTTCACACGAAAGTAAAAGACCGGTATTTCATTGTAGTGGATGAAGGAGTGGTGCTTGCTCCTGCCAAAGGGTTGCCGAGAGCTCATAATAAAATGCTGGAAGAGTGCCAATACATGCTTAGTCATATTGCGCGTGTTGGAGGGGCACTTGGGTTTCGTATTGTCTTCTGTACGCAATATCCGACAGGAGATACATTGCCGAGGGTAGTAAAACAGATGGCGAATGCAAAACTTGGTTTCCGTTTACCGACTCGTACTGCATCAGAAGTTGTCATTGATCAGTCCGGATTAGAGCAACTACCATCTATTCCAGGAAGAGCTATATATATGAAGGAAAGCTTCACCGTACTGCAAGTGCCATATATTGATGACGTGGTTATGTGGAAACATCTAAAAGAATATGAGGTGGAAAAACATGAACATCCAGAGTCACATGAAAATCAACCGTCAGATGGCGATACTTGCGACGATTAGGAAATTGCAGTTTGCAACAAGAAGACACGTAATGAGTGTGCATGATATGGGTGGTATCCGAAATGCAAACAGAATTATGGGCGATTTGAAGCCGTATTTGAGTAAGACGATGCAAGGGAAAGAATATGTGTATTATCTCAATAAAGAGGGGCATGCCATGTTTGGTGATGACGGTAAGGTTGTTTCGAGATGAAAGCTTGCACATGCATTATTACGGAATGAAGCATGGTTACATTTATTCTGTCCAGATGATTGGCAGATTGAAACGGATATACGTTATATAAAGAACAAAGAGAAAAAGAGAATAATTCCTGATGTGAAGTTTCGTGATGAAGAAGATATACTTCATGCGGTTGAAGTGGATCGCACGCAGAAAATGAAAGTGAATGAAGAGAAGTTGAAAAAATATGAAGAACTTACGCAAATTTATAAACAAAAACATAACGGAAAAATGCCAGTCATTTATTTCTTTACAGTGACTAAATATAGAGAAAAGAAACTGGAAGAATTAGCAGCTAAATATGATGTGTTTGTGAAGGTGTATGTAATAGAAGAGATATAAAAAAGTGCTAACAAGTTTGCAAACCAAATTGCAAACGAAAATGCAAACTAAACGAATACTTCTTAATAATGGCAAGAGGGAAATGGTCGCTGATATGTCCTCTAAACCTTTATATATTAACGCTTATTAACGTTGCATAATCATACATAATTCGTACTACTTCACCCGAACGCAATCTGGGCACCATGTAGTAAAGAACTTAACAACTACTGGCTCCTCACTTGCGATGATGTCTTTGAATTCCTGTTCTGATTTGATTTCTTTCATGTTTTGTTTCTCCTTTTTCACTATCAATATTTTTGGTTGTTTAGTTGGTGTATTTGCTGTGAAATGAAAACTCCTAACGAGAGCTTTTCATTTCAGAATAATTCGTTTGCAAATTGATCCACCGCAGTTTCTTGAAGTACTGGTAGAACATGGAAGTGATTGTCCGATGTGATACCTACTCTGTTAAGTCCTAAACGTTCGCTAATGATCTTCGGAAGTATACCTTAGAAACTAGAAACGAATATTAGGAACCTCACTTTTCTTTATAAGCTTTTTCTAGGTTTGTGTCAAACTTCTGAATTGTAAGGTTACTATTATAAGTAGGGTAATTCAAATTGTATTCATGATAGCCATCGCTATAACGTTCTTTTCTCACATATTTTTAGGAGAAGTTTATGAAGTGCCCGTAATGTGATGTCGGATAAAACAAGCAATCTCTTTCCGGTACTTAGAGAAGGTAAACGGTGGATGATCACTCATAAATTTTATGAGTGAATTAAACAACAAGCAGGAAATTCAAAAAATGATGTAGGGGATGCATGTATGAATTTAGAGGAATCATTATAAGAACTTATTCGTGAAGTTGTGAGAGGAGAGATTAGGGTGGCGTTATCTAAGTTCCAGCAATAATCACAACCAAATAAAGTAATGTGGGTGAAAGAAGCGTGACTAACAAGGGAGAAATTAGGATGTTGAAATGGGTAAAGAAACTGTTTTCAAAAAACGCCCACCCTGCATTGTTTGTGAGAAACAAGAAGGTGAGCTTCAATTAAAAGAAACGAATTGGATTTGTGAAAATTGTGCCAAATTATGCATGGACAAGGTATTGAAAGAGATACCTATACCCTTTATATCTTATTCCATAAATAAGAAAGTTGGTGGGCTTCTGATTCAAGAGCTATTAAATGATCATTATTAATAGAGTTATTCGTATACATTCTGTTCTTTTGGATGTTAAGGACAGTATAATTCGCATCGTTATATTCATTTGAAAATGTTGATTCATTTAATAATGTCAGTGTTGAGTTGATGTTATATTTATCAATTCGCTCTTTTTTTCCTTTGAAAAATAGTTTAATAAGATGCGGCTCATCATTAATGAGCAAACCGAGTTCAGGTGATGAGCGGACGATTAAATTATCTGATAACCAATGTGACTTACCTGGATCAAACCAAGAGATGTCTTTGTTTTTAATAAATTTTTTGTACTGCTTTATAACATCAATGTAGTTTTGCTTTTTTTTCTGATCAACAGTTTGTACTAATGTTTCAAAACAGTCAAAAGGTAGTTCGTTTTTATGAAATTTAATAACAGTTTCTCGTAATTGTTTCCAGTAATCAAAAACCGGGTGGTATTCAGGTTGAGATTTTAAATTCTTTACAAAATTTGTTTTAGCTGCACTACTTTTCAGTGTGAAGTCTAAAAATTGTGTAAGTCCCACTTTAATTTCCGCCATGTTACACCTCCTTTCCGAATGTTACTAATTCAATATTGGAAAGGGAAATCCTGCATTTTTAAGGAGGTGAACTAGATGCTAGAAAAACCTATGTTCATACACATGGAAGTTGAGGGAGAGTAATATTAAAATTTCATTTGTTTTTTACTGTAATAAATAAATTCATTTGAATAGAAGTGAAAAATAGAGGTTTGCCTTAGTCATTTATGAAAGTCGAGAATATTTATAACCATAGGAGTAAATACACAGGTCCGATTTTTGTAATGATGGAGGGAATTGATGTGGACATAACTCAAAGCATGGCAAGAATAGTGGTTAATGGGAAGGATCTTCCGTTTATTTCAGTTAGAACTTCTGTATGGAATCAAGGACCTGTAAATGATTTAATTGTTTCGACAAACTTGAGAGTCGAGGAGCTTTATCAGTTTATGTGGTCACAAGTGCCAGTAATGCTTGCGATGTATTTTCTTCAAGGGGCGGACTTAATGAGGTTTGCTAGAATTAATGGGATTAATCAAAGGGTAACGGGAGAATATATATATCATTTCACTTGGGGATAAAACGAATGTAAAGTAGCTTAACAGCTGCTTTTTTATTTTGTAAAAGAATTTTAGAAGATTAGAAAATATGATTAGAGAGTGATATAGATAATTTGTGACTGTTTTTCAAGTTCGTGAAGTTAATCAGTTACTTCATTTCATACAAGGGGGGTATGAAATGAAGTTTTTAAGGAACGCAAAAAAACAGAGAGACATATATTTTTGGCTCTCTGTTTTTTTTTATTCACAAATAGTTCCAGTTGCTATACCAGTTGGAGCAACGCCTACTGGAACCGTATCTATTACCGTATTTGTAGCAGTATTGATAACAGAAACAGTATTGCTACCTTGGTTTGTAACGTAGGCGAGAGTGCCATCTGGTATGATGGTTACTTGATCCGGGGATAAGGCAACAGGAATTGTATTAATTACAGTATTTGTCGCCACGCTTATTACTGATACATTATTACTAACTTTATTTACAACGTAAATACGTGTGCCATCTGGTGTAATATCTATACCAACCGGTTCAGTCCCTACGTTAATTGTATTAATTACGGAATTAGTAGCGGTGTCAATAACAGAAACAGTATTGCTGTTTTGATTTGTGACATACGCACGAGTACCATCTAGTGTAAAGACGATTATTCTAGGACGAATGCCAACAGAAATGGTAGCACTAACTGTATTAGTAGCAGTATTAATAACAGAAATATTGTTGCTTAATTCGTTTGCAACATATGCAAAGGTTCCATTTGGAGAAACAGTGATTCCTTGCGGAGCGTTGCCAACGGGAATGGTAGCAAAAACTGTGTTAGTAGCAGCATTTATAACAGAAACCGTATTATTACCGTGATTTCCAACATAAACAGTTGTGTTATTTGGAGTAACAGCTACACCGATTGGATTAGATCCAACAGGGATGGTAGCGACAACTATATTAGTGGCAGTATTAATAACAGAAACGGTATTAGAAAAAATATTAGTAACATAAGCGCGAGTTCCATTTGGTGAGACTGTTACTTCGAGTGGTGCATTATCTACAGTAATTGTTGCAACAACTGTATTTGTTCCGGTGTTAATTACAGATACTGTATCATCTGTTGGATCATCTATGACCCCTGCGTTTGTAACATAAACAAGAAAATTACATGAAGGTCCAGTCGGTCCGGTTGGCCCAGTTGGCCCAGTCGGTCCAGTCGGCCCCGGTGGACACTCACAATCTCCAGTTGGCCCTGGTGGTCCTTCTGGCCCCTGAATACCTTGCACCCCTTGAGGTCCAGTCGGCCCTTCTGGTCCTTCCGGTCCTTGCATGCCTTGCACCCCTTGAGGTCCAGTCGGCCCTTCGAGTCCTTCCGGCCCTTGCATGCCTTGCACCCCTTGAGGTCCAGTAGCTCCTTCTGGTCCTTCCGGCCCTTGAATGCCTTGTACTCCCTGAGGTCCAGTCGGCCCTGGTGGTCCAGGAACTCCCATTCCAGTCCCAGAGCCAGTGGGGCCTGGTGGTCCAGGCGGTCCTTGAATGCCTTGCACACCTTGAGGTCCCGTAGGTCCTTCTGGTCCTTCCACGCCTTGAATACCTTCTACGCCTTGAGGACCAGTAGCTCCTGCAAGTCCTTCAGGTCCTTGAAGCCCTTGCACACCTTGAGGACCAGTAGATCCTTCTGGTCCTTCTGGCCCTTGAATACCTTGCACACCTTGAGGACCAGTAGCTCCTTTAGGTCCTGGAAATCCTCTAGGTCCTGTCGCTCCAGTAGGACCGGGTATTCCGATAATATTTAATAGAGAACTATTCAATATTCCTTGCAAAATTAAGTTGAATGTTTGTTGTAACAATGGGTCCGATATATTGGAACAACTAATGAGCGAAGATAAATTTTGGAATAGAAATTGGAATAACGCAGAGATTTGAGTAAGAGATGCAGTAGGCAAAGAATTGATTAATTGAGTGATAGTTCGTATAACTAAATTTTTATTTGGAGTATTTGGTTGTACTGCAATGATTAAATCATTTAACGCTTGTAATGATGATTGGAGTATTTGTATAGTTGTCGGATTTGGCGTGGTAAAGAAAGAAAGGATAGCTTGATTTAATTGGTTAATTAGGGACAATAATTCTTGTTGCTGAGAAAATGAGAAAAAAACAGGTGTACAACAATTACTTTGATCACAAGAGGATATAGAAATAAAACAGGGAAATTGGAATTTTTTGCACGGATCGTTTGAGTTTTGATTATTTTTCATAATTACCTCCTTTTTAAAATTTTATCATCGTTAAGTATGCTTTAAGAGTTTGTATTTTCTTCTGCATTTAAAGGATTTGTAAGTATTTGTGTAATGTTCAGGAATATTTTTCTTCTAAGTATATGTTTAGAAAATCGAGACGTTCTTATGGGACGTATAATCAATACTTAGTTATTAACAGGAAGTGTAAGTAAGGCTAGAAAACAAAATGGACATATATTTTTATTAACTTAAAACATAAAAGAGTAATTTATTAAGTGTTCTAGTGAAGAAATCATCTATTTGCAAAAACTACTTTGTTTTATAGGAAAAGTAATATAAATGGAAAAAATTTAAACACTCAAATAAATAGCGAACCGAATGAAAAAATAAAGGAAGACAGCTGATAGAAATAGCAGGAAGTTGGATACAAGCCGTCGGTTCCGTAATTTCATTAATTGGACAAATACGTGAAGAAAATGAGGAGTTGGAAGGGAGCGATTGATAGACTAGTTTAAAAAAATAAAATGTAACTATTTTCTAAAATGACAATGAGTAATTTTCACCTTGTTTTTTGATGAACCATTTTTATATGAAAATCATATAATATATTGTAGGACAAGCAACTAGTTTATAATCTATTAAATACTCCAAGAGCTTACCTTTTATATATCTCCACATCTACTGATCTAGATGCTCTTTTTTATTGAACAAAACACCCATTTGGAAAGGAGCTTAATAATGGGAGTGACATTAGAAGAATTAGAAAAGTGTTATAATAAAGCCTTTATTGAGGGAGCAGAGTACGTAGCTGTTCAGATTGAAATGGATGGATTTCATAGGGATGAAGTAATTATTAACGACAAATACAGTATAGATTCTAAATTAAAGTATTATAAGAAAACATACAATGAAAATTTAGAACATAGATTGATTCCAGGGATTCGTATTGTAGGTTTTGCATATGGCTATTCGTTCTCAGAAATTCTACATGAATTAGGGTTGCTAGTGAAGAAATGATTAAACAAATAGCAGTTATTTAACGCGATGCCGTGCTTTTAGTGGTGTCTTTTTTTGTTGTGAAGGAAAAATAAAAATAAAAAAGAGAGCCTAAGCTCTCTTTTGAATAGATACCTAACGTTTATGCACAGATTGGAATTCCTAATGCTATTAAGGTCAATGCTACTTGAAGAGAAAGTTCTAATCTAGCAATTTCGATTCCAGCGACTGAGACCACTAAAAGAGGTTGTCCATTAACGAACAAAACACAGCTATCCATACTTTCGCCTCCTTCCGAGTAATCTAATATAGTATATGAATAAAATTTTAATACGTAATAGTCAGATTAATGAATTTAGTGGAATTGATAATTTAACCTATAGTATAAAAAAATTAAGTAGACTAATACCTGATTAATTAACACCATATATGAAGGACAAGAATATATTAGGAGTATATAAAAACGTAGGAGTAGTAAATATGTTCTTTGCAAAGTTACACGGTAGGAATGAAGTTCCACCAGTAGAAACAGGTGCTCGAGGAGAGGCTTTCTTTAAATTAAGCCCGGACAAGCTTAGCTTAAAATTCAAGCTAGATTTATTCGATATAGAGGATGTAGTAGCTGCCCATCTGCATCTTGGGTCAAAAGGAACGAACGGTCCTGTTGTAGCTTTTTTATTTGGACCTATAACAAATCCAGTTTCAATGGAGTGTGCAACTCTTACGGGAATGATTACTCAAGAAGATTTGGTCGGGCTGTTAGCGGGTCAAACATTAGGTACTCTTGTAAATGAAATCATATCTGGAAACATATATATTAATGTTCATACAGTACAACATTCTAATGGTGAAATACGAGGACAATTGAATTATTGTTAATGAATAAAAGTAGTGAAAAATAAAGCATCCATTTAGGGTGTTTTTATTTTGTGAAGGTTGTATAGATAAGTAATCTATTTTTAGTAATCTTGAACATTCATTTCTAAAATTTTGAAAGTGGTCGAATTTAAAAAATAGTTATCAGAAACTTGTTAATGAAATGCCCCTCCAAAAATTAAATTAGTATTAGTAGATGAACCTTGTAAATGAAGTATGCAAGTGTAACAGATTATAAAATTCTTTAAACTTAATCAAAGCTAATAGATTAATTCTCCACACCCACTGAAATAAAAAATCATAACATAAATTGTAATTACATTTACGGAAGTGAGATGAAAATAATGTTTTATTCATATTTTACTACCCAAGCAGGTATGCGACCAGCGTATGGTACATCAATAACGTTTAGCGGAGCACAAAGTACAGTTCAAGCTGTTCAACAAGCGTTACAAATGCAACAACAAATGCAAATGCAGCAACAAGGTATCCAGCCGTATTATTCATCTATGGAGTATTTTTACCCAGTGTATCAAATCACACCGTATGGAAGTTCTTTTCTTACTATCCCGTATGGAACTGTATTTAATCTATAAATTGAAAGTTTAATCAGTAGGGGGCAGGTATCCCAAACCGATTATTAGTCCTCACCAATTGGACATATACGGACGATCCGGCTCCTACCTATCTTTCTTGCATGTTCCGAAATTTTTTGGGAGTCTTATTACCCGCAAATGGAGAGGGGGATATGTAAGCGTCAAATAGTTCTCAACTACAATTTGTAAATAGTCGATGAGATAATCTCCGTACATATTACAAGTGTTTTTTGATGAGATGATACCGATTAAAGAAAAAATAGGGATTATTTTATCATGAAAAATGATGGTTAATGGCTCTGTATGAAAGGATACATGAACATTTATTTACGTGGATTAGATCGAGATGTAGCAACGAAGTCCTATTTGTGGTTATATCGAATAGTAACCTACAAAGAAGATTCGACCCGTTTTTTCTAATCTTGAAAGATATTTACAGCCATGACATCACATATTTTATTTATAATTGTAAATAGTTATTAAAATGTATAAATGATGTTTTTTTATAAATAAAAAAGAAAAAAGGAAAAATAATGCAACTTTTGAATTTGTTTATTCGTGTTATATATGAAAGGAGGAGGGGGATGGAGATTGAAGAAATATATAAGGTTTATATAAACGATGTGTACCGGTATTTATTTTCCCTTTCTCGTAGCCATCACGTAGCGGAGGACTTGATGCAAGAGACTTTTTATCGAGCGTATCTTTATTTAGAAGACTATGAAAATCAAAAGGTAAAATCATGGCTTTTTAAAGTGGCATATCATACGTTTATTGATTTTGTTAGGAAAGAGAAAAAAGTAACCTTTGTAGGAACGGAGGAATTAGAGACAATACAAGCGAGGGAATCTACAGAAGAGTATGTAGTCGCAAAAAATAGTTATGAAAAGTTAATTCAGATTATTCATACTCTACCGGTAATAGAGGCACAAGTTATTTTATTATGTGACGTACATCAATTAACGTACGAAGAGGGTGCTTCTGTATTAGATTTAAAGTTAAATACGTATAAAAGTCACATGTTTCGCGGGAGAAAGAGATTAAAAGAATTGTTAAAGGAGGAAAAGAGTCAAAATGACAAATGATAAACCTCATTCTGAACAAGATGATTATAAAGAACTGTTACAAGAAGCTATTCATCAAAGACCGGCTTCACTATCTGATGGAAAACAAGAGCAATTGTTGAAAATAGGTAAAAAAAGAGCACGTATTACGAATGTTTTAATTGTATTTACTTTTTTACTACTTATTCAACCTATTTTATATATATCAACACTCTTATATTATACAGTGGCACCTACAAACGCAATGGAGATACGGAATGTAGTAAATCAAACGTTAAGTGTAACAGAACCAAATGTATTTTTGAAAGATAGGGACATGGAGCAAACGTTGTTACCGCTTAGTTTGCAATTGCATTTTGATTTGTATAAAAGAGTAGGAAAGAAAGATATTCGAATAGGAGAAGAGAAAACAGATTATGTATTTAGTAGAGCAACGAAAGTAAGCCGTGAATATACAACAGATGAAAAAATTCCAGAAATCCCGTATATAGACAACGAAGTATTGTCTCATCCTAATAATTATAATGCGTCCTATAATAGTAGCGAAGAAGCGCAAGTATTAAAGGGTCTTCCGCAAGAATCTGTTGTAGAAGCATTTGTATCTTTTAGAGAATTATTAAGTGTACAAGAGGTAACGGATATGTTTCCTACTATTGATATTGTGTGGTATGCCGTTAATACAGGATTAGAGGAGAAGCAAACGAATGAAGAGGGTATGTATGTTGCCCCGATTGGCTTTCCAGCAAATATGATTTCAAGTCCAAGTGGTGCTTTTTTAAGTGATTCACCCCATGAGGAACAATTTATTGATGTTTTAAAATCATTACAGAAGCATGAAAACTTAGCAGTGAAGCTATCTAGAGCGAAAGTATTAGAGTTGTCTAAGCGCATTTCTTTCCTTGAAAAAAATGGGGTAAAAACATACGGGGCAGTTGTAACTGGGCCTAAAGTAGAAGTTGAAAAATTGATGAGCCACGAAAAAGTTAGAAAATTGAAAGTAGGTGAAGCGAGGTTATGGAATTGGCATTCTTAAAAAAAAGAAAGAATCATATGTATAAACAGGAAACCTGGATGGGGACTATTTCATTAATTATTGCCTTTTTAGCGCTATTGTATTTGAACATTATATTGCTTATTCAAGAAACATTTATAGGTAAAGGTTTTCTGCAAATAGTTGGTATTGGAGTGGTGTGCTCAGTCGTAGGTATGATCACAAAAAGCAAAAGTCGAAAATATGCATTGTGGGCATGTAGTTTATTTGTTTTTATGCTGCTGTTTGCTATATTTGGATTTATGTTAGGTTGGATGATAAGCTTTGGGCCATAAATATGTGGAAAAGAGCGAATGTAGATTCGCTCTTTTTTGTATTGAAAGTAAAATAGCTAAGAGAAGAATCCATTAAATTTGAATGGATTGCACTATACATCTAGGTTGTGTTTTTATTAATATGTTTTCCTCTCAAGTGTATATAAATAGGCGATAAGTATAGTGCTAAAACAATAGCTCGTCCAAACATTGCGAATCTCTCTTACATAATATGTAGTAATAAGCATGAAAGGGGGACTAGTATGTCTTGCTATAACTACTGTAAGTTTTGTAAAGAGTATAAAAAGAAACAGCATGATTGTTGTAAGAACACGAGTAAGTGTAATAACAACAAGGACATGCTTGTAAGGGCATCAGCATTTAGGGCTAGAAATACGATGGATCAAACGGTTCCTGCCAATACTTTTGTAAAGGTATTGTTCCAAAATGAACAATTTGATTTAGCAAATGAGTATAATCCAGTAACGTCTATTTTTATTCCGAAGACTAGGGGAGTTTACTCTATTATTGGAACGATTGGTTTCTTTCCAAACGATCCTAGCTTAAATTATAGAGCTCGTGTAGAAATTCGTGTAAATGGAAACGCAGCAATAGCTATAGATAATGATTTTTTCGGTCCAATAGGTTTTGGAAATGTAGTAAGTGTTTCGACGATTATTCAATTGAATGAAGGAGATCAAGTTGAGGTTTATGCACAAAGTAGCATAGACGGAGTTTTAAGTCCTTCAGAAGACGGCTCACATTTTGAAGCTGCAAGATTTCCTTCTCCAATTAAATAACGAAGAGAATAAATTACTTTTCAGTAGGTTTAGTTAATCCCCTTTACCAAATGGTGGGGGATTATTATTGTTTTTCTAAAATATACAAGTAAATAGGTTAAATGTAGTTTATTTCAGGAGCATTTCTCATGCTAGGAAGTAAGGTTGAAAGTGCTAGCTTATTATGAGTATTAGATATTCTGCAGGTAATAAAAAGAGTACAACGAAACAAGTAACATGGTTGTGAAAGTTCTTAGGCATTACATTTGCTAGTCGTCTTATGGAATAGAAAAGACATCTTAATTTATAAATACATAAAAGTCCGTATAATTACGGGCTTTTTCTTTACTATATAAAAATTACATATTTAACATAGGTATTGCTATTGTATGGAAAGGAATAACATTAAGGCAAGTACACTATATAAAAATAAAATAAATCCTAAGATGAGTAGTATGGGATGCAACTTGAACATATTTGACCTCCTTGAGTATATAAAGAATTTTAATACATCTATGGTCAATTTAGAAGGGAAATATATTAGATGAATATAATGTTTGGGTGAATACACTAATGTAACAGAGGAGTGAAAGTATAATAAATAAAGAAGTATTATTGAGTTCACATTGATTAAATTGTTTATAAGTAAGCAGGATGGGGGATCGCCTGTGAAATATAAAAGTAAACAGGTTTATATGTACAGGATGAGGGGAAAATAAAAAAAGAGCATACATAAACAGTACGCTCTAAAGAAAGATAGGTTTTATGAGTGGATAATCTCCATACGATAATATATGTTCGGTTAACAAAAATGTGTGAAAAATCAATAGATTATCAATAGAATATCATGAAATGAGTAATTTTAATTTTTTACTGAAGTCGATTAGCTAATCAAAATATGGATAGAACGGATTAACAATTGGATAATGATCGTACTTCAGTTTCGTATTTCTTATAGTCTGGATATTGGGTAATAGTTTGACACTTAGGTATGGAAAGTTGATTAATTATAGAAACATTTGTAATTACCTCGTTATAAGGACCGAAAAATGTGATTTTTAGTTTTGAGTTTGGTGGAACTTTGACCACGATAGGTTTTTTTTTCATAAAATCAGCTCCTCATATGCAGTATCTTATTCTGCACTTTTTCGTTCAGATTATAAAGGCGTATTAATATAATATGAAATTTTAGTTGAGTTGATAATAATATGGGGTTTTATGGCGTGGTGAAAATGTGGGAAATGCATTGGAAACTGAGAATGTTCTATAAAATGTTTAATCGATATAATAGGTAAAAGCAAAAAATAAGTAATTTATCTAATACACTTTTTTCCTTGATACATATTATAGTAGTAAGACTTGTATTAGGAGGTAATGAAAGAGTGCAAGAAAATGTACAAGCTCAGCTTTCACCACCATGGATCACATATTTCAATGAGTTAAAAAATTCAATTGGTGCTGATCCAACTGTTTCAGTTGGTCCGCTAATTCCAGTTGGCGGGAATTATATTATATTAGTGCATGCGTTAAGTAATGAAAAAGCGATAGCGTTAGCAACGCTTCTAAAATCTTTTGTAGAATTTGGGAATGTAAGTGTAACAGTTATTGTAACTAATAATGAAAATAACATTGTAAATCCACTTCCATGTCCACTAGATGCATTTGAAATTGCTCATTTATTTCAAGTGGCGTTAGAAAATAATCCTTATTTTGAACAAGTTGTTGTACAGCCGCAGCTTCCTGGAGGATCAAATGTTGTCTTTCCAGTTTTTGCTGCGCAAGTGATTCAATTTTTTAATGATGATATTTCAAATTTATGTCAAACATTTACTGGTGTTGCTGCAAATGTATTTCATGATGTAATGAACGATGACATTTGTGATATCCCAATTTTATTCTCCACAAGCTGTGTTCCGAGCGGTGAGAGTGCACAATTACAAAATACAGATTTAACACCAAAACTGTTTTACTAGATTGTAAGTAGACATTTTCTTTAATAGAAAATGTCTTTTTTATATGTATTAACGTTACATTGTCTAGCTAATTGCGGATGGTGACTGAAATTTCCACTGATAAATATATAGCGTATAAAGATAGTATGTTTGATGCGAAAATATATAAGAAATGAAAGATAAATTATTTTCATTAATATAGAGTAACCGTAAGAAACACAGAAAGTTAGCTGTCATACATATGTTTATTAGTCTAAAGAAGATTAATATCGATGAGTAGTAATAATGAAAACGTTTCTAATAATAGCGCTAATGAAAGGTTAATTAATTGATATTATTTACTAATAGATGATAGTGCATATCTCGAATTTGTGAATGAACTGTATGAAAAATAAATAAAATTAGTGGAAGTTTAATTAAAAGATTATATGTTTTGAAAAATAATATAGATTCTTCTTATTTATATTATAGATAGCTAGTATTAGGCATAAGGGGCTTTTAATAAGACAAGCTTTGAATATGATATTAAAAAGGGGATGAATTGTATTGGGGTATATTATCGATATTTCAAAATGGAATGGAACTATTGATTGGGATATTGCAGCATCTCAGCTAGATTTAGTTATTGCTAGAGTTCAAGATGGTTCGAATACGGTAGATTTTATGTATCAAAATTATGTGAATGAAATGAAGAAACGCAGTATTCCATTTGGTAATTATGCATTTTGTCGTTTTATATCTATTGCTGATGCAAGGAAAGAGGCACAAGATTTTTGGAGTCGTGGCGATAAATCTGCTAAGTTTTGGGTGGTGGACGTAGAAATTCAAACGATGATGGATATGCAAGGGGGGACACAAGCGTTTATAGATGAATTACGCCGTTTAGGTGCGAAAAAAGTAGGGCTATACGTGGGGCATCACACGTATGTATCATTTGGAGCACGTAATATTGAAGTTGATTTTGTATGGATTCCTCGTTATGGAGGAAATAAGCCAGCATATCCGTGTGATATTTGGCAATATACTGATTCGGGAAATGTTCCTGGTATTGGGAAATGTGATTTAAATCAATTAATAGGAAAAAAGTCGCTTTCTTGGTTTATAGGATCGGATCAAGTAAATCAATCAGAGGATACACAACGATCAACTGGTATTGGTATTGCGGTTTCAAAATATTCTGATGGATATGGCATAAATCTATATGAAAATCCTGCGAATCCTCAGTTTACAGGTACAATCACTCAAAAAACTCCATATTTAGTCTTACATGGTTATTGGGGAGGCGCAAATAAAGATATGATTTGCTTAGGCAATGATAAACAGTGGGTATATGTAAAACATTTTGATGTGAAATGGTTTTATGCATCTTCAAAATATCCCGTTGGGTATGGAGTTAATTACTATGCAGAGCCTGAATGTATAAATTATAAAGGAAATATTGATGGATCAAAATCTTTTCGTGTGTGGGGCAGAGCCAAAAATGCGGTAGATATCGGGCAAAATAATTGGATACTGGAAGAACATGTAACTATTAAGAATCTATAGGAATACGTAAAGGGTCATTTTACTGATACATAGTAAGATGACCTTTAATATTTGAACAAAAAAGAACAAGATACATAGTTTATTCAAATGAAATGAATTACATGTGGAAAACACATTGTTAACACAAGTACATTGTATAGTTATTCTTATATAATAATAAAAGTGAGGTATTTTGAATTGAAAAAGAAAAAGCTATTTTTAGGAACAATTATTTCATGCGTAGTACTGGCATTATCGGCATGTGGTTCCTCAGACAATGTAGTAACATCAAAAGTAGGAAATGTTACAGAGAAAGAGTTAAGTAAAGAATTAAGACAAAAATATGGGGAAAGTACTTTATACCAAATGGTGTTAAGTAAGGCGTTGCTAGATAAATATAAAGTTTCAGATGAGGAAGCAAAAAAACAAGTAGAAGAAGCAAAAGATAAAATGGGTGACAACTTCAAATCGACTTTAGAGCAAGTTGGATTAAAAAATGAAGATGAATTAAAAGAAAAAATGAAGCCAGAAATCGCATTTGAGAAAGCGATTAAAGCGACTGTCACAGAAAAAGATGTAAAAGATAACTATAAACCAGAAATGAAGGTAAGTCATATTTTAGTGAAAGATGAAAAGACTGCTAAAGAAGTGAAAGAGAAAGTAAATAATGGAGAAGATTTTGCAGCTTTAGCGAAGCAATATTCAGAGGATACTGGTTCAAAAGAACAAGGCGGAGAAATAACTGGTTTTGCTCCAGGGCAAACGGTGAAAGAATTTGAGGAAGCTGCATATAAATTAGATGCAGGACAAGTAAGTGAGCCGGTAAAAACAACTTACGGGTACCATATTATTAAAGTGACAGATAAAAAAGAATTGAAGCCATTTGATGAAGTAAAAGATCAAATTCGTAAAGATTTAGAACAGCAAAGACTACAAGATACGACAGGTAAATGGAAACAGCAAGTAGTTAAAGATTTATTGAAAGATGCTGATATTAAAGTGAATGATAAAGAATTTAAAAATACATTTGAATTTCTAGAAAAGAAATAATGATTGTAATTAGAAAAGGGAACCTATATAGGTTCCCTTTTCTAATTAGTGTGTGTGTTATAAATAGATAGTAAGACAATGTAATATTACATTTAAATATTAAGAATTACAATGGGAATTTATGTAATTATTTTAAATAGGAATGATCAATGCTTCATAGAATATTGATATTATAATGTTTCGCTTGCTTAATTTCATTAAATATAAAGTGGATTTATTAATTTATCCCACTATTTGCATGTAGTCTGATTGGCGTGGGCTAATTAAAACCTGAATTGATTTAAGTTTTTCTTTATTGAAGTGGATAAACATAATTTGCAGAATGAAACATACAATAGTATTGAAAAAATATTGATGCTGAATGAAGTGAAAAGCAGAGCATTCTACTAAAAAAAGGATGTTCTTTTTATTATGAAATTTTTAGGATAAAGAAAGAATGCTTTTAAATGAATTACTTAATAGATAAATATATTATGTAGGAGGAGAAAATATGAAAGTAATTTTTCAGAGAGAAGGCGGAGGGAAGGTTTTTGAATCGCATGATGAAGATATAAGTAACTTATTAGCTATTTTAAAAGAAACGAAAGGGATTAAGATTGGGATGGTTGACTATGAAGTATTAAAATACGAATTAGAGTATTTTCGTAACCCAAAAAAAGCAGTAACGGAGAGGGAATTACATATAATAGTACAACCAAAATATATGTAGTAAGGGGAGATTATGTATTCTTAAACAGTATGTACGAAAAGAAAGTGTTTACATTGCTCTCTTTTCTATAGAAATTTTGTGAGTTCGTTCTTTATGATATATGCTTTCATTTATAGTTGGTTAATAAACTTGAAAAATTAAAACTTTTATATAAGAAGTGAAAAGCTCATTTGATGAAGAAAAAATAAATGATGGATAAAAATATAATTTAAATCATTCCAAAAGAACGTAGGTTCGTGTATAATTAGAACGAATGTTCTTGTGTGTACAGATAGTATACGAATAAGAAATAAAGTGAAACTTTAATTAGCGGGGTGTTCATCGTCCGTTATGTATTAGCTTTCACCAATTAAGCGTTTACGGGCAGTTGATTTTCGTCTTACCTCCTCGCATATAGCGGATTTTGAGGTAGGAGCTTCACTACCTGTTAATGCGGGATAAATATGAGCCTAGCAATTATTAACGAATAATCGAGGAACAATATGTGTGAAATAGAATGGATAAATGATCAAGGAGATAAAGAAATGAATGATGTAAAGGTGCAGAAAGCAGAAAGAGAATGGGTTCCATTTACAGTAATGTCGGACCAGTTATTAAGTATGCGAAAGATTGTTGGAGAGAAGTTTAAAGTACAAAAACCGCTCTTAACAAACGAAGCAAAAGAGAGAATTTCTGATAAATTATTAACGTCATTATTGTCTGAGAAAGAAATATTGGTGACATATTTTGAAGATGGTTACATCCTTACAAGTTATATGACAGTAGTGCATATAAACCCACTAAAGTGCATTGTAATATGTACTGACGCATTTTATAAAACTTACGTATTTAATACTTCTGATATTATTGAAATAACGTAAAGGAAGCTGGAATTTCAATTTTAGCTTCCTTTACGTTATGTTAGATGAGGGATATAAATAATGAAAAGAAAAAGCAGCTAGCTTCATACTAGCTGCTAAGCCCCAGGGAAAGGGAGAAAAAGATAGGGTACTCCAAAAATCAATAATAGCTGTGTAACAGCCTGATTATAGTATAGACAAATTTATTATTCCTAAACAGTACGATGAAAAAATAGGACTAAGCTGTACCTACTTGGTTTTGATCTGCAAGGTCAGAATCAAAAGTATTAGTCGCGCTCACACCATTAAAAGTATTAACAACAAAACCAACATTTGAAGCACCAGATCCATTATAAGCCTTCGTATTTTCTTTCGGAGAAACATTGTAGAAATCGCCTAAATTAAATGAACCGTTACTATTTTGTACAACTAAATTCCCTACAACTGAGGGCATAGTTTTCACCCGCTTTACAATCATTTGTTAATACTACTATATGGTGTTATAGTCCAAATGGTTCATGTAACAAAAATTGTGGAATAGTAAAACGTTTGAAGTGTAGCTTAATCCTACAATAAAAGTATGTTAAAATTAATGTAAGGTCGATTAATTTTAACATACAATTGTATAATTAATATATACAAAATCAAAGGAGGCAAAATGTAATGAATAATGTTATAAAAAAAGTAGATTTAACAGATGCAAAATCAAGTAATCTTGTTGCACTTATTTATAGCAATGAAGTTATATTGGTTGAAGAAGCATTTTGTCCAAATGAAATAAAATTAAAGTTTAATGAAATTGCAATTTTATCGGCTATTAAAACAGCACATATAATGAAAGTATCCATCAGAAAAGAACTGGAAGCAATTTTTCATGACACTGGTGTTTTATTTGTGAAGCATAGTGTTGATTATGGAAATAGTCAATCTATCACTATGCATTTTGAACAATTCAAAAAGTTGCAAAATGAGATTGAGAATTTAAATAAAAATAGGTAATCAGACTAGATGAAGATTCTGTCATAGAGGTGAACTGTTCTATGATGAAAAATTAGTTTGAAATTTTTTCAGATGAATCTCACTGTAAGCATAAATATGGTTTTATTAAGATGCAGGATAATGAAGATTTTAAAAGAAGTAATCTAGGTGTAGCTTTTATGTATCGGTGTGAGAAATGCGGGAAAGAGAAGCTGAAATATAAAAGCAATAACGAAATAAATAATGACTTTTTTGATATATAAGCAAGAGTAACTGTTATGGTTACTCTTTTTGCTTACATAAAAACTCCTACTAAAGTATGAAATGAGTTGATACTTTAGTAAATGGCTGAATGAAAAGGGAGAGTGTAAAATTTTATAAAGGAGGAGAGGTATATGCAGCGAAACGAAACTGGAAAAATTGTAATGATTACAGGAGTGACGCAAGGATTAGGTCGTGCAATGGTTGATCGATTTCATGAATTGGGATGGAATATATATGGCTGTGGACGTTCAAAAGATAAAATTGAAGAATTGAAAAAATATTACGGTAATATACATGATTTTCAAATAATCGATGTTTCAGACTCCCAGCAAGTAAGTAATTGGGCGAATTATATACTTCATAGATATAGAGCACCTGATTTGTTAATAAATAATGCATCGATTGTTAATAAAAATGCGCCACTGTGGAAAGTAACAGCTCAAGAATTCGAAAATGTAATGAATGTAAACGTAAATGGTGTAGTAAATGTAATTAGGGCATTTGTCCCAGCGATGGTAGCTAGGAAAGAAGGAATGATTATTAATATGAGTTCTAGTTGGGGCCGAGAGGGAGAAGCTGAGCTGGCGCCATATTGTGCCTCAAAGTTTGCAATTGAAGGTATCACGAAATCTATGGCACTTGAATTACCCTATGGTATGGCTGTTGTTGCTTTAGATCCGGGCGGAAGTATCAGGACCCCAATGCTGTATTCATGTGCACCAGAGTATGTAAATGAATCACCCACACCTGAAATGTGGTCACATCATGCGATTCAATATATATTAAATATAACAATAGATAAAAATGGAGCTTCATTGACATGCCCAGAATGTATGTAAATATATTTTGAATTGTATACGTATCTTTTTATTAGCATATTTTCAGTGATATACGCTTTGTCTAAAAAAAGTATCTTAAAGGTGCTTTTTTGTATGATTAACACGTTTTAGAATGCACAAAATTACATATAGAAAATAAATATGAGATAAAGGATGCCGTTTGTGTATGGCGAAAAAAGCACTAGAAAATTTCTAAATAGGTGATAAAAATGAATCCAAGCGGTTTAAAAGTGACAGGAGCATGGTTTCAAGTAGGAGGAAATCTTACTGCGGCTATTGGGGCGACAAGAGGATTTATTGGAGAAGAGAAAGTTGAATCGAAGATTGTAATTGTAGGAAGCTCATTACAAGCCCTCGGTTATATATTACAAATAATAGCGAGTAATGATACCGGAGATGAAGCTGAAAGAGAAAATCAAAATATGTGTTTGGAGAATAAAAGTGAAATGCTTGATAAAATGGGCATTGAATTATTAGCATTAGGGAATATATCAAATGTAATAGGAACATATTTTAATATAAATAAACAATTGAAAGAGAATGATTATCTCATAATTGTCGGGAACAGTTTACAATCGATTGGTGCTTTTTTAGGAGTAGAAGCAGCTTTGCTTCAGATGAAAGCAATACAGAGAATTATAATACTAGGTAATTCTTTGCAAAGTTTAGGTGCGGGACTTCAAGCGTATCAAGGTATTATTAATGTATCAAAGAATGAAATAGAAAATGAGGGCAGTATGGTTGATAAGAAAGATAAGAAAGATAAGAAAGATGAGAAGATAATAGCCCTCATTGGTATTTGGATACAAGCAATAGGAACTATTATTTCTGCAATTGGATTAACTATAATAGAGGAAGAAGAAAAATTAGAAAAAATAAATATATGAAAATACACATTTGATAAAGGTAGGGAAATTTCAATTTTACATACGTGGTAAGATTGAAGTAGTAGGTTTTTAGGCATATGAATAGAATATATAAGAGTAGAAAAGTTTTTCATGCTTAATTGGAATGTATGAAATATAAAAATAATTGGTTTTGTGAGCGTTTGAAAAGAAGAGAGATAAAAATACAAAATGAGGAGTTTTCAAGAGATGATGTATTTATTGGCAATTCTTCTGCCACCTGTAGCCGTATTATTTTGCGGCAAACCATTTCAAGCGATAATTAACTTCCTATTAACATTAATATTTTGGGTTCCAGGAGTTATACATGCGATATTAGTTGTACATGATAAAAAAGCAGATCGGCGTTTAAAAAAACAAATTCGAGCATATGATGAAATGAATAAGAGGGATAGAAGGTAGCTAAGTCGTGAAATGATTGTAAAAAGAAAGGGGGACTACCTCCTTTCTTTTTTTCATTCTGTTTAAATTTTAGTATAGCGGTAAGAATTTTTAATATAAGTATTGTGATAATTAGTTTTAGACTGTGCGCTTAATAAACCGGTGTAAATGTTTTCAGGCACGTTAAAGAAATCATACGTTCCATTCTTTAATTGAATGCGTAAAATCATAGAAAAAGGATTATAGCCAACAGCAACAATATTTTTGGAACTCACGGGAGATAACTTCATCATTATGCAACTCCTCACTTTTCATTTTTAATAATTTCTTGTAGATGTTGAGGTTGTAGTGTTGAAATCCTTATAATTAAAGCGGTATTATACTTATATGCAATATATTAAATGTTCGTTATACGTAATGATAAGAAAGTTCACACGAAGTACATATCATTGTGCTATTTTTATTTCACCTTTGATTTATAAATAAGAAAATATTGACCATTTGAAAAAAAGGTATATTATTTATACGAGGTATGAAAAATTCACTTTTTACATTCTATGCTTCAAGGGGCAGCATTATTAGGAAAATAGAAGTGAAAATAGTTTGTATAAGAAGAATTCTAAAATTTATAATCTGTGAATTAGGAAAATATTGAATGCTCCAGGTCAATATACTTTCTTAATTAAATTCATTTTAGAAAGTGACCTCAATATTTTTAAGTAAATCAACGGGAGAATTGAAAGGCAGGAGAAAGTAACATGTCAGAAAATTATCGTTCTCGAGAGGAGCGACGACAAGTTAAAAAGAAAAAACAGCCAGCGTCTAAAACACAAAAACCAAAAGGTAAAACATCATTCTTTCGTAAGTTTTTGATTACTTGTTTATTACTTGGTATTGTTGGTTTAGTGGCGGGGGTTGCTACCTTCTTCGTAATGATTAAGGATGCACCAAAACTTGAGAAAGCAAAACTTGTTAATCCGTTATCCTCAAAAATTTATGATAAAAATGGCGATTTGGTATATGAATACGGGAAAGAAAAACGGACGAATGTTACGTATGATCAAATTCCTAAATTAGTAGAAAATGCATTTTTAGCAACTGAAGATGCACGTTTTTATGAGCATAGTGGAGTAGACTTTAAAGGTACTGCCCGTGCTGTTTTGGTGAGTCTTAAAGGAGATTACGGTTCACAAGGTGGAAGTACGATAACACAGCAGGTTATTAAAAACTACTTCTTATCGATGGAAAAAACATCAAAACGTAAGGTTCAAGAAATATATTTAGCGTATAAGCTAGAACAACAATATTCAAAACATGAAATTTTAGAAATGTATTTAAATAAAATTAATTTAGGAAATCGTTCATATGGAATCGCAACAGCAGCACAAAACTACTATGGTAAAGAATTGAAAGATTTAACATTACCAGAAGTTGCGATGCTTGCAGGGTTACCGAAAGCACCAAATAACTATGATCCATCGAAACCAGAAAATGTTCAAAGAGCAACAGAAAGAAGAAATGTTGTACTAGGATTAATGAATCGACATGGTTATATTACAAAAGCAGAAATGGAAGAAGCATCGAAAGTTTCAGTAACAGATGGTCTTAAACCTGCAACTGAACTTCAAGCAATGCCATATCCTGCATTTATGGATGCAGTTGTGAAAGAAGTAGAAAAAGAATTGCCCGATGCTAATATTGGCTCAGATGGTTTAGAAATTCATACAACTTTGGATCCAAAAGCACAGAAATTAGCTGATAATATTTTAAATACAAATATTATTAATTATCCAAATGATAAATTCCAAGGTGCTTTCACATTTATGGATACGAAAACAGGTGAGGTTCGTGCTATAGGTAGTGGACGCGGTGAAAATAAAGCAGTATTTAAAGGGCATAATATGGCAATTGAATTAGATCGTGCAGCTGGTTCGACGATGAAGCCAATCTTTGATTACGGTCCTGCAATTGAATACTTAAAATGGGCTACGTATCATCAAATTGATGATTCTCCATTTAAATATTCAACTGGACAAGAACTTCGAAATGCGGACAGAAGTCATTTAGGCCCAATTACTATGCGTGAAGCGTTAAAAATGTCACGTAACGTTCCAGCAGTTAAAACTGCAAAAGAAGTAGGACTTAATAAATCAAAGGAATTCTCTGAGAAATTAGGTATTACATTTAATAAACCGCTGGCAGAATCTACAGCTATTGGTACAAACGAAGTATCACCAACTGAAATGGCGGGTGCTTATGCGACATTTGGAAATGGTGGAAAGTATGCAAAACCGCATTTTGTTAAGAAAATAGTTTATCCAGACGGCAAGTCACAAAGTTTTGAGCAAAAACCAAAACAAGTTATAGCTGACTCTACAGCATATATGATTACTGATATGCTTCGTTCAGTAGTGACATCAGGTACTGGTACAGCGGCAAATATAAGTTCTTTAGATGTAGCTGGAAAAACAGGTACAACAAACTATGCTTCAAAACAATTAGCTCAATATAAAATTCCAGAAAGTGCAACTCGTGATAGTTGGTTTGCAGGTTATACGCCGCAATATACGATGGCAGTATGGACTGGGTATATGAAAGATGGTAAAGACGAGTATATTAGTAGTAAAAATACGAAAATTGCACAGTTGATCTTTAAAGAAATGATGAGCGAGATGGCTACAGATAAATCAAGATTTAAAATGCCAAGTAGTGTAATTCAAGAAGGTAGTGAGCTACGTATAAAAGGGGAAAAACGTGATTCTTCTCCAAATACGAGCGTACCAGATACAACGGAACAACCAAAACAAGATCAACAGCAAAAAACTGAAGAAGAGAAAAAGCAAGAAGAATTAAAGAAACAAGAAGAAGAAAAGAAACAAGAGGATCTTAAGAAGCAAGAAGAACAAAAGAAACTAGAAGAACAAAAGAAACTAGAAGAGCAAAAGAAACAAGAAGAAGAAAAGAAACAAAATGAACAAAATAATGGAAATGGCCAAGGAACGACACCTCCAGCGAATAACGGA
>NZ_QOZX01000030.1:0-33409 GCF_008368895.1 Bacillus sp. BB081
GAAGGTTATGTATCGTTAGAGTTTGTGAAGCTAGAAGCAGGAAAACAAGAAGAAAAACCAGCGGAAAACATTACAAATGGAACGCAAGAAGTAGGAACGATCAATGCGACAAGCTTACGAGTAAGAAGTGCGGCGAATACAAGTAGCTCGGTTCTAGGAAACTTAAAAAATGGAGAAAAAGTAACAGTACTAGGAAAAGCGAACGGCTGGGCGAAAATAAGCTACCAAGGAAAAGAAGGTTATGTATCGTTAGAGTTTGTGAAGTTAGAAGCAGGAAAACAAGAAGAAAAGCCAGCGGAAAACATTACGAATGGAACGCAAGAAGTAGGAACGATCAATGCGACAAGCTTACGAGTAAGAAGTGCGGCAAATACGAGCAGCACCATTTTAGGAACCCTAAAAAATGGAGAAAAAGTAACAGTACTAGGAAAAGCAAACGGCTGGGCGAAAATCAATTACCAAGGAAAAGAAGGGTATGTGTCGTTAGAGTTTATAACGATTGGTAAAGATTCCATAGATCCAACAAACCCAACAAACCCTGGACAGGTAATAGAAGAACGAGCCGTTGTAAATGCGTCTTTATTAAATGTACGTAAAGGTCCATCAACAGGTGCGGCAGCTGTCGGTCATTTGAAAAATGGAGAGACTGTTACGATCATAGGAAAAGAAAATGGCTGGGCAAAAATCCGTTTTAATGGCGGAGAGGGTTATGTTTCGTTACAGTTCTTAAAAGTTAAACAAGGTTCGTCTTCTTATGAAATTGTTACCTCATCACAAAAGGTTCAAAAACCAAATGAAGCGGAAGCAACACAAATTATGCAGAATATGAAAGAAGATGCTTACATTAAAAGTGACGGTAAAGTTGTAAATATGAAGCAAGGTTTCGTTCGTGCAAATGGTGTTATTAATATTTATGATATTACGACGGGTAAAAAGCTCACATATGTAAAGGGTGGAGCTGACCTGAAATTTGTAAAAGCTGTTGATGATCGTATTCATGTCCAAATTGATGGTATGACAGGTTATGTGAATATAAATGATGTTACATTACATCCGACAATGACTGGTGAGAAAACGTCGTATTATGCAACTAAAAATGGCAAGTTATATCATTATGTATACAATCCGGAAAATGGTAAACATGCAACGTATCAAATTGGTAATGCTCCGAAACATTTAAAAGAAGGAGAGCGTTACGAGGCTTTTGATAAGAAGCAAATTGGAGGACAAGATAGTTATCAATACTTTGAGTATATGCCACTTCGTGCAACATCTACTTATACAGGAGATGAAATTGATAATTTCTTACGTAAATCAAATGCAAAGAGTCCACTTATTGGATTAGGAAAATATTTTGTAAGTGCAGCAGAGAAATATAAGATGAATGCCGGTTACTTAGTGTCACATGCAATTTTAGAATCAGGATGGGGAACAAGTCGTATCGCGCAAGATAAGAAAAATTTATTTGGCTTTAGAGCGGTAGATTCAGATCCATATAATGGTGCAACTGGATTCAAAACATGGGAAGAAGGTATTGATTTTTGTGCGGCATATATAGATAAGCATTACTTAAATCCAAGTGGAAATACATATAATGGTGGAAACTTAGGAGATAAGGCACAAGGAATGAACGTCATGTATGCAAGTGATGAAAATTGGGGACAGCAAATTGCCTCGCTTATGTATAGAATTGATGCAATGAATGGAAGTAAAGATTTAAATAAATATCGACTTGGAACGTTAACGGCAGGTTCTCCGATATTCAAAAGTATGGCTGAAGGTCAGACTGGAATGACATCTCGCAACATTATGGTAGCCATTAAGAAAACAGTTAATACACCACAAGGATCGTATTATGAAATTGTTTCGGATAATAAAGAATACAACAGTGTCTACGTAAAAGCTGGATCTGTAAATCTTGTGAACTCTTATTAAAGGAAAACATCATCATTTCAATGCAGAAAAGTGAAGTTCATAATGTTAGAGGAAGTGACAGTGTGAAAAAATATATCGCATTTGATATTGGTGGCACACAGATTAAATCTGGGATTATTTCAAAATCTGGGATATTACTAAATCACGAAACTACATTAACAGAGGCCCATTTAGGTGGGGAACAAATCGTTCAAAAGATTATTAGCTTGGCGGTGCAATTAATGAATGAACATGTTGTTTCTGGAATCGGTATTAGTACAGCCGGAATTGTAGATATTCATAGAGGAATCATAACTGGCGGCGTGGATCATATTCCACGCTATGCTGGTATTCCTATTATTGATAGATTACAAGCTGTATTAAAAGTTCCTATATCCATTGAAAATGATGTCAATTGTGCTTTGTTTGGAGAGATGTGGCAAGGTGTTGGAAGAGATGAAAATAATTGCATTATGCTTACCCTTGGAACGGGAATAGGGGGAGCTATTGTTATTAATAAAAAACTGTACAGAGGTCATTCATTTAGTGCTGGTGAATGGGGCAATATGTTGATCGAAGGGAAACAATTTGAAGAGGTTGGCTCGATTTCAGGGTTAATTTCTCTTGTGCGGAAGTATAAAGGTAGCGGGAATTGGAACGGTGAAAAAATTTTTGAATTATATGATCAGAAGGATAAAGAAGTTATACATGCCGTTCGAATATTCTTTAAACATTTAGCCATTGGAATTAGTAATCTTGCTTATATCTTCAATCCAAAAGTAATTATTATTGGTGGAGGGATTACTAATAGAGGTAATCGATTTTTAGAAGAAGTAAAGGAAGAGGTACGAAAATATTTAAATCCTGAGATTTATAGTAATTGCGAGATTAAAATCGCACAAAATCGTAATCACGCAGGAATGATTGGTTCGATTTACCACTTCTTACATCAATATAAATAAATGATATAGGTGTTTTCATATAATTGAGAATTTATTCTTTTTCTCAATAGATAAATAATGCTACAATATAAGAGAAGAATACAATATTTTCCGATTAGGAAAATGCTTTGTAGAAAGGAAGAAACTTCATGCCTATTATTTTAGAAAAAGGTCAAAAGATCGATTTAACGAAAGGACAACCAAAAGTAGCAAAACTACAGGTTGGCTTAGGCTGGGATCCAATTGGACAATCAGGTGGGTTTCTGTCTTCATTATTTGGAAGTAAACCGAATGTAGATTGTGATGCATCTGTTGTTATGTTAGAAGGGGATCGCTTTTTAAACAAAAACGATTTAGTTTACTTCGGAAACAAACTTTCTACTTGTGGTAGTATTATTCATTCAGGAGATAATTTAACAGGTGAAGGCGCTGGTGACGACGAAACAATTTTCGTAGAATTACATAAAGTTCCAAGCCGTATTAATCGTTTAGTATTCGTTGTAAATATTTATGACTGTGTAAATCGTCGTCAAGATTTCGGGATGATTCGTAATGCATATATTCGTATTCAAAACCCGCAAACTGGTGAAGAATTAGCACGCTATAATTTATCGGATAATTATGCTGGCAAAACGACTCTAATTGCAGGTGAAATGTATCGCCACGGAAGTGAATGGAAGTTTTCAGCTGTTGGAGAAGGCACACAAGATAAAAACTTAAGTGAGATTGTATCACGTTATCAATAAAATAAACCGAGGAGGAATTGAATATGGCATCAATTTCGTTGAAAAAAGGACAAAAGGTAGACTTAACAAAAACAAATCCAGGTCTTTCAAAAGTTCTTGTAGGACTTGGTTGGGATACGAATCGTTATGACGGACAAAACGATTTCGATTTAGATGTTAGTATTTTCTTAGTAGGTGCTAACGGTAAAGTTTCAGGGGCAGAGGATTTCGTCTTCTATAATAACCCAAAAGGTGCGAATGGTGCTGTCGAGCATTTAGGAGATAACCGAACTGGCGAAGGTGAAGGCGATGACGAATCGATTAAAGTAGATTTAAAAAATGTACCTGCACATATCGAACGTATTTGTTTCTCAATCACAATTTACGATGGAGAAGGTCGTAGCCAAAACTTCGGACAAGTTTCTAACTCTTTCGTACGTATTTTAGATGAAGAAAAGAATGCAGAGTTAATTCGTTACGATTTAGGAGAAGATTTCTCTATTGAAACAGCTGTTGTAGTAGGGGAATTATACCGTCATGCAGGTGACTGGAAGTTCAATGCAATCGGAAGTGGATTCCAGGGCGGATTAGCGTCTCTATGTAATAATTTCGGTTTAGATGTAGAGTAATAGATTTTATATATCTATTGGTGAAACAGGTGTTTACTGATGGATATATTTTTTAAGATATAAAATATAGAGGTGAATATAAATGGTTATTCAATTGCAAAAAGGACAGAAGATTGATTTAGGTAAGACAAGCCCTGGCTTAACAAAAGCAGTAATTGGTCTTGGATGGGATATTAAATCTTATGACGGTGGATCAGATTTCGATTTAGATGCATCAGCATTCCTATTAGATGCGAATGGAAAATGCACGAAGGAAACTGACTTTATATTCTATAACAATTTACAGTCTCCTTGTGGATCTGTTCTACATACAGGGGATAACCGTACAGGCGAAGGTGAAGGCGACGATGAGCAACTTGTTGTAGACTTGAAGAAAGTTCCGGCAGATGTGCACAAAATTGCTATTACAGTTACAATTTATGATGGAGAAGGCCGTAATCAAAACTTTGGACAAGTTGGAAACGCATTCGTTCGTTTAGCGAATGAAGAAACGAGTGAAGAAGTTCTTCGTTTTGATTTAGGGGAAGATTTCTCCATTGAAACAGCAGTTGTCTTTTGTGAATTATACCGTCATAATGGACAGTGGAAGTTTAATGCAGTAGGAAGCGGTTTCCAAGGTGGCTTAGGTGCGCTTGTAAGAGCGTATGGCTTGGATGCATAAGAAGGGAAACGATATTCGTTTCCTTTTTTTGACCTTTCTATAAATCTAGCAAAGAATAGGGGATAAAGGTAAGATGAGTATTTTGCAAGGGATCCTTGATACGTATGCTCAGTTTTTCGACTTGGACATGTGGATTAAAGTGTTGCAAGATCCAGTATCTTGGGGATTAATAGGTACACTTGTTGTGCTTGAAGGGTTGTTATCTGCTGATAACGCACTTGTATTAGCGGTAATGGTAAAACACCTTCCGGAAGAAAAGCGTAAAAAAGCATTATTCTATGGACTTATTGGAGCTTATGTATTCCGTTTTATTGCGATTGGAATTGGAATGTTCTTAATTAAATTGGCGTGGGTAAAAGTGTTAGGTGCACTTTACTTAGCTTGGCTTTCAGTTAAATACTTCATTGATAAAAGAAAAGGTAATGCAGAAGAAGAAGAAGCTCATGGTATGAACCAAAACAGTATTCTCTTCAGAATGTTTGGTGTCTTCTGGGGAACAGTTGCGATGGTTGAATTAATGGATATCGCGTTTTCTGTAGATAGCGTACTTGCTGCATTTGGTGTATCAAATGAAGTTTGGATTCTATTATTAGGTGGAATGCTCGGTATTTTAATGATGCGTGGTATCGCTGGTGTATTCTTAAAATTGTTAGAGCGTATTCCAGAACTTGAAACGACAGCATATATTTTAATCTTAATTATTGCAGCAAAAATGTTACTGTCTGTTATTCATATTGAAATAAGTCATATGCTATTCTTCATCATTTTAGTTGTAGCATTTGGAGCAACGTTTATACTTCACTACATGAAGAATTCTGGACAAGCTAAAGAAGAAGTTGCAGCTACTAAAAATAATCATAAATAATTGAAATGGGTTTGCTCGTTATGTGAGCGCCCATTTTTTATAACTAAAAATAGTTTATAATAGAAGAGAGACTTTATAAAAAAAGTAAATGTTTTTGGAGGTGAACTGTTGTGTTTTCACGTTTTACACTTCAACCATGTGCATTAAAAGACGAATTAGATTTAAAGCAATTTGAAGCGCTTTTAGAAAAACGCCCACAATATGAACTGACAGAGAATGAGATGAAGTTTAGTTATATAGCAACTCGTATTCTTGGTGTTCCTAATGATGTAGATGAATATTTCAATGAGCTATTTGATTATAGCGAAGTGAAAGGGATCGTGGTTTTGCATGAACAAAATTTAAATAAGGTGATTGATCCCGAAAAACTGCGCCATATTCAAGAGGTTTTTACATTACATCAAGAAGCACCGAATGGCCTTACAGTAAATAGGCTTGTCGCCCATCTGTCTGGAAAACAACTATTACCACAAGTAGACAATCCTGACTTACAGCATTATATACATACGACGTTTATTTCTGTATTAAAATTGTATGAAAAACAACATAACCAATCATTAAAAACAGAAGGATTCCGTCGTTTCTTAATCGATATGATTAAGTTAAGTGACAATTACGTAGCGAAGTGGTTCTCTACGATTAATTATAAGAAACAAATGCCGCGTATTATTTGGTACGGTGATGCACAGGAAAGCCGTATATATTTCTTATACTTTCTTATTATGCTCGGTTGCGATGTACTTTATTATCACCCAGAAGGAAAAGATGGATTTGAGAATGTTGATGAAGAGGGAAGGACTTTTATTGTGTCTCATCCAGGTCGCATTTCTCTTGAGCCATTTCCAGATCGCCGCCGTGAGCGAGTTGCCACAGTAGCGTATCAGGCTTCAAAAGAAATTGAACAAGTACTTCACCACGATAACTCACTGCTGTACAAGCCATGGCAATTTCGTTCCTATACGCCTGTAGCTCGTACGCTCAAAACAACGTATGATGAACTCTTTTTAATTACGAAAGAAAAAGCATTTGTGCGTCCAACATTCTTTGTTGAGAATAAACACATTTATATCCCTTCTTTATTTGCGAAAATATCAGGTGTTTCAAAGAATGATAAAGAATATTTTCAGCGATTAAAGGCTATTACATCATTTGATAACAGTTTATTAATTAATACATTTCCGTTTACGAAAGAACAAAAAGCGAATTTCCAATATCATTACCGAGATGCGTTAGACCGCGGGGGGAAATTACACACTGATTTAATTATGAACAGTCATTGGTGGCCACATAAACGTTTGCCAGAAGGATTGCAACATGGTATTGCAGAGGCGATCATCCATACGTGTGAAAGTGAAATGTGTAAACCCATTGCGAAAGAGACGAAACAAGATGTAGCACTGTATGTTTTCGCGCAACTTTCTCAAATACCGCCGAACATTTTAGAGCAACTTGAGAAATTTGATTACTCGCAAGAAGTACCGAAAATTGTTATATTTAATAATGAGAAGAGCGGAGAATTAAGCCGTTCGGATGCTGTTTTATTATTATTTTTAAATCAAATTGGGGTAGATGTATTCCACTTTAATCCAACGGGGAGAAATGATATTGAACCGTATATTGAAGCAGGAGCATTTGACTCCCATTGGCTTGAAGAAGTTAATTTCGATCTTGAGTTTCATGGTTCATCAGCCTATAAAAATTTATCACAAACAATAAAAGGACTATTTCGTCCATTTTTATAAGGAAAGGGAGAATGCTATATGAATAACCCAGTCATACTAGATTCGAAAACAGAATTAAATGAGCAAACGGCACAAGATGTTCGTTTACAACTTAGACAAGATGCAGAAGTACAACGTATTTATAATGCAGTAGATATTAAAGATCAGTTAGAATTAATCGAGCTTGGAAAAGAACCATCTATGGAAATTTCACGTTTCGCTGATCAAATTTTACATACAATGTCTTTATCAAAAATAGAAGACTCTGGAGAATTATTAAAACAGCTTGGTAAAATTATGGACAGATTCGATAGCAAAGACTTTGCGGAAGAGAAAAGCGGTTTCTTCTCACGTATGTTCAAAAAAGCTGATAAAATGATTGAACAGATCTTTAGTAAGTACCAAACAATGGGTCGCGAAATGGATAAAGTATACGTAGAAATTACAAAGTATCAAGATGAAATGAAAAAATCAATCGGTACGTTAGATGGCTTATATGAGCAAAATTTGAAATATTATTTAGACTTAGAAAAGTATGTAGTAGCAGGGGAAATGTTATTAGAGCGTTTAAATACAGAGTTGGTTCCAATGTACGAAGAGCGTGTGCGTAACAATGACCAATTAGCAGGTATTGAATTAGAATCACTGAAAAACTCTGTTGAAATTTTAGAGCAGCGTATTGATGATTTAGAAAAAGCACGTATGGTTGCGCTACTTACAGCACCACAAATTCGTATGGTTCAACGTGGTAATAATAAATTAATTGGTAAAATCAATACAGCATTTATTACAACGATTCCTATCTTTAAAAATGGTATTATTCAAGCGGTAAATGCGAAACGTCAAAAGCTTGTTGCAGATTCTATGGCTGAACTTGATCGCCGCACAAATGAATTACTTAAGAAAAATGCACAAAATATCGCAACGCAAAGTGTGGAAGTAGCGAGATTATCAGGTTCTTCTAGTATTAAGATGGAAACACTTGAGGAAACTTGGAACATTATTTCAAGAGGTATGCAAGAAACACAACAAATTGAAGAGCAAAATAAACGTGAGCGTGAAGAAAGCCGCAAGCGTATGGCTACGTTAACAGAGAACATTAAAAAAGAATTACAAGGATAAAGTGAAACTTTAATCAGCGGGGACATCTCCCACAAATAGTGAAATAAATGAAAAGGCAATGAGGAATAATCCTCATTGCCTTTTAGTTTCTCTTTACTAATTTAATGATCTCATTTACAACAAGTGGAATGATACTTAATAAGAGAACAAATCCCCAATCTCGCATCGTTAATGCATGTACACCGAATATATTTGCAAGAGGTGGGATGGAGATAATAAACACTTGCATAAGAACACCGATAAGAAGGGAGAAGACTAAATATTTATTTGTAAAGATCCCAATTGAAAAAATAGATTTCGTTCTTGAACGCAAGTTAAATGAATGAACGAGCTGAGAAAAACTAAGAACGACAAATGCCATTGTTTGAGCGTGTAATAGAGCATCTTCATCAATTTTCTCTGGGAAAAGAGGAAATAAATTTGTATCTCCGGTATAGAATTTTGCCCCGGCGATAAAGGCTGCTAACGTTAAAAGTCCAATGACAGCCCCATTGAAAATAAGAAAAGGAACGCTACCACTAAACAAGCTTTCTTTCGCATGTCGTGGTTTTTCTTTCATTACATCTGGATCTTCAGGATCAACCCCAAGTGATAATGCAGGTAGTGTATCGGTAATTAAATTTACCCACAAAATGTGAATAGGCCGTAGTGGTGTTGCCCAACCGAGTAAAATCGCTAAAAATAAAGCGATAATTTCTCCAAAGTTACAAGAGAGTAAGAAGAGAATTGATTTTTTTATGTTACGATAAATATTTCTACCTTCCTCAACAGCTTTCACGATAGATGAGAAATTATCATCTGTTAACACTACATCCGCTGCCCCTTTTGCAACATCTGTCCCTGTAATGCCCATCGCTACGCCAACATCTGCTTGTTTTAAGGATGGGGCATCATTAACACCATCACCAGTCATAGAAACGATATTTCCTTTTGCACGTAATGCTTTTACAATCTTTACTTTATGTTCCGGAGAGACCCTAGCGAATACATTTAAGTGATTAATTTTGCTTGCTAGTTCTGTATCTGGAATGTTATCTAATTCAGTTCCAATCATAATTTCAGATTTTTCTTTAGCAATACCAAGTTCTTTGGCAATTGCAAAGGCGGTATCTTTATGGTCACCAGTAATCATAACTGTGCGAATACCGGCTTTTTTACATTCTGTAATGGAATCTTTTACTTCAGTTCGCGGTGGATCAATCATACCGACAAGACCGATAAAGATGAGATTTTCTTCAAGGTGATCTATAACCACATCGTTTGAATTGTATTGTTTAAATGCGAATGAAAGTACTCTTAAAGCCTCTTGAGACATTGCCCCGGCAGCTTCTAATATTTGATTTTTATCAGCATCTGTTAGAATCTCGATTTTACCGTTTTTAAATATGTGAGTACATCGAGGTAAGAGTTTATCAATAGCACCTTTTGTCATGCTATAGTAGCTTTCATCGTATGTATGAACGGTTGACATCATTTTACGATCTGAATCGAAAGGTAGCTCGTTAACACGTTCATGTATCTGTTCTAAATGATCCTTTTGCATGTTAAAAGTGCTTCCGGCAACGAGAAGGGCGATTTCTGTAGGGTCCCCTGTTTGTGAATCGGAACCGTAAGACGCATCGTTGCATAGCACCATATTTTCTAACAATAGACGTTGTACATCATTATTTACATTTAAGTTTTCTAAGTGGTCGTATGTGTTATCACTATAAAAGTGAGTAACGGTCATTTTATTTTGCGTTAACGTACCTGTTTTATCTGAACAAATAATTGTGACAGAACCGAGAGCTTCGACAGCTGGTAGTTTACGAATGATAACATTTTGTTTAATCATTCGCTGCACACCAATTGCAAGAACGATGGAAACGATAGCCGGCAAGCCTTCTGGAATAGCTGCAACGGCTAAACTAATAGCAGTCATAAACATTTCTAACGTATCTCGTCCTTGTAAAAAACCGATGATAAACATAATGACGCAAATAGATACAGCGACAAAGCCTAAATACTTTCCGACTTGTGCTAAGCTCTTTTGAAGTGGTGTCATATCATCGTCGGCTTCATGTAAAAGGGTAGCAATCTTACCAATTTGTGAGTTCATTCCAGTTTCAACAGCGACACCGACTCCGCGCCCATATGTTACTAGTGTCGACATAAAGGCCATATTTTTTTGATCGCCTAACGGTACTTGCTCATCACTTTGCATAGAAGGGTGGTAAATTGCATCTTTATCAACAGGGACAGATTCACCAGTTAGAGCAGATTCTTCAACTTTTAAATTTGCGGTTTCGATAAGTCGCAAGTCACATGGGATATAACGTCCTGCATCCAGCATGACAATATCACCTGGAACGACTTGTTCAGATGGAATCTCTTTTAGTTCACCATCTCGCTTGACGATAGCTTTAGGTGTCGCCATCTTTTTCAATGCCTCTAAAGCTTGTTCAGCTTTCGATTCTTGGACGACACCTATAACAGCGTTTAAAACTACAACGAGCGCGATAATACTTGCATCAGCCCATTCACCTACAAAGGCAGAAATAAGGGCAGCAATAATAAGGACATATACGAGGACGTCATTAATTTGGGCGAAAATACGCTGCCATAACGTGCGTTTTTGTTTTGTAGCTAATTCATTAGAACCGTATTGCTTTAAACGTTCATTTATGATTTCATCTGTTAAACCGTGTTGTTCGTTTGTTTCTAAGTCGATTAATGTTTGATCTTTCGTCTTACTGTACCAATTGCTCATAAGTAAGCACCTCCAGTAAAAACAGTTAGCAATGGTAGTGTTGCTATTATTTGTGAGTAGTATGTATGGAGAAAAAATCTAAGGTGAGGTTCTACTTCCATTGTACAGTATTTTACAGTTGGTTGAGGGAAAGAGAAGAGTTGTCATGAATTTGTTGGAAATAAAAAAAGCCTCATATAAACGAGGCTTTTTTTACTTTTTAATTAATGTACCTAATTCTTCTGTAATAGCTTGCATTTCACTAATGCTGAATGTTTCACGTTTCATAACATGCTCATAAATGTCACGTAAGTCTTCGTACATTTCTTCATTAAAGCTAGCAGCTCTCATCGCTCCAGCATTAACCATACGTAATTTTTCTTTAATAGCTTCGACCATATATTCAACGTTTTCTTCTGACTTTACGGATAAATCCACCGAAGTGTCCCCCTTTAAAATAACATAAGGATATCTTAACATTTTTTATCATTTTCGTTAATGAATCTTTTCAATCCTATTAAATTAGTAGGGATTTCCTTTATAATTAATAATTGGTTGTTTATACTATAAGTATATATAAAGAAATGCACCAAGAAGGGAAGAACAAAAATATGGTTCAAGTATTGTTTGTTTGTCTTGGGAACATTTGCCGTTCACCGATGGCAGAAGCAATTTTTCGAAATCTTGTCGTAAAAGAGGGACTCGAGGAGAAAATTGTCATTGATTCTGCAGGAACTGGAGATTGGCATGTTGGCCATCCGCCACATAAAGGAACACAAAAAATTTTAAAAGAAAATGCAGTCACTTTTGAAGGAATTAAAGCAAGGCAAGTAGAAAAAGAAGACTTAACAAAGTTTGATTATATTATTGCCATGGACAACAAGAATATAGCAGATTTAAAAAGTTTAGGTAAAACTGGAGGCTATATTGGTAGACTGTCCGATTTTGTTCCAGACGGTGGCTGGACAGACGTTCCCGACCCTTACTATACAGGGAATTTCCAAGAAGTATATGACCTTGTAACAGAAGGGTGTGCAAAGCTATTAGCTTTCATTCGAAATGAACAAGGAATATGAGGAAGCTTAGAAAGAAATACTTTCTAACATAAGAAATGAAAGGGTGAAGGAATATGGCAAAGAAAAATAATATTGCTCGAAATATTGCGATTGGTGTAGCTGCAGGTGTAGCTGTATCTATGTTGAAGAAGGAAAACCGTGAAAAAGTAAAAAATACTGCGGAAAAAGCAAAAACAAAGATGATTGAAATCGGTGAAAATGCGAAGATAAAAGAAAAAGTGCAAACTGTTACAGATAAAGGACGTGAACTCGCTGACTTCAATGTAGTAAAAGCGAAAGTAGCAGAAATTAAAAAATTGACGCCGTCTGTTGTAGAGACGTTAAAAGAAACGAAAGAAATTTTTAGTAAGAAAAAGGTTGAGCCAGCAGAGAAGCCAGAAACGATTGAAATTCAAGCTGTATCTTCAAAGGTAGATGAGCTGAAAGCAGAAGAAGAGCCAATAGTTGCTGAAGATGGTGGTATGAAAGAAGCACGTGAATTATTTATAAAAGACTCAAATGTAGAGGAAAAAAAAACTGAAGCGTACATTGAGTTGAAGCAAGATAAAGAAGAGAAGAAAAGCGTTTAAACATATATGAGAAAAATTTTAGAAAAGGTGAGAAGAAATCGTACTTATTCGTTTGGTAAAGACTTGTATGACCGGACGATGCGCGATGATGTAGCGGGCTTGGCAGCACAGCTCGCTTATTTCTTCTTGCTTGCGATTTTTCCTGGGCTTGTTTTCTTAATTACGCTTCTTGGATTCATTGACCTTCAAACAGAAAGTGTGCTCAATTTATTAGAACCGTACGTACCCGAAGATGCAATGTCTTTAATTGAAGTAAACGTTGATAAAGTTGTAAATGAGCAAAATGGTGGTTTATTATCATTTGGTTTATTATCAATGCTATGGTTTGCTTCAAACGGAGTGAATGCGGTTATGAATGCATTCAACCGTGCGTACGATGTAACAGAAACACGTTCTTTTATTAAAACAAGAGCGTTATCAATTGTGTTTACATTAGCAATTATTTTTATGATTGTGTTTGCGCTAATTGTTCCAGTGTTCGGACAGGTGATTGGAGCAGCGGTGTTTAAAGCAATTGGTTTATCGGATAGTTTTTCTTACGTGTGGAGTATTACGCGGTTAGTAGCGAGTTTCTTCGTGTTATTTGCATTGTTTAGTTTTTTATATACGTTTGCACCAGATCGAAAGTTAAAAAGAAGAGAAGTCATTTCAGGAGCAATATTTGCTACTGTAGGATGGATTGTGGTATCGTACTCATTTGCTTATTATGTAGATAAGTTTGCAAATTACGCCAATACATATGGTGGTCTTGGTGGTATTATTATTTTAATGTTATGGTTCTACTTAACCGGGTGGGTAATTTTACTTGGCGGTGAAATTAATGGTTTACTCCATCATTATAGAACGGGTGACAATAATTCCCGTAATGAAAAGTGACTTCTTGTTCCATAATAATAAGGAACAGGGGGGATATTTCATGAGTAATAATAAAAAGAATCACAACAATAAAAATAACAATAAACAAAAGAGTAGTTCGCATCCAAAGCATAAAACGAGTGGTAGTGCGAACGGGCATAATAGCTACCATTAAAAAAAGCGGGCCCTTTATGAGGGACCCGTTTTATTTGTTTCCTTGTAATAATCGTAAGCCATTCAAAATGACAAGAATCGTACTTCCCTCATGCCCAATAACACCGAATGGAAGAGCTAAAGATTGCATGAAATTTGAACAAATCAGCATTGCAATTACAGCTAGTGAAAAGATTACATTTTGCTTTACAATACGGTTCATTCGTTTTGATAAACGGATTGCTTGGGAAAGTCGAGATAATTCGTTCTTCATAAGTACAACGTCTGCAGTTTCTAAAGCAACGTCTGTTCCTTCACCCATTGCCACACCAATGCTAGCAGTAGCGAGTGCAGGAGCATCATTTATACCATCGCCGACCATTGCTACCGTCCCGTATTTTTCTTTTAGCTTTTTAATTGTTTCAACTTTTGTTTCTGGTAAGCATGATGCGTAATATTCCTTTATATTACTTTCGGAGGCAATTGCTTTTGCTGTTTCTTCATTATCTCCAGTAATCATAATTGCTTCGACACCGATGCTTTGTAATTCGCGAATAGCAGCTATTGTTTCTTGGCGAAGCGTATCTTTTAAAGCGATAAGTCCAAGAATGCCTCTCTCATCACTAATATAAACGACAGTTTTACCTTCTTTTTCAAGTGAGACAGAAATACCATTATGAAATGTCTTTGTTTCTTCACCAATAAAATCAGCTTTACCTATTTTATAAGCTTTGTTTTCGAATATTCCTTTTAGCCCAAAACCAGTTACATCTTCAACATTTTCTGGTTTTTTTAATGTAATGTCATACGCATGTTGTGCATATTTAACGATAGATTCAGCTAAAGGATGTGTAGAGTGACTTTCAATTGCTGCTGTAATAGAAAGTACTTCTTTTTCTGTTATATTTTCTCGAACATATACATCTGTTACAGTAGGTTTACCTTCTGTTAATGTTCCGGTTTTATCAAAGGCGATCGCTTTTACTGAAGCTAGGCGTTCTAAATGTATGCCACCTTTAAAGAGAATTCCATTTCTTGCTCCGTTAGAAATTGCAGATAACGTTGCTGGTGTAATAGCAGCAACGAGTGCACAAGGAGATGCGACTACAAGTAAGATCATAGCGCGATAAAATGTTTCATTCCAGCTCCAGTCAAGTAAGAAATGAGGGACGAACATCATAAGCGCAACAACGAGTAGTACCCCTTTTACATATGTTCCTTCAAATTTTTCGATGAATAGTTGTGATGGTGATTTTTCACTTTGTGCACTTTGGACGAGACGGATAATCTTTTGGAATAATGTTTGATCGCTCGGCTTCGTAATTTTAACTTCGATAGCACCGCGTAAATTTACAGTACCGGCAAATACTTCATCGCCATGTTTTTTTTCATTTGGAATAGGTTCTCCAGTAATTGCTGCTTCATCGATATTTGTTTCACCGTTATGAATCGTACCGTCAGCAGGAACGCGCTCACCTGGCTTAATTAAAATAATGTCGTTAATTTGTAATCGTCCAACAGGAACACGTTCTTCCGTTCCATTTGAAATACGTAATGCTTCTTCAGGTTGTAAATCAAGAAGCGCTGAAATTTCTTTTTGACTTTTACTTAATGTATAAGATTCCATCGCACCGCTTAGTGCGAAGATAAAGATTAAAATTGCACCTTCTGCCCAGTAACCAATGATTGCAGCACCGATAGCAGCAAAGAGCATGAGCATTTCGACATTTAGCTCTTTCTCTTCAATGGTATCTTCAATACCTTCTTTCGCTTTTGCATATCCACCAACTATATAAGCAAGGATATAGCAAGTAATGCCTACATTCATTGCATCGTTCTTTGTGAATAACCAACCAGCTAAAATGAAAATACCAGATGCGATTGCAAATATAAGTTCATAATGTTTCTTTAATGTATCCCATAAAGAGGGATGAGAAATAGACTTTTGTACTTGTAATGTTTTTACTTCTGAGTTCATTACTACTCGCTCCTTCCAAATTCTTATTGAGAAAAAGAATCAAAATCGAAAGCCCTATAAAACGACGAAAGCTGCCATCCATAATGGATAGCAGCATTTCTGTTGAATCTGATTTTAATAGTTATTATGTTGTAATTATTCTATAGTATAGCATATGTTTTCGTTAGATGATATGTTTTGTTTGCGTATAAACTGAAAACTTGTGTTTTCACACTTCCTTTGGTATATATGAATATTGTTCATAAAAAGATCGGAAAGGAAGACAACAAGTGAAGACAGAGAAATTTTTTACCCATCCGATTGGCGTACTAATTGCTGCAATAGTAGCGACTTTTTTATGGGGGAGCGCATTCCCGTTTATTAAATTAAGTTATGCTGAACTTGGAATTCAGCCACAAGAAGTTGGGGAGCAAATATTATTTGCTGGTTATCGTTTCTTTTTATCTGGAGTCATGCTCTTATTCTTCTTTAAAGTGTTAGGAAAAGATATGAGCTTCAAAAAAGGAACGGGGAAACAGTTAGTACAAATTGGTTTATTTCAAACATTTCTTCAATATATATGTTTTTATATTGGAATGAGTTATAGTTCTGGCATTGAAGGAGCTATCATTTCAGGAACATCATCATTCTTTCAAATTTTACTTGCGCACTTTTTATATAAAGATGATGCGCTCAATATGAGAAAAATAATTGGGGTCTCTATCGGCTTTTGTGGTGTCATTTTAGTAAATGTACCGAGTGATGGTAGTTTGTCATTCCATTTCGGAATCGGCAGCTTATTACTTCTTAGTGCAGCAATGTTGTATTCATATGGAAACATATTGGCGAAAGAAGGTAGTAAAACATTAGATATTGGCTATATGACGGCATACCAAATGATTTTTGGTTCTATCGGGCTATTATGTATAGGAGCTCTGCAAGTTGGAGTTATGCCATTTACATTTAGTGTACATGCAATATTTATGCTTATCTATTTATCTTTCTTATCAGCAGCAGGCTTTTGCATTTGGAATACAATTATGAAGTACAACAAGGTTGGAAAAGTATCAATGTACATGTTCTTTATACCCGTATTTGGTGTGTTGTTATCGAGCATGATTTTAGGAGAAGCAATTCATTCATTTGTATTATTCGGTTTGGCATGTGTAGCCGCGGGAATTATCGTGGTGAATCGGACGACAGCTAAGCAGAAAAGGGCGAACGAAAAACAAGTAGCATAGATAATAGGAAAACGATTACAATGGAAGAACAGTACTGTTCTTCTTTTTTATATAGAAAAAGGATAATAGACTAGGTGTAACGAAAAAAGATACAAAAAGCATTTATTGAGGAGAACATGTTATGAATCTACTTTACATGGTGTTAATTGGACAAATCATTCTTTTTTTAATTGGTGCAATGTACGCAATAGGACAGACAAAAAAAACAAGAAATAATATGCCGTTACCTTTAGCGGTGCGTCTTATTCTTAGTTTTTCTTTAACAGGGAGTGCAATTTGGATATGGTTACAAGATCCATCAGTAGCGTATAGTACGTGGGTTGCACTAGGTATGACGTTATCAACTGTAGGAGATTTATTTATGGCAGGTTTGATTCCAATTGGTCATCGATTAATTGGAGGGATGATTACTTTCGCGCTTGCTCATTGTTTTTATGTAAAAGCATTTTTGCAAACAGGCATCTCATGGAGTGGTTTTTGGATTGGTTTACTCGTATACGGACTCTTTCTAATTATAGGATGGTTCTTTTTTATACGAAATGATAAACAAGATAAATTGTTTACGATAGGAGCTCTAATTTACGGATTGTGGGTTGGAGGAATGGCTTGCTTTGCATTCGCCCTATACTATGAGAATACAGGAATATGGTGGATACCGGCTTTTGGTGGTTTACTATTTGTGATTTCTGATTTTATTATAGGCGTGACAGATATTGGAGGGCGCAAATTAAAGTATGAACCACTTTGGATTTGGTTTACATATGTAGCGGCTCAAATGTGTATTGTATATGTGGGAATATAAAAAGATACTCTCAAAAATAGTGGATAGACTATTTTGAGAGTATCTTTTTTACTGCTCGCAAATAGTGAGATAAATATAGATTATGGTATATAAAAATAATAAATTTATGAGGATGTTATTTTAAGTTTGTAATATTATGATTTTATAATTCAGAATTTTGTGGAAATTTTACGGTTGAATTCCTTATAATAAAAGTAAAAAGATGATGAGATGGTGGAATGATGCAAAAGAAAAAACGTTTGCGTGAATTCTTTGGAACAATTGCAATTGCATGTTTGTTATTGTTTTTAGCGAAAATTTTTGTGTTTTTTCCTACGACTGTAAAAGGAGCGTCCATGAAGCCGACGTTACAAGATGGGGATAAGCTGATTGTTAATAAGTTAGCAAAGCAGTTTGAAAGTTATGGGAGAGAAGATATTATTGTTGTGAAGACGGATAATTTTTATGTGAAAAGGGTTATTGGTTTGCCTGGCGATGTAATCGAGGTGAGAAATGATCAATTATATGTGAATCATGAAGTGACACAGGAAGCGTATTTGTATAGTAATAAAAAACAAGCTGAAAAAAAACTTATGAATTTAACAGAGGACTTTGGACCGATTACAGTTCCTAAAAATAAGATTTTTGTTATGGGAGATAATCGCCTAATAAGCAGAGATAGTAGAAATGGTTTGGGACTTATTGATAGAGAAGATGTATTAGGAGAATTAGCGGCAATTTATTATCCAATTGAACATATGAAAATAATGAATTAAAGTAAAAAACCAAGCAAACTGAAATTTGCTTGGTTTTTTATGTTAAATCGTAGGAGACTCATTAAATTCATAGACGTCTTCATTGTTTTTGTTTGTACTTAAAACGAATTTGTGTTGCAATAGTTGCAGTTTAAAGAATGCTAACGGATCGTGATAAGTTTCTGGGTTGCTTCTTAATGTTGCTAATGTTTGCTCGTCTTCCTGTATTTCAAGTTGAGCGGCTTCTACATTTTGTTTCAATATGCTAAGTGGATCTTTAAAGAACATCATGATATCTCGTTCTAATGCGCCTTCAAATACTTCAAATTGAAGGAAGAATTGTTTTGAGATTGTTTGAGCAATTTCCGTATAGTCTTCCGTTTCAATGTATTGTTTATATTTGTTTGCGAGCATAGACTGATTTTTTTGCATGTTACCAAATAGTTTTCCCGCACTTTTTAAGAAAAATTGTGTCGGTGTAAAGCGTAATAAAATATTGATGTTCGTTACTGTAATTCTATTTGTCATGCGTACAACATCTCGATGCCAATCATCTAGTAATTTGAAATCACAAGGAAGTTTCATGCGTTCTTCTTTATATAATTTATTAAACGTTTCACTCATTTCATCTAAATAAGATTGAGCTTGAATAAATTCATTATGAGCTGTTTCAATCCACTCTTGAATAGAACCAGTAAATTTAGGAAGAAGCACTTGTTGTACATGTTTTTGAACTCGTTCGTTCATCGCAGCATTTAATTCTTCATGAACTAATTTGAAGTCGCTATCTTCTTGAACAAGGTCAGAACAACTCTGTAATAATTCAGGAATTTGAGAATGGATATCTCGTGTGATTTCTTCTTTCGTTAAAAGATAAGATTCTGTAATAGAACGAATTTTATCTTTTTCAAGAGCAGTAAGGTTGTTAATAAATCCATTTAATTTAACTGAGATATGTTTATTCCAGCGTACGGATTTCACTAATGTATTTTCTAACTCCACACGTTCATTTACAAGGTATGCGATTGTCTTTTGAGTAAACCATATTAGTTTTTCTATACGTTCTTGTTCCATGTTACGTTCTGCTAGATTAGAAAGAATAGACTCTGTTACGTCTCCAAGTTGCTGGCTACTCTCTTGTGAAGGAGAGTATGGGAAGAACTGTGCATTTGGGAAATGGACTTTAATCTTACTCATTAGTTTTTCATTATTGGTCGTATTATTTGTGTGTAATACGAAATGAATTTGTAAATTTGGCACTTGTTCACGTAAATAAAGTAATGTATCAAGTTCTTCACCATGTAATGGTGAAGCAGAATTTAATACGTAAATAAGGCTATCTGCTGCTTGTAAGTATTCAAAATATGAGCTGTTTTTATCCACTTGCCCTTGAACAGGTGGCGTAACAAGAAATGCAAATTTATTTTTTCTTAAAAATCTACTTGGTAACTTAATTTCTATACATTTTTTCTCAAGTTCTGATTCGGAAGGTGTAGCCATTCTTTGATGGAATTCATCAAAGCTAGGTATATTGTGTACATCTAACGCAGTGAATTCTGTTATTTCAGTTTGGCTATCATCTTTAAATAGAATAGGAGTTGTTACAGTCTCAGTTAAGATGTTCTCTCCTAATATTGAATTGATGAATGATGATTTATCCTGGTCAGTAGTTCCCGCTATTAGTAATTGTGTAACATTTAAATCACACAGTTCGTGAACGAGTAACGTAAATTGATGACTTAAATCCACATCGTTTTTTTCAGCCCATACAGCAATTGTTTCGAATAAATGAGAAACTGTTTCCATATTTACATTTGTTTCAGCTGTTGAATTAGAAAGTAGGGCTCCAGCACTTTTTACGAGTAATGACTCTAAAGTTGTAGGTGAAACTTCATTCCATGCTAACACTGCAGCAGAGACAAATAGGGCATCTTTTGCTTTCGTTAAACTAAACCAATTTGTTAATAAATCTGGTACAAGTCCCTGCATTTCATGCATGAAATGCTCACCAGTAATTAACTCAAAGTACGTATCTTGATAGCGTTCAACAATTTCATGCCAATCGTCATTGTTGTCTGTTTCAATATGTAAGAATAAATGATTTATTGTTTGAATCCAAGGTAGATACAAGTTTTCATTTTGATAGCTGTTCCAAAGCGCAATAACAAGTTCTTTAAATTGGACTTGATCAATTGCATATAAAGCTTTTAAAGACTCATAGAAATATTCTGGTTTGATTTGTTTCGTGAATCCTTGATTCACATAATTGATTAAAGTATCGAACCAGTGTAATGATTTTGTTCGAATTCCTTCTTGAACGGCAAGTTCGATGGCGTTATTCCAATCTTCTTGTTTTTCATAGAATGAGCGAGCAATTGCAGTGATATTAGGATAGTCAGGTTGAAATGCAACAGCCTCACTAATTGTCTTAAATGCTAGACCTAAACGTTCTTGTTCGATGTAAAGAGAAAGAAGTTGTAAGGAAACTTCCATTGTAAGAGTTGTATCTTCCGTTTGAATAGATTGATAAATCTCTTCTGCTTTTGGCAAGAATCCTAGTTCAAAATAAGAATCTGCAATATTTTTGGTTGCCCAAAGTGCAAGTTCGTTATTTACTTTCTCCCATTTAAATATCGCTGCTTCAAAGTCTTTATTTTGGTAATAAAATTCACCTTGAGCAAAGCGGATATTAGAAATGTTGGAGAATTCATTTGTAGATTCATTTATATATGCTTCACCGAGTACTTCTGATACTGGAGTAGAAGTTTCTTCTGTTAAAAATGTTTTATAGTAAACCTTTTGGATAAATTGATTTTCAATGGTCATGTTCGTTCCCCCTGTATAATTTAGAAAAATGATGTTGTATGTAAAGGGTGTATGTTCTTTTAATAGGTAGAAGTTGCATTATATCGACCAAACTATGTTTTTGCTAGATATATCATTTTTCCTGAGAGTTAAACCGTTGCGAAAAGTAACTTTCCTTTATTGTAACAAAAAAACAAGCATATGAATTTTTATTTTTTAATCCCGCTATTTGCGTGTAGTAAGACTAGCACTTCAAAAAGCGGTGAATACAAGGGAAGTAGGAGGGAGTCGTGCACACAATTGGTGTGTGCTAAAAATTAGTGAGGATGAACAAATCACCACTGATTAATGGTTCACTTTCTTCCTGCTAAAGGAATGGATAGAAGTAGAGTTCATTATAAAAACAATGTATAGTGAATATGTATACCATGTTTGTCTGAAAGATAGAAAGGGCACAATGTGGAATAACGATCGTGCATAGGATGTGTTTTCCGAATGGAACAACATATTGGCGAGTTAATCGCGCATTATGGGTATTTTGGAATTATTATAGCGTTGGCCGGTGGAATTGTTGGATTACCGATACCAGACGAGTTTTTATTGACCTTCGTTGGTTATAACGTTTCTAAAGGAGTTATGTCAGGAACTGCTGCTTTTTTAAGCGGGATGGCTGGTGCGATGTTAGGTATTACATTAAGCTACATATTAGGTTTAAAACTTGGGCTCCCTGTTTTAAAAAAATATGGGCCGAAGATTAGAATTAAAGAACATCACATTGAAAAAACACATATTTTATTTGAAAAATATGGACCATTTCTTTTAATGATTGGTTACTTTATCCCGGGAGTACGTCATTTAACAGCATATTTTGCTGGGATGTCGAATTTAACACTTTGGCGTTTTTGTTTGTACGCTTACGGTGGTGCACTTATTTGGATAAGTGTTTTTATTGGACTTGGCTGGAAGTTAGGAGAGAAGTGGCGTTTCGTTGAGTATAGCCTACATCATTACGGAGTATGGATTTTATTCATTTCAGTAGTTGTTACATGTATTGTATGGTTTTATATAAAGAAAAAGAAAAACCGCTATTAGCGGTTTTTTTAGCTGAAAGCAATAAATAATACACCAGCTGTAATAAAGACTACACCAACGCCAGTCATAAAGTTTAACTTTTCACCGAGTATAATCATCGCGAGGATGATAGAAAATACGACGCTTAATTTATCGATAGGAGCCACTTGTGAGACTTTCCCTGTTTTGAGGGCAAGAAAATAAAATAGCCATGACGAAGCACCTGCAACGCCACTTAATGTGATAAAGAGCAGTGCTTTTTTATTTATCAGTACGTCGCCGATATTTTGAAATTTACCTTGGATAATAATAACGCCCACCATAAATAATGCCATAATAATAGAACGAACCGTTGTTGCAACGTTGGCATCGATTCCATCTAAACCAATCTTTCCGAAAATAGATACAAGGGCAGCAGCGATTGCTGATAATAGTGCGAATAAGAGCCATGAACTCATAGTAAAATTCCTCCAATCTTACATTATTATACATGAAAACCATTCTCACGTATAAAGTGAAACTTTAATCAGTGGGATTTTACCGCCCCGCAAATAACGAAATAATCCCCACCTTATATTGCTAATAAGGTGGGGATTATTATACTACTCTGCAATTTCCTCATACAAAAAGTACGTTACATTATAAATATGTTCTACTTCATCGTCTGTCATAAACAATAATTCATCACGCTCAATCCCTTTTTTCTTTTCAATAAACTCAATCATGTTTTTGCGTTCTTCTCTTTTCATCAATTTTATTTCTCCTCTCAATCTGTTTTAATACAGTTTATTTAAGTTACTGCTATTATATAACAGAATCTTTAGAAAGTTCCACCTATTTTATTGTTTTTTTCAGAAGAACTTTTCGACAAAACAAGCCCACCTAAAGGGGGCTTGTTTTATTTTATAGTCGTAAAAACTCGGGCTCCGTCGTACCAGCACCATCGATGTAATAAATTGTGTCGGGATTGATTTTTATTAATACGTAATTAGGGTCTTCAGGACCAAGTAACCAGCGTTTTAAGCTATTATTCCAAAACTTGTTTTTTAATGTGGAGTCTTCCTCGATGGAAGCTAAGCCTTCAACTTCAATATAATCTTCATCTAATTTTTTTCCTTCACGTCCAAGTAGTACATGTACATTTGGATTGTTTTCGATATCTGTTATCTTTTTTGATTTCCGATCTGTTGCAACATATAACACAAAATCTTCGTGGAAAAACATCATAAAGGTACTATGAGGTTTATTTTCACGTACAGTAGATAATACACCAGTTCGTTGACCGCAAATAATAGTTTCAATTTTTTCTTTTAAATGCATGCTTTTAACCCCTGTTCATAATTTATTGTTTTCTCCGTTTAAACAAGATAATTTAAATATCTTTCATACTGTTTTCTTCAATCCGATTTTTTAAACGTAATTGTGATGAAATCGGACAAGTTAGGAGAAGAATAATAATAATATCGAGGAGAAATACATACGATGGAAGGATGAAAAGCATGTTTAATAAAATATTTCTTATAATAGCGCTGATCGGGGTACCACTTTCTGTACTTGGAAAAATGCTTCATTGGCCTCAAACAATTATGTTCGCTGTGTATTGCATTACTATTATCGCCTTAGCGGGTTTTATGGGGAGAGCGACAGAAAGTTTGGCAATTGTCTCTGGACCTAGAATAGGCGGATTATTAAATGCTACTTTCGGTAATGCTGTTGAACTGATTATTTCGATTTTTGCACTTCAGGCAGGATTAATTGAGGTTGTATTAGCCTCTTTAACGGGTTCTGTACTTGGGAATTTATTATTAGTAGGAGGGCTATCCTTCTTTATAGGAGGGCTTAAATACAAAAGACAAAGTTTTAATGTATATGATGCAAGGCATAATTCAGCTTTATTAATCTTTGCTGTAGTAGTAGCTTTTGTTATTCCAGAGATTTTTTCAATGAAGATGGATGCTGGAAAGACGTATCAATTAAGCATCGGTGTGTCTATTATCATGATTATTATGTACCTTGCTGCATTGCTATTTAAGCTCGTTACGCATCGTGGTGTATATCAGCATAAAAGTGACGAAGTAGCTCATGAGGAAGAGCCAGAGTGGTCGAAAGGTAAAGCGCTACTCATTTTAGCGATAGCGACAATTGCGGTAGCTTATGTGTCAGAGGCGCTTGTGCATACATTTGAGACAGTTGCAAAGTCATTTGGTTGGTCAGAGTTATTTATAGGGGTTATTATCGTTGCAATTGTTGGGAATGCAGCGGAACATGCATCTGCAATTATTATGGCGTATAAAAATAAAGTAAATATTGCAGTTGAAATTGCAGTCGGTTCTACGTTGCAAATTGCCATGTTTGTTGCTCCTGTATTAGTACTGCTTTCTATGTTCTTTGCACAAAGGATGCCTTTAGTATTTACAATACCAGAACTTGTTTCTATGATTACAGCTGTTTTCTTAACGATTGCGATTTCAAATGATGGAGATACAAATTGGTTTGAAGGCGGTACTTTATTAGCGGCGTATGTCATTATGGGAATTGGTTTTTATTTATTATGAAAAATAGGCATAACAATTGTATTGAGAGAAAACAATAAACAAAGTAGTATATATACCTTTACGTAGGAAGGAGCCAGACAGGTGAAACGAGTATACAGCATATGTCTTTCAACTATGGTCTCGTTTATTCTATTATTTCCTAACATGAGTTTTGCAAAGACAACGGTAGAAACAAAAGTGCCTTCATCTGTTTTAAATATTTCTAAAGACAATACGTTTCCAAATGATGCGCAAGATTTGCCGCGCTTACAACCGAGTAAGTTTGCTCAAGAACTATTGAAAACAGCAAATATTAAAATTGAAAATCCGGACTTAATTCGAATGTTTAATGAAACGACAATTTCGAATGCGCCGCTTGCGGTAGGGTACCGAGCGAAGATTTATTTAGGTCAATGGGCTTTAAATTATGAATCGGTTGATACATCGATTAATTGGGAATATAAACAAGTAAATCGCAATGTGTACGATAATCGCGGAGGAGATCGCTTATATCCGCTACGCTATAAGCAAGAAACGCAAAAGACGGTTGAAGGTGATTTAACAGCAGATATGAAAAATACTGCGGATGTGAAAAAAATGATGCTTCTCAAAGCACTTGAAAAAGTACAATTGCCGCTTTCATTTAAAACGACCATTGGTTATGGTACTGGACATGAGCGTGTGTATAATATTAGTCCGAGTCAACTTGGATATTTATACGCTTATACACCAGCAGTAAATGAAAAAGGAAAAGTAACATTTGGAGAAGTGTACCTTGTGTTAAAAGGAAATCAAAAGAGGCTTGTAGTAAAAAATATTACCTCACAAGGAATCGGAGCTGCTATTCCAATTCACGATCATTTGTATTTTAAATTCATTTCTTCTTCTCACTCGCAATAATATGAAAAAACGTCAGCTTATAAGCTGACGTTTTTATTTATCCCGCTATTTGTGGGCAATTGGTTCAACTAATAATCAGTGGGGAATGAACAAAACCCCCACTGATTAAAGTTGAACTTTAAAATGTTATGTTTGCTGTTTTTGATAAGAAATCTTCTGTCGGATAGTAACTATTTTTTACAAGAACATTTGGTCCAAGGCATTTTACTGCAGGACAGTGACAGCTTAATGATTGTGCTGTTTTTGAAGCACTCCATTTGTCATACGCTTCTTGTAGTGTGTTTGTTTGTACGTTACCTAGAAGGGGAACGTCACCGAAATCAGTTACAATAATATTTCCATCGAAAATGTTGACGTTTAAACGAGAACGACCATCTGGATCGTTACGAACTGTTACATTTTTGCTTTCTTGTAATTTCTTAAATGTGGCAATGTCTCGCTCGTCATCGCTACAAGCGTAGAAAGGTAAAGTTCCAAATAACATCCATACATTTTCATCGCGAATTTCTAGTAAATGCTCAATTGCATCACGAATTTCAGCTTTTGTTAAAATTTCTAGATTGCTCGCAAAGTCACTCGGATACATCGGGTGAACTTCATGACGTTTACAGCCCATCTCTTCGACAATTTGACGATGAATATGTTCAATATGTGGTAGAGTCCTTTTGTTTAACATCGTTTCAGCTGATACGAGTACACCTGCATCTGATAGAGCTTTACTATTTGTAATCATTCGTTCAAATAATTTTGCACGTTGTTCATAAGTAGGCTTACGTTCCATCATTGCAAATCCACCTTCAACGAAGTCATCAATTGTTCCCCAGTTATGAGATATATGCAATACGTCTAAATAAGGAATAATCTGTTCGTAACGTGCTAAATCTATAGTTAAGTTTGAGTTGATTTGAGTGCGAACGCCTCGTTCATGGGCGTATTTTAAGAGTGGTGTTACATAGTTGTCGACGGATTTCTTTGAAAGCATTGGTTCTCCGCCAGTAATACTTAAAGAACGTAAATGAGGAATCTCATCTAATCGTTTTAATAAAAGCTCCATCGGAAGCGGATTTGGATCTTTCGGCTGTAATGTGTAACCAACAGCACAATGCTCGCAACGCATATTGCATAACGTTGTCGTTGTAAACTCAACGTTTGTTAATAGTAGTTTGCCGTACTCTTCAAGGTCCATATACGCTTCCCATGGATCGTAAGAAGGAGTAATCGGCTTCATTTTTTGTGATATCGTCATATGAAATACTCCTTTGACTATTGAAATAACAATTTGTCCATTCTCTATAATAGAAGAATATGTACTTTTTATAAAGTGAAACTTTTTTGTGAAAAAAGAGAGAGGGCTTACATTTGAATGAATGACTGTGACAAAATTGATGAAATTTCATGCCCATAGCAATCATTTTTGCGGTATAATAAAAGCAACTCGAATTAAAAGGAGAGTGCCTTCATGGGAAAAGCAATTGAGGATAAAGATTCACAACTAGTATATTTAAAAGAACGTTTAAATATGTTCATTGAAGTAATTGATACAATTGAACCTGAAGAAGTAGAGTTAGAAGATGTGGATCGTCTTCTTGCGATGTTAGATGAATTAGAATTAAAATGTGAGCAATTTAAAAAAGACGAATAATATATTAAAAAGGCTGCCAATGCAAAATTGGCAGCCTTTTTCTGTATGGATAATAGAAGGACGGTAGAAAAAAAGGTATAATCAAGTTGTGAAAAATTTCATTTATGCTTTAATAGCGTGAAACAAATAAAAAGCTGAAGAGCATAACGATGGAATTTTCAGCTCATAACGTTTTGGTAGCGTTCACAATTGAGGGGGAAGTAACAATGGAAAAGCTTCAAGAAAGCATGTATCAACTAATTGTTGAAACGTCAACGAACTTACCGAAAGATGTTCGTCGTGCGATTCAACAAGCGAAAGAACGAGAAAATGCAGGGACTCGTTCTGCGATGGCACTTGGCACAATTACGAATAATATTAAAATGGCTGATGATAACATCTCGCCAATTTGCCAAGATACAGGGATGCCAACGTTTAAAATTTATACACCAGTTGGTGTGAATCAATTAAAGTTGAAGGAAGCTATCTATAATGCGCTTGAGCGGGCGACAAAAGATGGTAAACTTCGTCCCAATTCTGTTGATTCTCTTTTTGGAGACAATAGTGGAAATAATTTAGGACCAGGTACACCGGTTATTAAGTTTGAACAATGGGAAAAAGATTATATTGATGCACGCTTAATTCTAAAGGGTGGTGGCTGTGAGAATAAAAATATTCAGTATAGCTTACCGTGTGAATTAGAAGGACTTGGACGCGCTGGCCGTGATTTAGAAGGAATTCGTAAATGTCTTCTTCACGCTGTATATCAAGCGCAAGGTCAAGGCTGTAGTGCAGGTGTAATTGGTGTTGGTATCGGGGGAGACCGCACATCAGGTTACGAATTAGCAAAAAATCAATTATTCCGTACATTAGATGATGTCAATCCAGTACCAGAGTTACAAAAACTTGAAGAGTACGTATTAGAAAATGCGAATAAGCTGGGCATTGGTACGATGGGATTTGGCGGAGAAACAACTTTACTTGGTTGTAAAATTGGCGTGTATAATCGTCTGCCAGCTAGTTTCTACGTATCTGTTGCGTATAATTGCTGGGCATATCGCCGCCTTGGCGTAACAATCCATCCTGAAACAGGTGAAATTATGGATTGGCTATATCAAGAAGGTGAGGATACACTTCAGCAAGAAGCGCAAGAAAAAACAGAGCAACGTGAGATTGTATTACAAGCACCAATTACAGAAGAGCAAATTCGTGAACTTCGCGTTGGTGATGTTGTAACAATTAATGGCATGATGTATACAGGTCGTGACGCAATCCATAAGCATTTAATGGATAACGATTGTCCAGTAGATTTAAAAGGACAAGTTATTTATCACTGTGGTCCAGTTGTCGTGAAAGATGAAAATGAAAACTGGCAAATTAAAGCGGCAGGTCCAACGACAAGTATTCGTGAAGAACCGTACCAAGGCGATATTATGAAGAAATTCGGTATTCGCGCTGTCATTGGAAAAGGTGGTATGGGTGCGAAAACATTAGCGGCTTTAGAAGAGCACGGTGGTGTATATTTAAATGCAATTGGCGGTGCAGCGCAATATTATGCTGAATGTATTAAAGAAGTAAAAGATGTTGATTTCTTACAATTTGGTATTCCAGAGGCAATGTGGCATTTACGTATCGAAGGATTTAAAGCAGTTGTAACGATGGATTCTCATGGTAATAGCTTACATGCAGATGTTGATAAAACATCACTTGAAAAATTAGCTAGCTTTAAAGAGCCAGTATTTAAGTAAACAAAAATGCATCTCGAATGATTCGAGATGCATTTTTTTGGTATATATAGAAAAACATGTTCAGCATGAAAGAATGCACGGCAACAGAAACTACAAGTACGATTATATATGGAAAGGAGACTATTTATGAAATATAAATGGTTATATATCGGTCTCATTTTCTCAATTATGATGGCACTTGTTCCAGTTTCAGCATTAGCTTATACAAATACTCCACATAACTGGGGAATCCCGCGTCCTAAAAATGAAACAGTACCAGATGCAGGAAAGTTATACACAGATTTACTACAAAAAAATGGTGGGTTTTATTTAGGGGATACAAAGAAAAAAGATATTTATTTAACATTCGATAATGGTTACGAGAATGGATACACAGGGAAAATCTTAGATGTATTAAAAGAGAAAAAAGTACCGGCAACTTTCTTTGTAACTGGGCATTATATTAAAACACAAAAAGATTTATTGTTAAGAATGAAGGATGAAGGACATATTATTGGAAACCATTCGTGGAGTCATCCTGATTTCACAGCAGTAAATGATGAGAAACTTCGTGAAGAATTAACGAGTGTAACGGAAGAAATAAAAAAAGTAACTGGGCAAAAAGAAGTAAAATATGTACGTCCTCCGCGCGGCGTATTCAGTGAAAGAACGTTAGCTCTTACGAAAGAAATGGGCTATTATAATGTATTTTGGTCACTTGCATTTTTGGATTGGAAAGTGGACGAGCAAAGAGGATGGCAATATGCACATAATAATGTAATGACGATGATTCATCCAGGATCTGTTTTATTACTTCATGCAATATCAAAAGATAATGCAGAAGCACTTGCGAAAATCATTGATGATTTGCGCGAGAAAGGGTATCATTTTAAAAGTCTAGATGACTTAGTAAAAAGCAATCAACCGTAAGCATGTATGCTTGCGGTTTTCTCATGCTATAATGATGTGTAAAAAGGATGGGGAAACGTATGTGGAGCGAACATGTTACGTTAGAGTATCCGTATCATTTTGAAGAGGTATTAAAACGTTTATCTTTTGATCCTCTTAACGTCATTCAATTAGATGAGAAAGTCATTTATGTCCCGCTTTGTATAGACGAGGAACAGATTGTTGTTCGCTTGCAAGGGATTGGTACTGTTCAAAATCCACAGTTTTGGATCTCTAGTCAGGCAGGAGATCAAGAGAAAGTCATGAAACGAATGAGGGCCATTTTTCATTGGAATGAACCGTTTCAAGATATACAAAATCATTTTTTAAACACATCATTACGTCCACTATTTGAAACATATGCTTATACTCCAATTATTTTAGAGTTTGATTATTTTGCTTGTCTTCTTCGCTGTATCATCCATCAACAAATAAATTTGAAATTTGCTACTGTGTTAACAGAACAGTTTGTGAAACGATATGGAACAGAGAAGAACGGTGTATTCTTTTTCCCCACTCCAGAAATAGTAGCAAATATTTCAATAGAAGAATTGAGAGAGCAGAAGTTTAGTCAGCGAAAGGCTGAATATATAGTAGGGTTAGGTCGAAGTATTGTCAGCGGTACATTAAATTTAGCGAGTATAGAAACTAGGACGGATGAAGAGGTTTCCGCACAATTGTTACCAATTAGGGGGATTGGTACATGGACAGTGCAAAATTTTTTAATGTTTGGGCTTGGACGGAAGAATATGTTTCCAAAAGCGGACATTGGGATTCAGCGTGCAGTGCAAGGTGTATTTCAATTAGATGATAAACCGGATGATGTATTTTTAGAAAAAGTGAAACAAGAGTGTGAACCATACTGCAGTTATGCAGCGTTATATTTATGGAAAAGTATAGAGTAGAGGTGTAATAATGATACAAAAGCAACATGAGAGTAAGTTGGAAGTTGGTCAAACGTTTCCTGTGACAATTAAACGTCTTGGGATTAACGGAGAAGGCGTTGGTTATTTTAAGAGACAAGTTGTTTTCATTCCAGGGGCATTACCAGGAGAAGAAGTTGTTGCTGAAACAACGAAAATTCAGCGTGGCTTCGCTGAAGCGAAAGTGAAAAAAGTTCGTAAAGCTTCACCACATCGTGTGAAAGCACCATGTCCGGTATATGAAGAGTGTGGCGGTTGTCAGCTGCAACATTTAGATTATAAAGAACAATTAAATCAAAAGCGTGATATCGTCGTACAAGCATTCGAGAAGTATATGAACAACAGTTTGGAAGAAAAAATTCGTCCAACGCTTGGTATGGAAAACCCATGGCATTATCGTAATAAGAGTCAATTACAAGTGGGACGTAAAGACGAAAAGGTTATTACAGGGCTGTATAAGCAAAACTCACATCAGTTAATTGATATTGCTCACTGTATGATTCAACATAAAGCAACGAATGAAGCGACAAAAGTTGTAAGACGTATATTAGAAAAATTAAATGTTTCTATTTACAATGAGAAAAAACAAAAAGGTTTAGTACGCACAATTGTGACACGTACTGCAGTTCAAACAGGGGAAGTACAAGTTACACTTATTACAACAAAAGAAGAATTACCAAATAAAGATCAATTTATCGCAGAAGTACAAAAACAGATGCCAGCTGTTAAATCAATTATGCAAAACGTAAACTGGCGTAAAACATCTGTTATTTTCGGTGATAAAACATTTAAATTAGCTGGAAAAGAGGTAATTCAAGAAACACTAGGTGATTTATCATTTGAATTATCAGCACGTGCATTCTTCCAGTTAAATCCAGAACAAACAGTTGTTTTATACGATGAAGCGAAAAAAGCAGCTGCTTTAACAGGCGATGAGAAAATTGTAGATGCGTATTGTGGTGTTGGTACAATCGGTCTTTGGCTTGCAAATGATGCAGCGGAAGTACGTGGTATGGATGTAATTCCAGAAGCGATTGAAGATGCAAGAAAAAATGCGAAGCGTCACGGATTTACAAATACGAAATATGAAGCAGGTAAAGCTGAACAATGGTTACCGAAATGGGTAAAAGAAGGATGGCGTCCAGAGGTAATTGTTGTCGATCCACCTCGTACAGGTTGCGATGATAAATTACTGGAAACAATTTTAAAAGTGAAACCAAAACAAGTTGTTTACGTATCTTGTAATCCTTCTTCATTAGCACGTGATGTACAAGCATTAATGAAGAGTTATGAAGTGGAATATGTACAACCAGTTGATATGTTCCCACATACAGCCCATGTAGAAAATGTAGTGAAGCTTGTTAGAAAGTAAAGTTTATTCATATTCCCTCACGATATGAGGGAATATTTTCTATGAAGGAGAGTAAAATGAATAATTATAAATTAACGATTCAGTACGATGGTGCACGTTTTAAAGGATGGCAACGTCTCGGTAATAACGATAATACAATTCAAGGAAAAATCGAGAGTGTCATATCTGAAATGATCGGAAAAGAAATTGAAATTATCGGTTGTAGTAGAACAGATGCGGGTGTACATGCTTTGAATCAAGTTGCTAATTTTCAAAGTGATGAGAAGTTAGTGGAACAGAAAGTGAAAAAATATTTAAATCAACATTTACCCAACGATATTAGCATTACGAATGTAGAAGAAGTACAAGATCGCTTCCATGCTCGTTACAATTCTAAAGCAAAAACATATCTTTATAAAATTTGGAATGAAGAGCATACAAATCCATTTATGCGTAAATACAGCATGCATGTGAATAAAAAATTAAATGTGAAAAGCATGAAAGAAGCTGCGAAACATTTAGTTGGTTCACATGATTTTACTGCTTTTTCAAATGCGAAATCAAAGAAAAAGTCTATGGTTCGAGAAGTATATACACTTGAAGTGATGGAAGAAGCAGGATTTGTACAAATTAGAGTAAGTGGTAACGGATTCCTTCATAACATGGTACGAAAAATTGTTGGAGCATTAATTGAAGTTGGATTAGGACAATTAGATGCGGAAGCAATTCCAAATATTTTAGAGGAAAAACAACGTAATCAAATTAATTGTCTTGCTGAGGCGAGTGGTTTGTATTTGGAGAATGTTGAATTTTAATAAACAATAAAAAAATCGAGC
>NZ_QOZX01000031.1:0-2804 GCF_008368895.1 Bacillus sp. BB081
ATACGTAATGGTATGGTATCCTTACCTGAATACATAGGGTAAGGAAGACAGACCCAGGGAACTGAAACATCTAAGTACCTGGAGGAAGAGAAAGCAAATGCGATTTCCTGAGTAGCGGCGAGCGAAACGGAACATAGCCCAAACCAAGAGGCTTGCCTCTTGGGGTTGTAGGACATTCTATACGGAGTTACAAAGGAACGAGGTAGACGAAGCGACCTGGAAAGGTCCGTCGTAGAGGGTAACAACCCCGTAGTCGAAACTTCGTTCTCTCTTGAATGTATCCTGAGTACGGCGGAACACGTGAAATTCCGTCGGAATCTGGGAGGACCATCTCCCAAGGCTAAATACTCCCTAGTGATCGATAGTGAACCAGTACCGTGAGGGAAAGGTGAAAAGCACCCCGGAAGGGGAGTGAAAGAGATCCTGAAACCGTGTGCCTACAAATAGTCAGAGCCCGTTAATGGGTGATGGCGTGCCTTTTGTAGAATGAACCGGCGAGTTACGATCCCGTGCGAGGTTAAGCTGAAGAGGCGGAGCCGCAGCGAAAGCGAGTCTGAATAGGGCGTTTAGTACGTGGTCGTAGACCCGAAACCAGGTGATCTACCCATGTCCAGGGTGAAGTTCAGGTAACACTGAATGGAGGCCCGAACCCACGCACGTTGAAAAGTGCGGGGATGAGGTGTGGGTAGCGGAGAAATTCCAATCGAACCTGGAGATAGCTGGTTCTCCCCGAAATAGCTTTAGGGCTAGCCTTAAGTGTAAGAGTCTTGGAGGTAGAGCACTGATTGAACTAGGGGTCCTCATCGGATTACCGAATTCAGTCAAACTCCGAATGCCAATGACTTATCCTTAGGAGTCAGACTGCGAGTGATAAGATCCGTAGTCAAGAGGGAAACAGCCCAGATCGCCAGCTAAGGTCCCAAAGTGTGTATTAAGTGGAAAAGGATGTGGAGTTGCTTAGACAACTAGGATGTTGGCTTAGAAGCAGCCACCATTTAAAGAGTGCGTAATAGCTCACTAGTCGAGTGACTCTGCGCCGAAAATGTACCGGGGCTAAATACACCACCGAAGCTGCGAATTGATACCAATGGTATCAGTGGTAGGGGAGCGTTCTAAGTGCAGTGAAGTCAGACCGGAAGGACTGGTGGAGCGCTTAGAAGTGAGAATGCCGGTATGAGTAGCGAAAGACGGGTGAGAATCCCGTCCACCGAATGCCTAAGGTTTCCTGAGGAAGGCTCGTCCGCTCAGGGTTAGTCAGGACCTAAGCCGAGGCCGACAGGCGTAGGCGATGGACAACAGGTTGATATTCCTGTACCACCTCTTTATCGTTTGAGCAATGGAGGGACGCAGAAGGATAGAAGAAGCGTGCGATTGGTTGTGCACGTCCAAGCAGTTAGGCTGATAAGTAGGCAAATCCGCTTATCGTGAAGGCTGAGCTGTGATGGGGAAGCTCCTTATGGAGCGAAGTCTTTGATTCCCCGCTGCCAAGAAAAGCTTCTAGCGAGATAAAAGGTGCCTGTACCGCAAACCGACACAGGTAGGCGAGGAGAGAATCCTAAGGTGTGCGAGAGAACTCTGGTTAAGGAACTCGGCAAAATGACCCCGTAACTTCGGGAGAAGGGGTGCTTTCTTAACGGAAAGCCGCAGTGAATAGGCCCAAGCGACTGTTTAGCAAAAACACAGGTCTCTGCGAAGCCGTAAGGCGAAGTATAGGGGCTGACACCTGCCCGGTGCTGGAAGGTTAAGGAGAGGGGTTAGCGTAAGCGAAGCTCTGAACTGAAGCCCCAGTAAACGGCGGCCGTAACTATAACGGTCCTAAGGTAGCGAAATTCCTTGTCGGGTAAGTTCCGACCCGCACGAAAGGTGTAACGATTTGGGCACTGTCTCAACCAGAGACTCGGTGAAATTATAGTACCTGTGAAGATGCAGGTTACCCGCGACAGGACGGAAAGACCCCGTGGAGCTTTACTGTAGCCTGATATTGAATTTTGGTACAGTTTGTACAGGATAGGCGGGAGCCATTGAAACCGGAGCGCTAGCTTCGGTGGAGGCGCTGGTGGGATACCGCCCTGACTGTATTGAAATTCTAACCTACGGGTCTTATCGACCCGGGAGACAGTGTCAGGTGGGCAGTTTGACTGGGGCGGTCGCCTCCTAAAGTGTAACGGAGGCGCCCAAAGGTTCCCTCAGAATGGTTGGAAATCATTCGTAGAGTGCAAAGGCATAAGGGAGCTTGACTGCGAGACCTACAAGTCGAGCAGGGACGAAAGTCGGGCTTAGTGATCCGGTGGTTCCGCATGGAAGGGCCATCGCTCAACGGATAAAAGCTACCCCGGGGATAACAGGCTTATCTCCCCCAAGAGTCCACATCGACGGGGAGGTTTGGCACCTCGATGTCGGCTCATCGCATCCTGGGGCTGTAGTCGGTCCCAAGGGTTGGGCTGTTCGCCCATTAAAGCGGTACGCGAGCTGGGTTCAGAACGTCGTGAGACAGTTCGGTCCCTATCCGTCGTGGGCGTAGGAAATTTGAGAGGAGCTGTCCTTAGTACGAGAGGACCGGGATGGACGCACCGCTGGTGTACCAGTTGTTCTGCCAAGGGCATAGCTGGGTAGCTATGTGCGGAAGGGATAAGTGCTGAAAGCATCTAAGCATGAAGCCCCCCTCAAGATGAGATTTCCCATAGCGTAAGCTAGTAAGATCCCTGAAAGATGATCAGGTTGATAGGTTCGAGGTGGAAGCATGGTGACATGTGGAGCTGACGAATACTAATAGATCGAGGACTTAACCATATAATATGAAGCAA
>NZ_QOZX01000032.1:0-8333 GCF_008368895.1 Bacillus sp. BB081
AATGTCAACTAAGTTTTTTATTTTGTTTGCCGCGTTCTGCGTTATTGCATCGGCGACTTGTTCTATATTACACCTCTATATCCTAATCGTCAATACCTTTTATCCTTTTTATTTTATAAATTCTAAAGGGTATTGAACCTTCTTCATTTATACTCCGTTCCTAGAGATTAATAAACTGGTGCAATCACTTTCATAATCGACAGTTTATACTTTCTTACTTACACCTTTCTAAAGAATGAATAGCAAGCCAAACAAATATATATTAAAGGTAGCACTTTTTATTTCGAGTACATTCCAGCTGTATTCACAATTATCTCCTACCACTTCTCTCTAGGAATTATAAATACACCATGCATTTACTAAAAATCTAATTAACTTAGGAGGCGTTATGAAATGCATGTTAATAAGAAGATCATTTATGTATCCCATGATGCCCATTTCCACGGAGCACAGCTGCTTTCTTTACATACTATTAAAGCTCTTAAAGAAAACTTTCATTACTCCGTCGCAATTATTTCTATTGGAACGGGCATTTTAATCCACGATTTTCAAAAGTATGGTCCTGTTTATTGCCTAGAGGAAGACTACCCAACAGAAAAAAGAGTCGAATTATTAATAAAGAAGTTACTATCTCAAAATTATACCATCGCCATATGTAGTACCGTCATAAGTGGTGATATAGTTGCATTACTAGCTAAACACAATATAAAAGTTATTTCATTAATACATGAATTGCCGCATTTAATACAACAGTACTCTGCCGAGGGGAAAGCTAGAAACATTGCCCAGTTTGCTTACAAAATTGTCTTCCCTTCACAGTACGTGTATGAAAAATTCCGTACAATTACCCAATTAGATCATCAAAAATGTCACATCCTCCCTCAAGGCTTGTTTAACCACAATCCTTATAAGAACAATATTGCAAAAGCTAGAAGCGAATTACGAAAAAAACACAACCTGCCTCTAGATAGCAAAATCATTTTGGGAGTAGGTTTTGCTGATCATCGGAAAGGGATAGATTTATTCTCACTTATTGCTTACTCAGTAAGAAAGGTTCATACGAATATTCATTTTATCTGGGTCGGGAGAACAGATGTTCATTTCTTTAACACGCTATCCCCAAGATATACAGCACATTTCACATTAGTTGAGCCCACTCCAGATATCGGTTTATATAACGCCGGGGCTGATTTATATTTATTAACTTCAAGAGAAGATCCTTTTCCAAACGTTGTTTTAGAGGCATTAGATACAAAAGTCCCTGTTATAGGGTTTAAAAACGCTGGAGGTTTTGAAGATGTTGTTACGGAACAAACTGGCGCCTTAGTAGACTTTTTAAATTTACCGCAGGTGCTGGAAAGAATATATGAATTTATTGGAGATGAGGACTTACGATTACAAAAAGGACGCTTTGGCCAAGAGCTTATTGAAAAAGATTTCAACTTTCTTCATTACATTTATCAACTGTTAAACCTACTTGATCATAATTACAAAAAAATAAGCGTAATCATACCAAACTATAATTACGAAAAATACTTACCTGACCGAATTAAATCCATATTAAACCAAACCTATCCCCTTTACGAACTAATTTTCCTAGACGATGCCTCTACTGACAATAGCGTATCTATATTTGAACAGCTGCTCTCAAACGAAAATAAGCCCCACCTAAAAGTTCAGCAGATTATTAATGATACAAACTCTGGTTCTGTATTTAAACAATGGATAAAAGGCGTCTCTGCAGCAACCGGTGATTATATTTGGATTGCAGAGGCTGATGACTTATGTGATCAGACATTTTTAGAAGAAGTAACACAAGGGTTTCATATAAATGGTGATGTTACCTTAAGCTACACCCAATCAAAACAAATAGATGAACAAGGAAATATCCTAGCCAATCATTATTTAGATTACACAAATGATATTGATAAAGAAAAATGGAAAAGTTCTTATTTTCGAAAAGGGATAGATGAAATACAAGATACATTACTTATCAAAAACACCATACCTAATGTCTCAAGTGTAGTTTTTAAAAACATAGATATAAAAACTACAGAAAAACAATTAGAAAAGTTTAAAGTAGCTGGTGATTGGTTTTTCTATGTTTCTATTCTTAAAGAGGGGAACATTTATTTTAATCCAAAACCGTTAAACTATCATAGACGACATACAAATAGCGTAACGGGAACAGAAGATTCATATTCCCATTACAGTGAAGTTGTACAAATACAGAATTTCATTAAAGAAACCTTTACTATCGACGACATTTCAAAAAAGAAAATGTACACATATAGAAAGTATCTTAAAGCATATTTGAAGATTGAATGATATATTTTCTTCGCCATCAGTATCTCTTGTAAAACGTTACTATCATTTAAGGAGGGTTACTCTTTGAAAGAATTTATAGAAGCAAATAAAGATTTGCTTTCTCAAATTGCACACAACTACAATGTAAATGCAAGTATCCATCCAGAGGATCATATCTTTCAATTCCTTGTCACTAATCCAGTCTTCCCATCTAAAAAAGAAGCGATAGATTATTATTTTCAAGATGGGAGAAAATCCGCAGAAACACTCTTAGATTTAATTACTTCCTTTTATCCTCCTATAGACACTCCAATAAAATTATTAGAATTCGCATCCGGATATGGCTGCGTAACACGTCATTTATTAAACCTACAAACGAACTTAAGTATAACTACCTGTGATATACATGAAGAGGCTATTACTTTTATTGAAAACTCATTAAATACTTCTTCTATCTTATCTCACCCTGAACCTGAACAAGTAAAATTGGCCTCGTCTACGTATAATATCGTCTTTTGTCTATCCTTTTTTTCTCATATGCCTGATACAACTTGGTTTCGTTGGCTTCAAACATTGTATAATGCTGTTTCTCCTGAAGGCTTACTCATTTTCACAACTCATGGTTATCAAAGTAAAAAGTACTTCAGCTTTCCAGATTTAAATAAACAGGGTTATTGGTTTCTCCCTTCTAGTGAACAATTAGATTTAGATGTTCATCAATACGGGCAAACGATTGTTAGTCCCTCTTACGTATGTGACAAAATTAAATTATTACCCTATAACCCTGTCATCAAAAAATACACTGAAGGTTTTTGGTGGGAACATCAAGACCTTTGGGTAATAAAAAAAGAAATAAAATAATAAACCACGCTCTACTTATACAAAAGTAGGGCATGGTTTATTATTTTTTACTATATATGAACTCTTCAATCCATAGCTTATTTAATCTAATTCCACTTTTGAAATCTATTTTCGGTTCCCAATTACATTCTCGTCTTACTCTATCTATATTTAAAATGATTTTTTGAACATTTTCTTGCCTTTGTTTATAGCAGGTAAAGTCCACTTTTCTTTCCGTTAATTTCTCCAATTCTACTATAATTCGTTTTAAAGAGAGACCCTTGCCGCTCCCTATGTTATATACACAAGATTTCAAACGATTTAATTGTGATAGTTGTATAGTGATTTCAACTAAATCATCGATATAAATATAATCTCGAATAATCTCTTGCGGATTCCCATATATATTAATCTTTTCATTACTGAGATGCTGATACAAAAAACAATTTATTGCCCCAACTTTCTTTAAAGGATTTTGATATTTTCCATATGGATTAGAATATCTACATACAACATAGTCAATTCCGTATTTTTTCTTATAAAAGTACAAGTAATTTTCAAGCGATACTTTTGTTATTCCATAAGGAGAAAGTGGTTTTAATGGATGTTCCTCATCAATAGGTAAATATTCCGGTTCACCGTAAACCGTGCCTCCAGAAGATGCTAATACAATTTTTTTAACAGGAAAATTTTTAACACTTTCCATGAAGTTAAGAAAAAAAAAGCTACTGTTTATATCTCCGAAAACATCTTCAATTGAAGTTGCTACATTAGACGTTGCAGCTAAATAAATAATAATATCCACATTCACTAAAGCTATATATATCTCTTTAACATTTGCTAAATCACCTTTAATAAATTCAACCTCACTTATAATATTTTGAGGGAAATTATTTATATGTCTGGAAAATACTTTTACATTTTGACCTTGTTTCAATAAACCTAATGCGAGGTTAATACCAATGAAACTATTTCCACCTACTATTAAATAATTATTCTTCCTCATAATATCCTCTCTAGTAATAAGATTTTTGCTTATCACACCTAGAAATGCAACTAAATGAACTTGGTCACTTCTATTATTCATCCTCTTATCATTGTATGCTTCCTATAAATTTTCATTATCTTTATTTTATATTTTCCCTTTAGAATCGCTATCTTATTTAAGCTGACCGCAAAAAACACTCATACTATTTACTCATTCCCATGAATATATTGGATTAGCAAAAACTTCCCTTCTCCATAAATAAAAATTTCAAAAAGGAGGACTACATGTATGAAGAATGTAAATCAAGAGCTTTTAAATCATGTAATCCTACATAAAGATCGAATCCCACATTTCCATAAAGACTTTCCACTTATACTATTCTGGAGCCATAGAAGCGGATGTACCGCCTTAGCTAATTGGTTCTTTTTTCAAATTGGATTGTTTAATGAAGCAAAGAAATACCATGACTTTATTCATTACTATGAATTCTGGGTGTATAAAAACAACACTAACTACATACCAGAGTTACAAAACGGGCTTCTAACAGCAAATAAAGATGTTTGTAAACTTGTACGGAATCCCTACAAAAGGGCCGTCAGCTCATTTTTATTACTTGCTGACAATCCATATGCTAGCCCTCAATGGGAAAGTATCCGTCATTATTTGTATAATGACAAATATAGTAACCGTGGAGTATCATTTAAACAATTTTTATATTACATTCGAGCATTGGGTTCAAATTCCCTAGCAATGGACATACATTTTAGTCAGCAATACGTTCCAGGTGAAGAAAATTTCATCCAATACTATATTCCTTTAGAAGATTTTAATACACAAATCACCAAGATAGAACACACGTACGATTTAATTAAATCCAATTTAGCGCTTCTTACAAATTCAGATCATCATCGCGCTCATAAAATGCTTTATACAGGAAGCTATGCAGAACTTAGCATTACAGATGCCGCCTTCCCTCGCTTTCCAACATATGAAAGCTTTTATGATGAAGAAACAATGGCGTTAGCTACAGAAATATATACACAAGACTTTGAAATGTATCCGTACACAAAAGGGATATTCTAAGTCGATACATTCTTCAATGAATAAAAGCGAATGTATCGCATAGCATAAAGTGAAACTTTAATTAGCGTGGGGTTCTCTCCCGCTAATTATTCCATTCTACCAATCTCACTTTTATGGGTTCCCTAATTTCCACCCACTCTCTTTGATTTCGCTGATTGTTGACGTGTGTGTCATATGCATTTTTTTACACAGGAGTGATGTCATGTGGAAGGTAATTTGAAGCACAATAATGGATATTGCGTTATTTGTGAGAAGAAAGCTACATTTATAGAGCATAATGATTGGCTTAGAGATCACTACTTATGTTCTACATGCCACTCTATACCAAGGCAGCGCGCTCTAATCCATGTTTTAAATACATTTTTTCCAAAATGGGGTTCCTATCATATCCACGAATCCTCTCCTGGGGGAATTACAACTCAGCTACTTATAAAAAACTGCAAAAACTATACGTATTCTCAATACTTTAAAAACTATCCTCTCGGCCAATACTTTCAAGGAATTAGATGTGAGAACTTAGAAGATATGACTTTCCAAAATGAATCTTTTGATTTGTTCATTACTCAAGATGTCTTTGAACATGTAATGGAGCCAAACAAAGCCTTTAAAGAAATAGAGCGTGTATTAAAGCCTGGCGGTGCTCATGTGTTTACTGTCCCTTGGTATCATACACTCACAAAGACTTTACAAAGAGCAAGAATCAATAAAGAAGGAATCGAATATATTGAGGAGCCAATTTATCATGGTAATCCTATTGATGAGAACGGGTCTTTAGTAACATTTGATTGGGGTCAAGATATGATTGAATATATTTATACACATGCAAAGATGCATACCATTGTTTATTTACAAAAGGATAGATCACTGGGGTTAGATGCTGAATTTCTACATGTTTTTATTAGTAAAAAACACGAAAATGATTTTTAGGCACTATATAATTTGGAGGTTAACAAATGAATAACTTTAAGTTAGGAAGTGATTTTGATAACCTTGTTAGCCCGCTTTCTGATGTTGAACTTCTTAATCTATTTATACAAAGTTGCTCACAAACAAAGATAAATGGCATCCCAGTACCTATGTTCCCCTCCGAAGAAATTCAACAACAGTTTGTAGGTGCTTCCTATGAACATGCTCTTTATGAAGCATATTTGTTTTATAGCCATGTAAAAACATATGCCCAAAACTTAGGTGTTCCCTTGAATAAAGAACGTAAAATTTTAGACTTTGGTTGCGGATGGGGAAGAATCATACGCTTCTTTTTCAAAGATATTCGCCATAAAAATTTACTTGGTATTGATGTAGATCCTGCAATGATTAACCTTTGCAACGAAACGTTAGGAAGAGGTAGGTATAAAATAGCTCCCCCACAACCTCCTGTAGAATTTATTAATGACAATTCATTAGATATCATATTCGCTTATTCTGTATTCTCACATTTATCCGAAGAAACAGCAGAAAATTGGATAAAGGAATTTTCAAGAATTCTTCGTCCAGGTGGCATCTTCATCGCCACAACACAAGCACGCTATTTTCTCGATTTCTGCCAACAATTCAAGGAACACCCTGAATTAATTCAAACCGGGTGGCATAAAACTTTATCTCAAGCGTTTCCAGATATAAATCGTGCTATCTCGGATTATGAAAGCGGCAATTTTGTCCACAGCCCTACGGGGGCTGGAGACGTTAGAAATAGTAGCTTCTACGGGGAAACCGTTATACCTAGAACTTATATTAAAAATCACTATGAGAAGTATTTAAAGCTACGGGACTTTTTTGATGATACAAATCGGTTACCCCAAGCTCTATTTGTTCTCCAAAAAGATTAACTCTTTTCGCTCATTGTATAATGAAGATCATTTTGTATCTCAGCCGTATATATTAAATCATCAAAGATTTCCATATCAAGCAAACTGTACAAAAGAATTCATTATGCAGCATAAACACAGTAAGTAAATAACATATCTCATGCTTTAACTAGATTCGAAAAATCAAAAGTAACTTCCCACCACTTGAACTACGAAGAACATAAGGGGGATATATCTTGAAAATAATCGTTTTTTACTTACCACAGTTTCATCAAATAAAAGAAAATGACCGATGGTGGGGGAAAGGGTTTACTGAATGGACAAATACTAAAAGTGCACGACCTTTATTTTCAGGACATTACCAACCTAGAGAACCTTATCAAGATTTTTATTATGACTTAACCACCCCATCCGTAAGAAAATGGCAAGCAGAAATCGCCAAAGCACATGGCATATATGGTTTTTGTTATTACCATTACTGGTTTAAAGGGAAGAGGCTATTGGAGGCACCCTTTAATGAGGTGCTTAAGACGGGCGAACCAGATTTTCCATTTTGCCTTTCTTGGGCAAATGAACCGTGGACAAAAACTTGGGATGGTCTTGATAGTCACATATTAATGCCTCAAAATTATGGAGAATTATCGGATTGGAAAGAACACTTTGAGTATTTATTGCAAGCTTTCCAAGATGAGAGATATATCCGTATAGACGATAAACCACTATTCATTATTTATCGTCCCGGGCATATCCCTCATTGTGAACAAATGCTTCATTATTGGAATACACTCGCACAAGAAAATGGTTTGAAAGGTATATACTTTGCAGAAACATTAAACAGCTTTCCACTTCCTAATATAAATGGATTTGATGCTAGCATTCAATTCGAGCCTTTTTATACAATTGCTCATGATAGCTCTTCAGACATAAATAAGACAATATATGAGTCTGGTAAACAAATAAACGCTTGGGATTATGATAAAGTGTGGATGTATATACTAAAGCGATCTCCTCCAGAGAAAAAAACATTTCCTGGTGCCTTTGTTGACTGGGACAATACAGCACGCCGCAAAGACTTAAATAGCAGCATCTTCCTAGGTTCTACCCCTAGGAAGTTCACGATATATTTAAGCAAACAAATCCAGCGTACCTATTCCCTTTACAACAGCGAGTTTTTATTTATTAACGCGTGGAATGAATGGGCAGAAGGTACTTACTTAGAACCAGATAAAAGGTATGGATTCGCCTATTTAGAAGGAGTTAAGCAGGCAATTAACAGAGGTATGAAAGCATACAAAAAAGACGAGTCATTC
>NZ_QOZX01000033.1:0-14985 GCF_008368895.1 Bacillus sp. BB081
GACGTCGCCAAGCAACTAAAAACACAAGTCTTTTGACTTGTGTTTTTTTTATTTCCCATGAAATAGGCCCGGTTCTGTTAGTAAAAAAGACGAAATATAGTAAGGGATTTTTTGAGCAGAAATAGTAAGAAATTGATAAATAAATGGATAATCTTCAGAGCCATAGCTCCCAAGTAAATCATACCACCAATCTGTTTCGTATCTAGAAATCATACTTAAATTGTAGAGCAATAAATAATGAACAAGAAGTTCAGGTAATACTGGTTTAGGATTTCTCGGGTCAATTGGAATTGGTAAGTAATAAGTATCAGCAAGATATTCGTAGTATAAAGGCGTACTATATATAGGGTTCCACGACTGGATAGGAGCTGTAAAAAGTAGATTCGATCCGCTCGTTTTCCCGGAGACATGTTGTATGGATAAATGCTTACAAGTTGATTCAATGTAACGTGAAAATCTTTCTGTAGTCATATGAAGTCGATCTAGTATGTTGGCCGAAAAGGAAAGTTCATTTGTATTTGTTGAATCGATTTTATATAAAGTGGCCCCTCTTTGACTATAGCGAAATAAATTTTGTAATTCAGGAATATTTCCCATTAGATCTAGCATGTTAAACTTCTCTGCTTCTAAGTGTTTCATGTGAAACAGCTGTTCTGCAATATGAGTAAATAATCCATTTTTTTGTACCTTCACCTCATCTTCTAAAAATTGATACCCCTGTTTTTTTCGTTTACGAGTCGTAACACCATGAGCTAAAACAGTAGTGGATTCTGGATAGTTAGGATCAATAGTTAGTAAGCAGGCTTTAAAAAGTTGGCTCATTCCATAAAACAATAACATTGGCTGAATCGAAAAGGGGGCCACCTTATATAATTCATAATAGTTTTTCCCGTGTTCTAAGTAATAAATAAAGGGATAACAATTTTCGAAACTTTTTTTTTCAGCATCTTGTATGGAGGATTTTTCGTAGCAACGGGCAAGATAACGTTGTACATTTTGAGATGAAAAGAAGAAACTTAATTGCTGCCAAGTACAATGTGTTTGATGCATATATTACGCTCCTTTTATTGTCTAAAAATTCTAACATATATATACGTCCTTGACAGTATTTTAACCAATTGATAAGCTACTAATAATAATTTCTGGTATCATGGGGGGAACAATTATGTGGGAATCTAAATTTGTTAAAGAAGGTTTGACTTTTGATGACGTATTACTTGTACCAGCAAAGTCAGATGTACTACCAAGAGAAGTAAGTGTTAAAACAGTTTTATCTGAAAGCTTACAGTTAAATATCCCGTTAATTAGTGCAGGAATGGATACAGTAACAGAAGCTGATATGGCTATTGCAATGGCTCGTCAAGGCGGTTTAGGAATTATTCATAAAAACATGTCTATTGAACAACAAGCGGAGCAAGTTGATAAAGTAAAACGTTCTGAAAGTGGCGTTATTTCAGATCCTTTCTTTTTAACTCCAGAACATCAAGTGTATGATGCAGAGCATCTTATGGGAAAATACCGTATCTCAGGTGTACCGGTTGTAAATAATTTAGACGAGCGAAAATTAGTTGGTATTATTACAAACCGTGATATGCGTTTTATCCAAGACTACTCAATCAAAATTTCCGACGTAATGACAAAAGAAAAGCTAATTACAGCTCCAGTTGGTACAACGCTGGAAGAAGCTGAAAAGATCCTACAAAAGTACAAAATTGAAAAACTCCCTCTCGTTGATAACAACGGTGTATTACAAGGGCTTATTACAATAAAAGATATTGAAAAAGTAATTGAATTCCCAAATTCTGCGAAGGATAAGCAAGGACGCTTATTAGTTGGAGCAGCGGTTGGTGTAACGGCTGATGCGATGCTTCGTATCGACGCATTAGTAAAAGCTAGCGTAGATGCAATCGTACTTGATACAGCTCATGGACATTCTCAAGGTGTTATTGATAAAGTGAAAGAAGTTCGTGCGAAATATCCATCACTAAATATTATCGCTGGAAATGTTGCTACTGCTGAAGCAACGAAAGCACTAATTGAAGCAGGTGCAAACGTAGTTAAAGTTGGTATTGGACCAGGCTCTATTTGTACGACACGCGTTGTAGCTGGCGTGGGTGTACCACAATTAACAGCAGTTTATGATTGTGCAACAGAAGCTCGTAAACACGGTATTCCAGTTATTGCTGATGGTGGTGTTAAGTACTCTGGTGACATGGTAAAAGCTTTAGCAGCAGGAGCACACGTTGTTATGCTAGGTAGTATGTTTGCTGGTGTTGCTGAAAGCCCTGGAGAAACTGAAATTTACCAAGGTCGTCAATTCAAAGTATATCGTGGTATGGGTTCTGTCGGAGCGATGGAAAAAGGAAGTAAAGACCGTTACTTCCAAGAAGGAAATAAAAAACTTGTTCCAGAAGGTATTGAAGGTAGAGTACCATATAAAGGACCTTTAGCAGATACAGTTCATCAATTAGTTGGTGGATTACGTGCCGGTATGGGATATTGCGGAGCGCAGAATTTAGAATTCTTACGTGAGAATGCACAATTCATTCGTATGTCAGGTGCTGGTTTACGTGAAAGCCACCCTCATCACGTACAAATTACAAAAGAGGCTCCAAACTACTCATTGTAATGTCTTATATACAAATAGACGGAGATTTGATATCTCTGTCTATTTTTTTTTGATTATGTTAGAATAACGGTTATGTGAGTACATAGATATTGGGGGTAGCAAAAGTGAAAGGTATGTTTTGCAAAAGATTCATTGCTTTAGTAACAATGCTTACACTAGCTTGTAGTATGTTGTTACCATATAGCAATGCATCAGCAGAAACAGGAGCTGCTTTAAGCATTGAAGCAGGTGCAGCAATTTTAGTTGAAGCGAATTCTGGGAAAATTTTATATCAAAAGAATGCAGATGAATTATTATCAATTGCTAGTATGACAAAGATGATGAGTGAATATTTAGTTCATGAAGCAGTGGATAAAGGAAAACTTAAGTGGGATCAAAAAATTAAGGTTTCTGAATATGCGTATAAAGTTTCGCAAGATCGTTCATTATCGAATGTGCCGCTACGAAACGGTGATTCTTATACAGTAAAAGAGTTATATGAGGCAATGGCAATTTATTCTGCTAATGGTGCAACGATAGCTTTAGCTGAAGCAGTTGCTGGAAAAGAAGTAGACTTTGTAAAAATGATGAACGATAAGTCGAAAGAGCTTGGATTAAAAACTTACAAGTTTGTAAATTCTACTGGCTTAACAAACAAAGATTTAAAAGGACAGCATCCTGAAGGAACAACTCCGGATGAAGAAAATAAAATGGCTGCGAGAGATGTAGCAATTTTAGCACAACGCCTTATTCAAGATTTCCCTAAAACATTAGATACAGCTAAAATTTCAAAAAAGACGTTCCGTGAAGGTACTACGGATCGAATTGACATGATTAACTGGAACTGGATGTTACCAGGTTTATCTAAGGTATATGCGGGTGTAGATGGCCTGAAAACAGGTTCAACTCCAGAAGCAGGGGATTGCTTCACTGGTACAATTGAAAAAGATGGTATGCGTTTTATTTCTGTAGTTATTAAAACGAAGTCTCGTGATGCACGCTTTGATGAGACAAAGAAACTATATGATTATGGATTTGCTAACTTTGAAATGAAGAAACTGTATAAAAAAGATTCTTCAGTAAAAGGACAAGAAACAGTACGAGTAGAAAATGCTAAAGATAAAGATGTAGCAGTTCAAACAAAACAAGCTGTTTCACTTCCAGTGCCAAAAGGAAGTAAAGATGTTTATAAAACAGAATTAAAAGAAGCAAATAAGGGACAAGAAGCACCTATTAAAAAGGGAGCTGCACTTGGCCAAATGGTAATCACACCAAAAGATGCGAATGATCCTGGATTTTTATCTGGTAAGTCATTACAAATAGATCTTGTAACAACGTCTGCAGTAGAGGAAGCGAATTGGTTTACTCGCTCTATGCGCGGAATTGGCTCTTTCTTTAGTGGTATATGGAATAGTGCTGTTGATACAGTAAAAGGTTGGTTTTAAAAGCTCCTCATTGTAGGGGCTTTTTCTTATTCCTATTTTTCATACCGACTTTATGAAAAAGTAGTAGACAAGCATCTGATAGTTAGTGGTAGAATGTAAGAGTATTCTTAATTTTCGCCTTTAACGGGGAAAAGCAATTCACCTAGGGGGGTTTTTGTAACATGACAAATGTAACAGGGACAGAACGTGTAAAACGTGGAATGGCAGAAATGCAAAAAGGCGGCGTTATTATGGACGTAATTAACGCTGAACAAGCAAAAATTGCAGAAGAGGCAGGCGCAGTTGCTGTTATGGCACTGGAGCGTGTACCAGCAGATATTCGTGCAGCAGGTGGCGTTTCTCGTATGGCAGACCCAACAATCGTTGAAGAAGTTATGGGCGCTGTTTCAATTCCGGTTATGGCAAAATGCCGTATCGGTCATCTTGTAGAAGCACGTGTATTAGAATCATTAGGGGTAGACTATATCGATGAGAGTGAAGTATTAACTCCTGCTGATGAAGTATACCATTTAAATAAACGTGATTACACAGTTCCGTTTGTATGTGGTTGCCGTGATATCGGAGAAGCTGCACGTCGTATTGCAGAAGGTGCATCTATGCTTCGTACAAAAGGTGAACCAGGAACAGGAAACATTGTAGAGGCAGTGCGTCATATGCGCCAAGTCAATGCAGAAATCCGTCAAGTTGCAAGTCTACGTGAAGATGAGTTAATGACATATGCAAAAAATACTGGTGCTCCTTATGAAGTACTACTTGAAATTAAACGCCTTGGTCGTTTGCCAGTTGTAAACTTCGCAGCAGGTGGTGTAGCAACACCAGCAGATGCAGCGTTAATGATGCAACTTGGTGCGGATGGTGTATTCGTAGGATCTGGTATCTTCAAATCAGAAAATCCAGAGAAATTTGCACGCGCAATCGTTGAAGCGACGACTCATTATGAGGATTACGAACTAATTGCGAGCCTTTCTAAAGGATTAGGTAATGCAATGAAAGGTATCGAAATTTCAACGTTATTACCAGAACAACGCATGCAAGAGCGTGGATGGTAATTGAAGGAGAACTTTAAAATGGTGAAAATCGGTGTACTAGGTCTTCAAGGTGCAGTTCGTGAGCATATAAAATCAGTTGAAGCAAGTGGTGCAGAAGCTGTTGTTGTAAAGCGTATAGAGCAACTTGAAGAGATTGATGGTCTTATTTTACCAGGCGGTGAAAGTACAACAATGCGCCGTCTTATTGATAAGTATGCTTTCATGGAACCACTTCGTACATTCGCGAAGTCTGGTAAACCAATGTTTGGTACATGTGCAGGTATGATTCTTCTTGCAAAAACACTTATTGGCTATGAAGAAGCACATATTGGTGCTATGGATATTACAGTAGAGCGCAATGCGTTCGGACGCCAAAAAGATAGCTTTGAAGCCGCACTGTCAATTAAAGGTGTAGGAGAAGAATTTATTGGTGTATTTATTCGTGCGCCGTATGTTGTAAATGTAGCTGATGATGTTGAAGTACTTTCCACACATGGTGATCGAATGGTAGCAGTAAAACAAAACCAGTTTTTAGCTGCTTCATTCCATCCGGAATTAACGGATGATCATCGTGTCACAGCATACTTTGTAGAAATGGTAAAAGAAGCGAAAATGAAAAAAGTTGTATAAGTAACTTGCAACTTGTATAAGATTATAGTAAATTGATGGTAACAATTTTATAAAATAAGCGTGTTGATAGGAAGTAGTAACAAATGCCGTTTCTTATAGAGAGTCGATGGTTGGTGGAAATCGATAGAAACAGTTTGTGAATCCATCCTAGAATGGAATGTGGAATATCTTTATGATTAGTAAACATTCCCGGTGAAGAGCCGTTATTTCTACTTGAGAGGAAGGCGGTAATGCTTTCAACTAGGGTGGCAACGCGGGTTAACTCCCGTCCCTTTATATAGGGACGGGAGTTTTTTGTGTTTTATAAAATAAAAGGAGGAGTATATAATGCTTGATATTAAATTTTTACGTACAAATTTTGAAGAAGTAAAAGCAAAGTTACAGCATAGAGGCGAAGATTTAACTGATTTTGGCCGCTTTGAAGAGCTGGATACGAGAAGAAGAGAATTACTTGTTCAAACAGAGGAACTAAAAAGTAAACGTAACGAAGTATCTCAACAAATCTCTGTATTGAAGCGCGAAAAGAAAGATGCAGAAGCTCTAATTCTAGAAATGCGTGAAGTTGGAGAAAAAGTAAAAGATCTTGATAATGAACTTCGTACAGTTGAAGAAGATTTAGAAAGATTAATGTTATCTATTCCAAATATTCCTCATGAATCTGCTCCAGTTGGTGAAACAGAAGATGATAATGTAGTAGCACGTACTTGGGGAGAAGTGAAAGAATTTGCTTATGAACCAAAACCACATTGGGATCTTGCTACAGATTTAGGAATTTTAGATTTTGAGCGTGCTGGGAAGGTAACAGGAAGCCGCTTCGTATTCTATAAAGGTGCTGGCGCGAGATTAGAGCGTGCTTTAATTAGCTTTATGCTTGATCTTCATACTGACGAGCATGGATACGAAGAAGTATTACCTCCGTATATGGTAAACCGTGCAAGTATGACAGGAACAGGACAACTTCCGAAATTTGAAGAAGATGCATTCCGTATTGAAAGTGAAGATTACTTCTTAATTCCAACAGCTGAAGTACCTGTAACGAACATGCACCGTGATGAAATCTTAAATAAAGAGCAACTGCCTATACGATATGCTGCATTTAGCTCTTGTTTCCGTTCTGAAGCAGGTTCAGCTGGCCGTGATACACGTGGCTTAATTCGTCAGCATCAGTTCAATAAAGTAGAGCTTGTAAAGTTCGTAAAACCAGAAGATTCTTATGAAGAGTTAGAAAAACTAACAAATGATGCAGAACGCGTGTTACAATTATTAGAGTTGCCATATCGCGTTATGAGCATGTGCACAGGCGATTTAGGATTTACAGCAGCGAAGAAATACGATATCGAAGTATGGATTCCAAGCTATGGCACATATCGTGAGATTTCTTCTTGTAGTAATTTTGAGGCTTTCCAAGCGAGACGTGCAAATATCCGTTTCCGTCGTGAGCCAAACGGAAAACCAGAACATGTTCATACATTAAATGGATCTGGTCTTGCAATTGGACGTACGGTGGCAGCTATTTTAGAGAACTACCAACAAGAAGATGGTACAATTATAATTCCAGAAGTTCTTCGCCCTTATATGGGAGGAAAAACAGTTATTAAGTAAATTTATAAACATTCATCGGTATGAGTGATTGGTAATTATGAGCGTTGTCAGTACTATAATGTAGGAGAGGAAAAGTAAAATTTTCCTTTCCTCATAATTTATTTTAGTAGGGTTGACTAACTGTTTTTCTTTTGATATTATATTTGATGTCAATATGGAGGTATACCCAAGTCTGGCTGAAGGGATCGGTCTTGAAAACCGACAGGCGGCGAGAGTCGCGCGGGGGTTCGAATCCCTCTACCTCCTCCAGATATAATTGACAACAGCGCATATAAGTGGAGATTGGAGAACTCGTTACCAACACGTAACGAGTTTTTATTTTAAAACCAATCATAAAGTATGGTGTAAGGCGATTTTGTCCTTATTACACACTCATATTCCGATGATTATCTTCATAGATATGAAAGGAGTCAACATGGATCTTATTATACAAACGTTTCCTTTAGATGGAAAAACTTTATATTATGTACAATGTCCTGTCTGTAAGAACAATAGAATTTTAAACAGTGGTGCAAATGTGTCACGCATTATAAGCGATGATACATTCCGTAAACTTTGTGGTTGCACTTGTGATGTAAAGCAAACTGCGACAAAAGTAGAGGCGCCAAAAAAAGTTGAAAAAGCAGCTGTAAAGAAAGAAGCAGCTCCAAAACGTACAGGTAAAGTATTAACAGCAGTGATTAACGGGAAAGAAATGACTGTTAAAGAGATTGCTGAAACATACGATATTAGTACAAGTACTGTTCGTCAGCGTATTAATGCTGGAAAACCTGAGAGTGAAATTATTGCTCCGACAAAAAAGAAGTAATTTAATAGAAAAACCCGTGCGTATGCACGGGTTTTTTATTTTACAAGTTTACGTGTTTGTTTTAAAAAATGGCCAATTTTTTTAATGATTGGTTCAATTGAATCACCATCTTTTAAAATATCGTATTCATTAATGTTTAATCGTAAAACAGGGCATGCATTAAAGTTATTAATCCAGTTTTCGTAACGGCCATGCATCTCTTTCCAATACTCAATTGGTGTTTGTTGTTCCATCGGACGTCCGCGTTCTTGGATACGATCAACAATATCATCGAAAGAACCTTCTAAGTAAATTAATAAATCAGGATGAGGGAAGTAAGGAGTCATGACCATAGCGTCGAATAAACCTTTGTATGTTTCATAATCAGTTTCCGTCATTGTACCTTTTTCATGATGCATCTTTGCAAAAATTCCAGTGTCTTCATAGATAGAGCGATCTTGAACAAAACCGCCACCGTATTCAAAAATTCTTTTTTGTTCTTTAAATCGTTCTGCTAAAAAGTACACTTGCAAGTGGAAGCTCCAGCGTGTGAAATCAGCATAGAACTTGTCCAAATACGGGTTTGAATCTACCTTTTCAAATGATGTGCGATAACCTAAAGCGTTAGCTAATGCGGTTGTCATAGTTGATTTTCCGACACCTACTGTTCCAGCAATAGTGATTACTGCGTCATTTGGTATATCATATTTTTGCCTTAAATTCATTATTATTCCGACTCCTTTAAGAGAGTATTTTGAAGGGCGGATAGGATGACGTTTAAATCATCAGGATTTTTTACAAAATCCATATCGTCTCCGTTAAATTTTAATACTAGGATATCTGGATGATCCTTTTTAAAAGTATCCATTGCTGTTTCGTAATCTTTTGTGAGCTGTAGTAAGTAATTTGGATCCATGTTTTTTTCGAATTCTCTTCCGCGCATCGCAATTCGTGTTTGTAATGTTTCCAAGCTAGCTGTTAAATAAACGATAACGTTTGGTACAGGCATATCTTGTGTAAGGATACGATAGATTTGCATGTACTTGTCATATTGAGAATTCTTTAATGTACGGGATGCGAAAATTAAATTTTTAAATATATGATAATCCGCTACTACTGGTTTCCTTTGATTCAAATACTTTATGTTAATATCTTCTAATTGTTTGTATCTATTACAAAGAAAGAACATCTCTGTTTGAAAACTCCATTCGTCGATGTCTTCATAGAATTTTCCTAAAAAAGGATTCTCATCAACAATTTCTTTTAGTAAGTGGAGTTGCATGTGAGTTGAAATTGCCTTCGCAAGTGAGGTTTTTCCAACACCAATTGGTCCTTCAACCGTGATAAATGGTACTCCGGTCACGCTGTTTCCTCCTTTCAATCAGTGATTTACCGTGACTACTAAAAACACAAAACAGAATTATTGTAGCACAGGAGGGAAGCGAGCGGGTTAATTTGATATAAAAAGTTAGAAAATAAATATATGTATTAATTAATTTTTATTTGAGATGACGGTACTATATTTGCTTTTAATGTGGCTTCCATTATTTTTAAAGCATGCAGATTATCCTGATCATGATTAGAGGCAATACAGTCCTGTGGTACATACAGTGTATAATTTCTCATATGAGCATCGTTAGCTGTAAAGAGGATACATATATTCCCGGCGACTCCTGTCAATATTAGATTTTCTATTTTTAAATAGCCTAATAAAGAATTTAAAGGTGTTTCATAAAAAGCAGAGTAATGTGGTTTAATAAAAATGTAATCATCAGTATTTGGAGCAATCTTATGAATGATATTTTCACTATACTCATTTGTACAATGAGTAATTAGTTGGTCAATATCAGATCTCCAAAGTTGATAATGGTCATTAACATAAATTATGGGGTAGCCAAAGGATTTCATTGTTTTCTTTAATTGTAAAATAGGGTTTGTTATAATTTCGCATTTTTTGGCTAGGGTGGGCCCGTGTGAAAATTGAAAATCATTAATCATATCGATAATGAGTAAGGCAGTATTCTTCATATGTAATCCCCTCTCTTTTTTATTAGGGTGGATTGAATTTGTAAAAGTTATCCCATGTGTAGTAAATGGAAAAAAGTGTATTTTATTTGAGGGAAAGGACTATGGTATGGAACACGATCAAGATATTTATTTTATGCAGTTAGCAATAGAAGAGGCTAAAAAAGCAGAGGCAATACAAGAAGTACCGATTGGTGCAGTTATAGTGTTAGATGGTGAAGTAATTAGTGTTGCTCATAATTTAAGAGAAACTGAACAAAGATCAATAGCTCACGCTGAGTTATTAGCTATTGATGAGGCGTGCAAAAAATTAGGGACATGGCGTTTAGAAGATGCGACGTTATATGTAACATTAGAGCCTTGTCCGATGTGTGCGGGTGGAATTGTTTTATCACGAGTGAAGCGAGTTGTATATGGTGCAAGTGATCCGAAAGGTGGATGTGCAGGGACTTTGATGAATCTTTTAACGGATGAACGCTTTAATCATCAATGCGAGGTAGTTGCTGGTGTCTTAGAAGAAGAATGCGGTACTTTGTTAACAAACTTTTTTAGAGAGCTTCGTAAAAAAAGAAAAGCGATAAAAAAATTAGAGAAAAGTAACGAGAATTAACGTATTTGCATTTTGTAAAAAAACAAGTTATACTGATAATGCCTTTTAATGAAGGCAACCGAATATTGGTTTTAACTTTGCCGTGCTAAGCGGGGAGGTAGCGGTGCCCTATACTCGCAATCCGCTCTAGCGAGGCCGAATCCCTTCTCGAGGTTATGCTGCTGTAAGGTCTGCCTTAAGTAAGTGGTGTTGACGTTTGGGTCCTGCGCAACGGGACCCCGTGAACCTTGTCAGGTCCGGAAGGAAGCAGCAATAAGCGGGTCTTCTCGTGTGCCGCAGGAGTGCCTGAACCGAGCTAACTGCTTGAGTAACGCTTATGGTACGTAATCGACAGAAGGTGCACGGCAGTTATATATGTATACAAAACTCACCTTAATACTAAGGTGGGTTTTTTGTATAGAAAATAACTTTTGGAATCTATAAACAGAATGGGTTATAATAAATAAGATAATAACCTTTGAGGGAGGCCGTATTTTCGTGTCATACCAAGCGTTATACCGAACATGGAGACCGCAAAAATTTGAAGATGTAGTTGGTCAAAAGCACGTGACAAAAACGTTGCAAAATGCCCTTCTTCAAGAGAAAGTTTCACATGCTTATTTATTTTCTGGGCCGAGGGGAACAGGAAAAACTACAATTGCAAAAGTATTTGCAAAAGCAATCAACTGTGAACATGCTCCGGTAGCTGAACCTTGTAATGAATGTCCTTCTTGTTTGGGGATTACACAAGGATCTATTTCAGATGTATTAGAAATTGATGCGGCTTCAAATAACGGTGTAGATGAAATTCGAGATATTAGAGATAAAGTAAAATATGCTCCAAGTGCTGTAGAATATAAAGTATACATTATTGATGAAGTCCACATGCTTTCTATGGGTGCCTTCAATGCGCTTTTAAAAACGTTAGAAGAGCCGCCGGGACACGTCATCTTTATTTTGGCGACAACAGAACCACATAAGATTCCGCCTACAATCATTTCACGTTGCCAGCGTTTTGAATTTCGAAAAATATCAGTAAATGATATTGTTGAGAGATTATCGACGGTTGTGACGAATGAAGGTACGCAAGTAGAAGATGAGGCGTTACAAATTGTTGCGCGTGCCGCTGAAGGTGGTATGCGTGATGCGCTTAGTCTTATTGATCAGGCAATATCTTATAGTGATGAGACAGTTACGACAGAAGATGTATTAGCTGTGACAGGTTCTGTTTCCCAGCAATACTTAGGTAACTTAGTAGAATGTATACGTGAAAATGATGTATCAAGAGCATTACGTATCATAGATGAGATGATGGGTAAAGGGAAAGATCCAGTTCGTTTTATGGAGGATTTCATTTACTATTATCGCGATATGCTTTTATATCAAACCTCACCACAACTGGAACATATGTTGGAACGAGTAATGGTAGATGAGCAATTCCGGATGTTAAGTGAAGAAATGCAACCGGAAGTAATCTATGAAATCATTCATACTCTTAGTAAGGGACAACAGGAAATGAAGTGGACAAATCATCCGCGAATTTTCTTAGAAGTTGTTATGGTACAACTGTGTCAACAGTTTATGATGCAAGCGAACGGTGCAGATCGTTTACAAGCAATTATGAACAGGATGCAGCAATTGGAGAAAGAGTTAGAACAAGTCAAAAAGAATGGTGTGCCGGCTGGTGTGCAGCAAGAAGTCAGAGAGACACGTGCAACACCAAAGCCAGTGCGTACAGGGAGTATGAAAATTCCTGTTGGACGCGTAAATGAAGTGTTAAAGCAAGCAAAGCGTCAGGATTTAGAACAATTAAAAGCTGTGTGGGGTGAGTTGTTAGGAAGACTCAAATCATACAACAAAGTAGCGTTTGCTGTTTTATTAGAAAATAGCGAACCGGTAGCGGCTTCGGATGATACTTACGTTTTAGCGTTTCAATATGAGATTCACTGTAAAATGGCAAGCGAAAACCGAGAAGCTATGGATACAGTGGAACAGGCCTTATTTGAACTGTTAAGTAAAAGATTAAATATGATTGCCATTCCAAAAAGTGAATGGGGTAAAATCCGTGAAGATTTTTTACAGCGTGAAGGCGAGAATTCTGAAGAAAGCCCAGAGAAAAAAGAAGATCCTCTTATAGAAGAGGCAGTAAAATTAGTAGGACAAGAACTTATTGAAATAAAAGAGTAATAATAATTAGGAGGAATTAATTATGATGCGTGGCGGAATGGGAAATATGAATAATATGATGAAACAAATGCAAAAGATGCAAAAAGATATGGCAAAAGCGCAAGAAGAACTTGGCGAAAAAACAGTTGAAGGTACAGCTGGCGGCGGTATGGTCACAGTTATTGCAAATGGTCATAAGCAAATTCTTGAAGTGAAAGTTAAAGAAGAAGTTGTAGATCCAGAAGATATCGAAATGTTACAAGACTTAGTGTTAGCTGCAACGAATGATGCACTTAAAAAAGCTGATGAACTTTCAAACTCTACAATGGGTAAATTCACAAAAGGCTTAAACTTACCAGGTGGAATGTTCTAGGAGGATACTGATATATGCATTATCCAGAACCGATATCAAAATTAATTGATAGTTTTATGAAGTTGCCAGGAATCGGACCGAAAACAGCGGTTCGCTTGGCATTTTTCGTATTAGATATGAAAGAAGATGATGTGTTAGGTTTTGCAAAAGCACTTGTGAATGCGAAGCGAGATTTAGCGTATTGTTCTGTATGCGGACATATTACTGACCGCGATCCTTGTTATATTTGTAATGATTCGCATCGAGATCAGTCGATTGTTTGTGTTGTGCAGGAACCGAAAGATGTAATCGCAATGGAAAAGATGAAAGAGTATCAAGGTGTATATCATGTGTTACGTGGCGCGATTTCTCCAATGGAGGGAATTGGACCGGAAGACATTAATATCCCGCAACTTTTAAAGCGACTGCATGATGAAACGGTACAAGAAGTGATACTAGCAACAAACCCTAATATTGAAGGGGAAGCTACAGCGATGTATATATCCCGCCTCTTAAAGCCGACAGGTATTAAAGTAACTCGTATTGCACATGGTCTGCCAGTTGGTGGAGATTTAGAATATGCAGATGAAGTGACATTGTCGAAAGCGTTAGAAGGTCGTAGAGAAGTATAAGAGGAGAAACAAAAATGTTCTTTCAAAAAAAGGGTAAATTGCGTAAAGAGTATGATGATAAGCTAATTGTACTATTAGAAAAAGTGAAGAATGAATGGTTACGTCAGAAGAGAATGGTTGAACAAAGTGTGGAACCATCTCAAGATGTACTTTGTTCTTTGAAAATAGCAGAGGCGAAATATTTCTTCTTGTTAAAAGAAGCAAAACGTCGTCCTGTAAAAATGGAACAATGGTAAAAGGTTCTGCTGAAAAAGCAGAACCTTTTATTTTATTTATTAAATATTTAGTAGTTACTTCGTTTGGAAAGAAAGATTAATGGTTTTTATGAAGAAAGTGTTGCCGAATGAAGATTAACAAGATAAAGCAACTGGAGTTGTAGGGTAAATGTTCTTTTTTATCGCCTTGTCCCATACAAATAAATATGTATAGATCACTTTCATAAGGAGGAAAAAATGAATTCTACAGTTGTTATTGTCGGTATTCTTACTTTAGTTTTTATCTTTCTTGTTTTTGGTGTTTCTTCTAAGCCGTTACGTTTTATAGGAAAAGCGCTCTTTCATGTTACTTTAGGGATAGCATTACTCTTTATCGTAAATGTTGTAGGAACATATTTTGATTTTCATATTCCAATTAACTTGGGAACCGCAACAATCACAAGTATATTAGGCCTACCTGGTGTTGCTGCATTAGTGGTTATTAAGCTTTATATCATGCCAAGATAAAATTATTTTGGCATTTTTTTAAAAAGTGTTACGAACAAATGATTAATATGGCAAATTAATAAGCGACGTCAGGAACGAAAGAAAAAACTTAGTTGACAGATTTAACGAAGATGTTAACATATAGAAGTCGCTGAAACGCGATGTAGTTCTTTGAAAACTGAACGAAACAAACAACGTGAAACGTCAATTTTTATTTTTAGATGCTAGACAAACTAACTTTATTGGAGAGTTTGATCCTGGCTCAGGATGAACGCTGGCGGCGTGCCTAATACATGCAAGTCGAGCGAATGGATTGAGAGCTTGCTCTCAAGAAGTTAGCGGCGGACGGGTGAGTAACACGTGGGTAACCTGCCCATAAGACTGGGATAACTCCGGGAAACCGGGGCTAATACCGGATAA
>NZ_QOZX01000034.1:0-113751 GCF_008368895.1 Bacillus sp. BB081
AATTATAGTAAAAGTAGATTATTATTAAACTTATCTATCCAATATTTCTCTGATGTAGGTATGAATTCAGTGAAATCTTCATATGTACCACTCCAATCTTTTGGTACATAGTTTTCATATGAGGCCGGTTCTGGAAACATTGAATATAGTATTTTATTATCAAAGTTAATTAATAAGACTGGACTATAATCTAATAGATCTTCTCCTGCATTCTTCCTTTTAATATTTTCAAGTAGTAAATAATTTAATTCTTCTTTAGTTGTTTTATATTGATTAATCCTTACTAAAAATACTTCTACATTTTCATGATCTAATACTTTTATTCCATTTCTTTCTTCCGTTTCATCATTATCTTCAATGCTTATATCTAAATTTTTATATGCATTATCTAATTTATTATAATCTAAAAACCATAGTTCTTTATCTGTTACATACCATCTAAACTCATTTTTATATATGACGGCTACTATAATGTTTTCTGCATAAAGCGGTTCTAATATCATAATATCCTCCTTTTATTATTATCTTAAAATCCTGCCATTCTGGTGTATTCTTCTCTTTATTCAATCCAAGTTGCTGACAATTCATATAGATTTCCTGGCGTTTTTTGTTCAACTATTTTCAGGATAGTTACCCTTGGTATAGTGGATTTAAAGTATTATATTTTCATTTGTTAATTCATCTAACGATTTAGGCATATCAAATTTAACTACTCCCAAATTACTTCCTCTATTATATAAGAAATTTTTTGCATATCTGTACTTCATCTTAACCTTTGCTAGAAGCAAGGAAGTAATTTAACAGTCAGTGAAGGATATGAACCCTCCACAATGATTAGATTTTCACTTTTTTATATTTTTTTCGGAATTTTTGACAATCTCTTGAACTGTGCGAAATGTCACATCTGTATTTTACAAGCTCTCTTATAGTAAGGGTATGTAAGAGAGACGTATTAAAGGAGTGAACAGTATGAAGAAGAAACCTTCAGCACTAATGAGACGTTTAAAATATTTTTCGCCAATAGATCGTTATAACGATAATCATACACAAGAAACATATGAAGATCGCGAATGGGAGAATGTGTACAGAAAGCGTTGGCAACATGATAAAGTAATCCGTTCTACACATGGCGTGAACTGTACTGGTTCATGTAGTTGGAACATTTATGTGAAAGATGGAATTGTAACTTGGGAAGGGCAGGAGCTTAACTATCCAACAACAGGTCCAGATATGCCTGACTTTGAACCACGAGGATGTCCACGTGGAGCGAGTTTTTCTTGGTACATCTATAGTCCACTTCGTGTGAAATATCCGTATGTACGTGGTGTTCTTTGGAGTATGTGGCAAGAGGAATTACAAAATAACAAGTCACCACTAGATGCTTGGAAAAGCATTGTGGAAAACCCTGAAAAAGCACGTAAGTATAAGCAGGCGCGTGGTAAAGGGGGATTCGTTCGTGCGAATTGGGATGAAGTATTACAACTCGTTTCAGCTTCTTTACTTTACACAGTAATGAAATACGGTCCAGACCGAAATGTTGGTTTTTCACCAATTCCAGCTATGTCGATGTTAAGTCATGCTGCAGGTAGCCGCTTTATGCAACTTATGGGCGGACCAATGCTTAGCTTCTATGATTGGTATGCAGATTTACCACCAGCTTCTCCGCAAATTTGGGGTGATCAAACAGATGTACCAGAAAGTAGTGATTGGTATAACTCCGGATACATTATGACATGGGGTTCAAATGTACCGATGACGAGAACACCAGATGCTCACTTTTTAGCAGAGGTTCGATATAAAGGAACGAAAGTCGTTTCTGTAAGTCCTGACTTCGCTGAGTCAACAAAGTTTGCGGACGACTGGATTAGTGTGAAACAAGGTACAGACGGTGCACTTGCGATGGCAATGGGGCACGTGATCTTACAAGAATTTTACGTAGATAATCAAGTGGAATACTTCACAAAGTATGCGAAGCAATATACTGATTTTCCTTTCTTCGTCACATTGAAACAAAAAGGAGATCAATTCGTTGCTGATCGTTTCTTAAATGCTTCTGATATTGGACGCGAAACGAAGTTAGGAGAATGGAAACCTGTACTATGGAACGAAAACACGAATGATTTTGCAACACCTCAAGGCACAATGGGGTCACGTTGGGATAACGAAAAGAAATGGAACTTACGTTTAGAAGATGAACAAACAGGTGAAAAGATTGATCCACGCCTTTCTTTACTTGGAATGGAAGATGCGGTTGGTACGGTACAAATTCCGTACTTCTCTGATGATGGAAACAAAGTATTAGAACGCACAATTCCAGTGAAAAAGGTTATGACAGAAGAAGGCGAAGCGTTCGTTACAACTGTATACGACTTAACGTTAGCAAATTACGGCGTGAACCGAGGACTTGGCGGACAAGAGCCAAAAGATTTCAATGATGATATGCCGTTTACACCTGCATGGCAAGAGAAAATGACGGGAGTGAAACGAGAGCTTATTATTCAAATCGCTCGTGAGTTCGCACAAAATGCTGTTGATACAAATGGTCGTTCGATGATTATTGTTGGAGCTGGTATTAACCATTGGTTTAACTCTGATACGATTTATCGCGCTGTTTTAAATCTTGTTCTTCTTGTTGGGGCACAAGGTGTAAATGGCGGTGGTTGGGCGCATTATGTTGGTCAAGAAAAATTACGACCAGCAGAAGGATGGCAAACGATTGCGATGGCAAAAGATTGGCAAGGGCCACCGAAATTACAAAACGGTACATCTTTCTTCTATTTCGTAACAGATCAATGGCGCTATGAAGATACATCTGTTGGTCATTTAGCATCACCAATTGAAGGTAACTCACGTTATCAACATCACGGTGATTATAACGTATTAGCAGCACGACTCGGCTGGTTACCTTCTTATCCGACATTCGAGAAAAATGGAATTGAATTATATAAAGAAGCTGTTGCCGCTGGTGCAACAACGCAAGAAGAAATCGGGAAATATGTTGCACAAAAATTAAAAGAAAAAGAACTGAAATTTGCGATTGAAGATCCAGATAACAAAAATAACTTCCCGCGCAACTTATTCGTATGGCGTGCAAACTTAATTTCAAGTTCTGGTAAAGGACACGAATATTTCTTAAAACATTTATTAGGTACAACAAACGGATTAATGAATGATGATAGTGATTCAATACGACCAGAAGAAATTAAGTGGCATGAGGACGCACCAGAAGGGAAGCTTGATCTACTTATTAATTTAGATTTCCGCATGGCTGGAACAGCGCTTTATTCTGATATCGTCTTACCTGCTTCAACTTGGTATGAGAAGCACGATTTAAGTAGTACAGATATGCATCCATTTGTGCATCCATTTAACCCAGCAATCGGTTCACCGTGGGAAGCACGATCTGACTGGGATATTTTCACCGCTCTTTCTAAAGCTGTGTCAGATTTAGCGAAGAAAATCGATCTTGAACCAATGAAAGAAGTCGTTGCAACACCACTTCTTCACGATACACCGCAAGAATTAGCACAACCACTCGGCAAGATTAAAGATTGGAGCAAAGGTGAATGTGAACCGATCCCAGGTAAAACAATGCCACAAATTCATGTTGTCGAAAGGGATTATAAAACGATTTATGACAAAATGACAGCACTTGGACCGAATGCCGGGAAACAACCAATTGGTACAAAAGGGATCTCTTGGTCAGCAGAAAAAGAGTATGAGCAATTAAAGAGCAAATTAGGAGTTGTTCGAACAGATTCTATTGCGAAAGGTTGCCCAGACATAAAAGAAGCAATCAATGCTGCTGAAGCGGTATTAACGCTTTCTTCTACAACAAACGGTCATATGGCAGTAAAAGCATGGGAAGCACTTGAAAAACAAACGGATTTAAAACTACGTGATTTAGCAGAAGAACGTGAAGAAGAATGCTTCACTTTTGAACAAATTACAGCACAACCGAAAACAGTAATCACTTCTCCAGCCTTCACAGGTTCTGAAAAAGGTGGACGACGTTATTCACCATTTACAACAAATGTGGAACGTCTCATTCCTTGGAGAACGATAACTGGTCGACAATCTTTCTACTTAGATCACGACATGATGAAAGAGTTTGGTGAAACGATGGCAACATTTAAACCAATTTTGCAACATAAACCGTTCCGTAAATCACGGCCTGAAGTAGAAGGGAAAGAAATTACATTAAACTATTTAACACCACATAATAAGTGGTCAATTCATAGCATGTATTTCGATTCATTACCGATGTTAACGCTGTTTAGAGGTGGTCCAACTGTTTGGATGAATAAAGAGGACGCTGCAGAAGCTGGCGTTGCAGATAATGATTGGATCGAGTGCTTTAACCGTAACGGTGTTGTTGTAGCACGTGCTGTCGTAACGCACCGTATACCGAGAGGAATGGCATTTATGCACCACGCACAAGATCGCCACATTAACGTGCCTGGTACGAAATTAACAAGCACCCGCGGGGGAACGCATAATAGTCCAACCCGTATTCATGTGAAACCAACACATATGATTGGTGGATATGGCCAATTAAGCTATGGATTTAACTACTATGGTCCGACTGGGAACCAGCGTGACTTAAATGTCGTAATCCGTAAACTGAAGGAGGTAGATTGGCTTGAAGATTAAAGCACAAGTCGGAATGGTAATGAACCTAGATAAATGCATCGGCTGCCATACTTGTAGCGTAACATGCAAAAACACCTGGACAAATCGTCCAGGTGCTGAATATATGTACTTCAATAACGTAGAAACGAAACCTGGTATTGGTTATCCGAAGCAATGGGAAGATCAAGAGAAATATAAAGGCGGCTGGGAATTAAAAAATGGTGAAATTCAGCTGAAATCCGGTTCGAAAATGAAACGCCTTATGAATATTTTCCACAATCCAGATCAACCAACAATCGATGATTACTTTGAACCTTGGAACTATGATTATGAAACGTTAACAAATAGTCCGCAGCGTAAGCATCAACCAGTTGCTCGTCCGAAATCAGCAATTACAGGTGAATTTATTGACAAAATTGAATGGGGTCCAAACTGGGAAGATGATTTAGCTGGTGGACATATAACAGGATTGCAAGACCCGAACGTAAAGAAAATGGAAGAAGAAATTAAAACGGATTTTGAAAATGTCTTTATGATGTATTTACCGCGCATATGCGAGCACTGTATGAATCCATCTTGTGTATCTTCTTGTCCATCTGGTGCGATGTATAAACGTGAAGAAGATGGGATTGTCCTTGTGGATCAAAATGCATGTCGTGCTTGGAGATTCTGCGTATCTTCTTGTCCGTATAAAAAAGTGTATTTTAACTGGCAAACGAATAAAGCTGAAAAATGCACAATGTGTTTCCCTCGTATTGAAGCAGGTATGCCAACAATTTGTTCGGAGACATGTGTAGGACGTATCAGATATATTGGGGTAATGCTATATGATGCTGATAAAGTAAAAGAAGCAGCTTCTGTTGAAGATGAAAAAGATTTATATGAATCGCAGCTTACTGTTTTCCTAGATCCAAATGATCCTGAAGTAGCAGCTGAAGCGAAAAAACAAGGCATTCCTGAAGAATGGATTAAAGCGGCACAACAGTCGCCAATCTATAAAATGATTATCGATTGGAAAATTGCCCTACCTCTTCATCCAGAGTATCGTACAATGCCAATGGTTTGGTATATACCGCCACTTAGTCCAATTATGAACATGGTGGAAGGGAAAGGAAGCAACTGGCAAGCAGAAGAGATTTTCCCTGCTATTGATAATATGCGTATTCCAATTCAATATTTAGCGAATTTACTCACTGCAGGAGATGAATCCCATATTCGTCTAACATTGAAAAAAATGGCTGTTATGCGAACACATATGAGAGCGTTGCAAATTAATAAAGAACCAAATGAAGCTGTATTAAAAGAACTCGGTTTAACGAAACAGGATGTAGAAGATATGTATCGTCTTCTTGCTATTGCGAAATATAAAGATCGTTTCGTCATCCCGACATCTCACCGCGAACAAGTTGCAGATTTATATAATGAACAAGGAAGCTGTGGTTTATCCTTCGCAGGTGGCCCAGGCTCTTGCACGACAATTTCTTAAATAATGGGGGCGGAAAAATATGAAACAAAGTTTACAAACTGCTTTTTCATGTTCTTCATTCCTTCTCTCCTACCCGGAAATCGGGTGGAGAGAAGCTTTAACTGAATTGCAAGAAGAGATTGAAGCGATTGAACAGGAAGACGTTAAAGCAGCACTTACAGCATTTATAAAGCAAGCGCTGGATAAAATGGATGATCAATTAATTGACTGTTACGTATATACATTCGATTTTGGTAAGAAGACAAATATGTATCTTACTTATATGAACACCGGTGAACAAAGAGAAAGAGGTATTGAGTTATTAGAGTTAAAACAGCATTATAAAAAATCTGGTTTTGAAGTAACAGATAAAGAATTACCTGATTATTTACCGCTATTGCTTGAGTTCTTTGCAAATGCAAATGAGCAAGACAGTGAACCAATTATGAGTAAATACAAGGAGAACATACAAGCATTACACGTTCAGTTAAAAGAAGCTGATAGTATGTATGAACCAATTCTTACGGCTGTTCTACTCGCTATCGATACATGGAGTGTACAGACAAATTAGAAAGGAGGGTTGTCAAAATGATGGATCAATTTCTATGGGTATTGTTTCCCTATATCATTTTTGCAATCTTTATCGGTGGACATATTTTTAGATACAACTATGATCAATTTGGATGGACATCAAAATCTAGTGAACTATTAGAAAAGAAAATACTCCGAATCGGAAGTCTATTATTCCACTTTGGGATCATGTTCGTAATTGGCGGTCATGTTATGGGAATATTAATTCCAGAGGCTGTATATCGTTCAATAGGTATTTCAGAGCATATGTATCATGTAGTAGCGATTAGTTTCGGACTTCCGGCAGGTGTTGCTTCTATCATCGGTTTAATTATATTAACGTATCGCCGCGTAACAGTAAAACGTATCATTGCAACGAGCACAAAGGGAGATTATATTGCGCTTATTTTATTACTTATCGTAATGCTAGCAGGACTTTCCTCAACGTTTTTAAACATCGACTCAAAAGGGTTTGATTACCGTACAACGATCGGTCCGTGGTTCCGAAGCCTCTTCATTTTCCAACCGAAAGTTGAATATATGATGGAAGTACCTGTATGGTTTAAAATTCATATTCTTGCAGGATTGGGGCTTTTCGCAGTATGGCCATTTACTAGACTGGTACATGTATTTAGTGCCCCAATTAAATATGTAAGCCGTAGTTATGTGATTTACAGAAGACGTATTCCTAATGAGTTGAAAAAATAATGTTGTTTTATATGTTTAGTAACTTATAAAGAAAGCCGAGATCTAATTGGAGACCTCGGCTTTCTTTATAAGTATAAGTATCTAAATAAGACGCTAATCAATGCTACAAACAGAAGCAGAGCAATCTTCACAAGCAATTTCACGTTTTAAAAATTGTAAATCGTGGATTGTAATCTTTCCTTTATGAATAGAAATTGTACCTTGCTTTTTTAATTCATTTAACATTCGATTTACACTTTCGCGTGAAGTTGCACAGAAATTAGCAAGTTCTTGATTCGTTAACGGTAAATCGATGAGAATACCATTTTCTTTTAATACACCGTAACTATTTGTCATTCGAATGAGAGTAGAATAAAGGGCACCTTTTTTGCCGTGTAATACTAAATCTCGGAACTTCGTTTGCATTCTTCTTAAATGTTCACTAATCCATTTCATAAATTCAAATACAAGTGCGGGCTTTTGGAGTAATTCTCTTTCTAACGCTTCACGCTTTATAACGCCTACTTCAACATCTTCAAGGCATTTTGAATTTAATAAATACTTCGCATCGTCCGTGAACAATGTTAATTCTCCAATAATGTCATATGCTGAACAAATTCGAAGTGTTAATTCTTGTCCGTCAGCACTAAGTTTACTAATTTGTACTTTTCCTGAGTGGATAATATAGAGTTCGGTTGCCTCCATACCTTCTTGAAAAATAAAACTACCTTTTTTTATCTGCATTTTATATTCAACAGATGCAAGTAATTCCTTTAAATCTTGAGATAATTTCATACTGTTTGTCACAGCAATCACCTTTCTTCTTATAAGCAATCCATTTCCTATTTTGAGTGTAAGTATGCTGGAAATGCAAGAGATATTTGAAAAATATAGTGAAATTTCAATGACCGTAAGGAGTAGGCACTGAAGATGTGAACAAAATTCGAACGGATTTGTGAAGAATTTTTGAATGGGGAAAGTGATGTGAGAAAAGTCACATTGAATATGTAGCTTCTTTTTTATAATAAAGACAAATGAAAAATTGAAAACTTACTAAGGATTGCAGCAGAAAAGAAGGGATATAGATGCACGAGAAAATGAAAGATTCTTTAGAACGTCCACTTCAAGATTTACGTATTTCAGTTATTGATCGTTGTAATTTTAGGTGCACATACTGTATGCCTGCTGAAGTGTTCGGATCTGATTACGCTTTTTTACAGGAAGAGTTTTTATTAACTTTTAATGAAATAGAAAGACTAGCTAGATTATTTATAAGTATGGGAGTTGAAAAAATTAGACTTACTGGCGGTGAACCGTTATTGCGTAAAGACTTACCGAAGTTAATCGCTAGACTTACAAAGCTAGAAGGTTTAAAAGACATTGGGCTCACAACAAACGGAATTCATTTAGCAAAACAAGCTAAGGCACTAAAAGACGCGGGATTAAAGCGTGTAAATATTAGTTTAGATGCGATAGAGGATCACGTCTTCCAAAAAATTAACGGAAGAAATGTAAGTACAAAACCTGTACTGAAAGGAATTGAAGCAGCGAAGGCAGCTGGATTAGAAGTAAAGGTAAATATGGTCGTAAAAAAAGGAATGAATGATAGTCAAATTCTTCCTATGGCTCAGTATTTTAAAGAACAAGAAATACAGTTACGTTTCATTGAGTTTATGGATGTTGGCAGTACGAACGGATGGAACTTTGAACAAGTTATTACGAAGGAACAATTAATAGAGAAGATTAATCGCGTATATCCGATTGAGCCTGTTCAACCTCGTTACTTTGGAGAAGTTGCGAAATTGTATCGATATGTAGGGAGCGATGCCGAAGTTGGATTTATTACTTCAGTATCTGAGTCATTTTGTTCTTCTTGTACGAGAGCTCGTATTTCGGCAGACGGCAAGTTTTATACGTGCTTATTTGGAGAAAAAGGAACGGATTTGCGAACGCTTCTTCGAGAAAATATTTCGGATGCCTCACTATTAAAAATTTTACAACATACATGGCGATATAGAACAGATCGATATTCAGATGAAAGAACGGTGGAAAGTACAAATAAACGTCCAAAAGTTGAAATGTCATACATTGGCGGATAGCGAAAGGAGGATTCTCTATGCAAGAGCGATATTCAAGGCAAGTATTGTTTTCTGGAATTGGTGAAATGGGACAAAGCAAAATAAGAGAAAAGCAAGTGCTCCTAATCGGTGCGGGTGCACTAGGAGCTGCAAGTGCGGAAGCGCTCGTTAGGATGGGAATTGGGAAATTGACAATTGCCGATCGTGACTACGTCGAATGGAGTAATTTACAGCGGCAACAGTTATATACAGAAGAAGATGCAAAGCATTGTAAACCGAAAGCAATTGCAGCGGCAGAACATTTAAGAAAGATTAATTCTGAAGTGGAAATTGTACCAGTTGTAACGGATGTCACAATGCAAGAAATAGAAGAGTTAACAAAAGAAGTGGATCTCATATTAGATGCGACTGACAATTTTGATACGCGCCTACTTATAAATGACATTTCACAAAAAGAAAATATACCTTGGATATACGGTGGATGCATTGGAAGTTACGGTGTAACGTATACAATTCTTCCTGGGAAAACACCATGTTTTCGCTGTCTAATGGATCATCCTATGGGCGGTGCAACATGCGATACAGTCGGAATTATTCAGCCAGCTGTACAGATGGTTGTTGCTCACCAAGTGACAGAGGCGATGAAAATATTGGTGGATGATTATGAGTCGCTAAGAGGAACGATGTTATCATTTGATATTTGGAACAATCAATATCTCTCATTAAAAGTAAATAGACAGAAAAAAAGTACATGTCCATCTTGTGGGAAATCACGAACGTATCCAAGTCTAGCATTTGAAGCGCAGATGAAAACGGAAGTGCTATGCGGACGGAATACAGTTCAAATCCGTTCAGGAATAAAGAGAGATCTTAATTTAAACGAAATTCAAAAACGATTACAAAAAAGTGTACATGTCAAAAAAACGCCTTACTTACTATCATTTCTAATTGATAAATATCGTTTCGTTTTATTTACAGACGGTAGGGCATTTATTCATGGAACAAATGATGTGAAAATAGCAAAACGATTATACGCAAAATATATAGGATGAACAAAAAGAGCGTTGCCCCTTATTAAAACGAGGTGAAAAAGAATGTTAGAAAAACGTATACCAATTCCGGTGGCAGAAGCAGTGGCACGTGTAATGAAATACGCTCATCAAGGTGAAATAGAAGAGGTTTCTCTTATAGAAAGTTACGGAAGAATTCTTGGAGAAGATGTTATTGCAGATCATGATGTCCCTCATTTTGATCGCTCTCCATACGACGGGTTTGCGATTCGAGCAGAAGATACAAAAGAAGCAAGTAGCAGTAATCCCATTCTGTTTGAAGTGATTGGTGAAATTGGAGCCGGTTTTGTTTTTACAGAAGAAGTGAAAGCATTTCAAGCTGTCCGTATTATGACCGGAGCCGCAATTCCAAAAGGGTGTAATGCGGTTGTTATGTTAGAGCTAACGGAAGGATTTGAAGAAAAAGAAAAGACGTATATGAAATTAAAACGCTCCTTCGCCGCCGGTGATAACATTTCTTTTAAAGGTGAAGATGTAAAACAAAATACCATCCTTGTGAAAAAAGGGACTGTTATTGACCCTGGAGTAGTGGCGCTTCTTTCTACGTTTGGTTATAGTACCGTTTACGTTGTAAAACAGCCGGTTATCGGAATTGTAACGACAGGAAGTGAACTGCTCGAAGTACATGAACAATTAAAGCCAGGGAAGATTCGAAATAGTAATTCCTATATGATAGCTGCTCAAATTGAACGAGCGGGCGGAGTTGTACAGTATTATGGACAATTCGCTGACGATTTTGAGACGTGTTATAACACTGTGAAAAAAGCGATAAAAGAAGTCGATATTTTAATTACAACTGGTGGCGTTTCGGTAGGAGACTATGACTATTTACCTGCTATTTATGAGAGATTACGAGCAAATGTAATTTTTAACAAAATAGCGATGCGGCCAGGAAGTGTGACAACTGTAGCTGAGTTAGAGGGGAAACTATTATTTGGTCTATCTGGTAATCCTTCAGCTTGTTATGTCGGATGCGAATTATATGTTCGACCAGTCATTGGAACATACTTGCATAGAAAAGATCCGCACGTATATCGTGCAGAGGCAATTTTACAAAAAGACTTTCCGAAAGCAAATCCGTTTACTCGTTTTGTAAGAGGAAGAGTGGAAATTGTAGATGGCCAATTGCAAGTTACACCAGTCGGTTTAGATAAATCTAGCGCAATTTCTTCACTTACAGAAGCAACTGCATGTATCGTCCTGCCAGGAGGAACGAGAGGGTTTGAAGCAGGAATAACTGTTTCGGTACTGTTATTAGAATCAAACGCGGGAAGTGAATGGCCGTGGGATGAACCGCTTCGATCATATAAATAATAGAAAATAGATTGCTAACCTATACAAAGATAAGAGGTGCAAAATGACACATACGTATTATGAAGTAATTGATACACCTATTTCAATTGAAGAAGTTACAAGCAAAGTAATTCGTCGTGAGTGTGGTGCGGTTACTACTTTTATTGGTACTGTTAGAGAATTTACGAAAGGTCGACGTACACTTTGTTTAGAGTATGTAGCTTATAAGACAATGGCGGAGAAACAGCTTGAGAGAATTGGTACCGAAGTAGGAGAGAAATGGCCTGGAACATATGTGGCAATTACACATCGCATTGGTACATTACAAATTTCTGATTTTGCTGTTGTCGTCGCTGTTTCTACACCACACCGGAAAGCGGCATATGAGGCGAACGAATATATTATGGAGCGTATAAAACAAATTGTTCCGATTTGGAAGAAAGAGTTTTGGGAAGATGGTGAGTCATGGATAGGTGATCAGTTAGAGAAGGTAACATATGCAAATGGTGAGCCTGGAAAGGAGATGAGTATATGATTGAAGTACTATTATTTGCACATTTACAAGAAGAAGTAAGTAAGCCAGCATTACACATAGAGTGTGAAAACATTACAGTCGCGAAGCTGAAGGAATTTCTGGTTAAGGAATATAATGTAGCAATTTCAAACGAGATTATGGTCGCGATAAATGAAGAATATGCAAATGAGGATGACATCATTCAAACTGGTGATGTCGTAGCAATGATTCCGCCAGTAAGTGGTGGTTGATTCTTTTCAGCCTAATCATGTAAGGACGTGATTAGGCTGGAGGGAATGAATATAACTATGCATACATAGGAGGGAACAGGATGAAAAGTCCTAATTTTCAATTAAGTCTACAAACTTCCAATCTAGTTATCGGTTTTATGGTATGGGTTATTTTATCATCATTAATGCCCTATATTAAAGTGGATATCCCATTAAATGCGGGACAAATTTCTATGGTAACAGCAGTACCGGTTATTTTAGGTTCTGTTCTTCGCATTCCAATTGGTTATTGGACAAATCGTTTCGGAGCAAGAAAATTATTCTTTATTAGTTTTATTCTATTATTATTTCCTGTCTTTTATATTAGTGTTGCCAATTCTATGATGGATTTAATTATTGGTGGATTATTTGTAGGGATCGGTGGTGCTGTATTCTCTGTAGGAGTAACTTCTTTACCGAAATACTTTCCAAAAGAGAGTCACGGTTTTGTAAATGGTATTTACGGTGTCGGTAACGCTGGAACAGCAATTACTTCGTTTCTAGCACCAGTTATCGCAACCTCGGTTGGCTGGAGAACGACAGTACAATGTTATTTAGTTTTACTTGCAGCGTTTGCACTTATGAACTTTTTATTAGGTGATCGTAAAGAGAAAAAGGTGAATACACCATTAATGGAACAGATAAAAGGTGTATATAAAAATGAAAAACTTTGGTTTCTATGTATCTTTTACTTTTTAACATTCGGATCATTTGTCGCATTTACAGTATACTTACCAAACTTTTTAGTATCTCACTTCGGATTAGAGAAAGTAGATGCAGGTATGCGGACAGCCGGATTCATCGTATTAGCAACAATTATGCGTCCGATTGGTGGCTGGCTCGGTGATAAATTTAATCCATTTAAAATATTAATCTTCGTATTTATCGGTTTAACACTTTCAGGTATTATCCTATCATTTATGCCAAGCATGAACGTGTATACATTTGGTTGCCTACTAGTCGCATTTTGTGCTGGTATCGGAAATGGTACAATCTTCAAACTCGTTCCAATGTACTTCTCAGAACAAGCTGGTATTGTAAATGGGCTTGTTTCAGCTTTAGGCGGACTAGGAGGATTCTTCCCGCCGCTAATTTTAACATTACTATTCCAATTAACAGGTCATTATGCAATTGGATTTATGGCATTATCAGAAGTCGCACTTGCTTGTTTAATCATTACAGTGTGGATGTATAGCCAAGAGAAACTGTTAGTGATGTTAAAAAATCATTAATAAGGAAAAAGAACCGTTCCAAAGTATTTTGGGACGGTTCTTTTAGTAATAGGCTTCGCTATGTTTTTTGCTAACTTAACAAAAGCTTGTTTCCTGAAATAATGTGGTTTTAAAATGAAAAATATAAGTTTTATGGAATTTTATGTTAAAATATGAATGTTAGATGTTATTCAATTAAAGGGCAGGTTAGTTAAAGGAATCTTAAATTTCTTTCGAAGATCGAACTCATTTTTTAATGCAAATATTTAATTGAATCGGGGTGTTTAGATGAAAAAATTATATAAGTCCACTCAAGATAAACAAGTATCAGGTGTGTTAGGTGGCTTAAGCGACAAGTATGGAATTGATGTAAGTATTCTTCGCATAGTAACTGCATTATCAGCTTTTTTTACTAGTGGATTTACAGTGTTACTTTATATAATTGCTGCAATTGTTTTGCCTACGGATAAAGAAATTAAGGGATAAATGTATGACCTTAAACCTAATTCTACAATCAGGAACTTTAAAGAAACGAGTAGATAAAGGCATTCCGCTTCTTACACGTTTAGCGTACTAGAAAGAGGCTTCCTTTGGTCAGCTTGCTTTTGTAGGGATGGGAGTATCAAGTAAGAGTGTTATGAGATTTTTACGCTAAGGGGGATGATTCTAAGTTGAATAAACGGAATATTAGAACGACAGTTTCAGGAGATTTGATTGTTACCCATCTAATTGGCCAGATTAATACAGAGGATGTGTATGAATGGTTTAATGGCTTTGAGCAGGTTTGTCAGCAATTTATTTCTGAGGGTCGGAAATACAAATTATTGGTAGATAGAAAAAGATACAAACCGAATCATTTTTCTGTTCAAAAAGTATGGAAAGATAAGTTCTTCAATGAAACCATTTTGAATCATAGTAAGGCAATTGCATTTCTTCTTGAAGAAGGGGAGATACTGCATTATTTGCAACAATCCAATACGAAAGAATCTGTGAAATTTTTTGATGATTATGAACAAGCGCTAATTTGGTTGGATGAATACCCAATATAAGAACTGAATTGCCCCAGTTGCTCGTAATATGGTATTTGTCATAAATTTCACTTACTTGTGCGATGCTAAAATGAAATCAAAACAAAAAAAACAAGCGCTTCTAAAAAACGTTTGTCCAAAGGTAATTACTATTTTAGCTAAGAAATAGATTATTATTTGTGAGTACGAGAAAGCTTTTTTATAAGTTTAGGAAATATAGATGTTAGTTCCTGCTTCAAACGTTTCGTAAACGATGGATCTTTACCAGAAGTTGAAATAGTGACAACATATTCATCATGTCGGATGACACCAGGTGTGTGAAACGATGATTCTGCACCATCACTTACAACGTTAACCCACTGGAAATCATGGGCGGCCTGTTTGACCATCATATTTATAGCATGTTGATTTGTAGCTGCATAAATAAGATGAGCATCTTTAATATCATCATTAGTAAAAGTTTTTTGCTTCCAAGTAATATAAGGAAGTTCTTTCATTTCCTTGCAAATTTCTGGGCTGACAACGGTGACGAAAGCGCCTGTATCTTTTAATCCAGACGCTTTTCGATATGCGATTTTACCTCCACCAATAATAACGACCACTTTATTTTGCAGATTAAACATAAGAGGGTACATGTTATACATACACACATTCCTCCATTCGTTCTAATAATGTTAATTTCATATATGTATCAAACTGCAGGCAATTACAAGTCGTAACGTGATCATATTTTTTTGTATGCAACTTAATTTTTTGAAGCAACAATCCGGTAAAGAGAAGGTACGGCATGACATAAACATGGGAGGCAGTCGATGTTATAGCCTTGAGCTCAGCAGTAAAAGAGGGCGCTCCTTTCGTTAAAAAGGAACAACATACTCGCATACCGAGTTTTTGTTCGACAGCTGCTCCGATTTGTTGTAACTCATGTATCGGCTGTGGATCACTGCTACCTCTCCCTACGAGTAAAATACTACTATCTTGCATTGGCATAGTTTCACGTATTCTTTTTACTACAAGTTCCACCATATGTGGATGCGTACTAAAGGGTGGTACAACTGAAAATGAGATATGTGGATATTGCTTTTGCATTTTCTCTATCTCAAAAGGAATATCACGTTTATAGTGAGCTGCTGCAAATAATAAAACAGGTACAATTATTATTTCAGTTGCGCCCTCTAGTATCGTTTCTGTAACTGCATCAGAAATGGTAGGTGTTGTTAGCTCTAGAAAAGCTATTTTTTGAATTCTTTCGTTACGTTCTTTCATAACAGATTGAATAAAGTGAGTAAATTGTTCGTTCCCTTCTTGCAAGCGACTTCCATGTCCAACATATACAATTCCTTTCATCGTACCACCAAATCTTTCTTCATAATAAGGTCTTGTAATTGCTGATCTATATTATGAAATCCGACTTTATTTGCATAGTGTAAAGTTGGAATATCAGTGTAGGAGAATGGGAGAGTAAGAATATCGATAAAGCCAAGACGTTTTATTTCTGATAGAAACGTATCAATAGAAGCACGTCCTTCAAATACAATGCTATCCCATGAGAATTCAGAAAGCATACGAGAGTGAATTTCATCGAAGCGATGGTCAATTGTATATTCATGAGTCATCATATAAGAACCCGCACCAATTTTTTCTTGAATAAAAGCAATTCGGTTAATATTTCTACCTAAATAAACAGTAGTATCGGAAGAAAATTCTGCTTGTTTACTTAGTAGCCCATATTGCATAAGTTTTTCTTGAGTGGCAACGTTCATATACTGCAGTTTCGCTTGTAAGGAACGAATATCTTTCTGATGTTTACTACATGATCGTATCAATATTTCTACACTTTCAGCTGAACAAAAAACAAGACGATCAACGTTAAAAATTTCATTGATTTGTTTAGGTGTTAATGTGTATTCTTTCTTTTTGAAAGTTGGAATTTGATATATTTCTGCACTGGACTCTTGTAACGTTTGCTTGATTGCGCTTTTTTTATTTGTTGCAGATGCAACTAAAACCTTCTTGCCATGTAATGGTTTACGTTCTTTCCAAGCGATTTGATTACGTAAGGAAACGACATCACCAACAATTGTCATTGATGGATTAGAAATATTTTCGTTTTTGACGATAGAAACAATGCTTGAAAGAGTTCCTGTGACGACGCGCTGTTTACCAGTTGTACCCCATTCAATGACGGCTACCGGCGTATCTGTTTTCTTTCCTGCTTGTAGTAAGTTTTCACAAATTGTAGGTAAGTTTTTTATACCCATGTAGTAGGCAATTGTGTCGCTATTGTGGGATGAATTATATTTTCCATGATCGGTTAAAGGGCCTTTTGCATGCCCAGTTAATAAAGTGACGCTATTACTGTAGTTACGGTGGGTGAGGGGGATACCTGCATAGCTACTAGCGGCGATGCTAGATGTAATACCTGGTACGATTTCATATGGAACGTTCGCTGCTGCTAAAGTTTCTGCTTCTTCACCAACGCGGCCAAAAATAGATGGATCTCCGCCCTTTAATCGGACAACGATTTTTCCTTCTTGTGCGAATTGAAGGAGGTGGGCGTTAATCATTTCTTGTCGCATAGTATGATTCTTTGGCATTTTGCCGCAATAAATAAGTTCACATGTTTCTTTCGTATAACTAAGAAAGAAAGGGTTTAATAAACGGTCATATAAAACGATATCTGCACGCTTTAAACAATCTATCGCTTTCTTTGTAATAAGCCCTTCATCACCCGGTCCTGCACCAACTAAATATACATATCCGTTCATCATCGCACCTCTTCTATTTTTATTTATAAGGAAGCCTGAGGAGGCTTCCTTTCGTAAATTACATGTATATATAAATGTCACCATCAATAACTTCTACTTCGTATGTTTGGATACAGCCGTCATCAGGTTTTTGAACTTCACCTGTTATTAATGAGATTTTCCAATCATGCAGTGGACAAAAGATGAATTCTCCAGATACAATTCCTTCTGCTAACGGTCCGTTTTTATGAGGACAACGATTTTCTACAGCTCGAATATCTCCATTTGAAAGACGGAATAGGGCGATAGATATACCTTTCATTTGCACCTCTTTACCGATTTGTATAGGAAGGTCTTCCGCACGCATAACTTTTATTTTTTCTTTCGTTTGTATCATTTAAATCACAGCTCCTTATTTCACAGTTTCTACTTCATACATCGCTTTTAATGACTTCGTTTCTAGTGCTTGTCCCCACGCTTCCGTATATGTGCTACGAGCTGTTTGGAAGCGTTCATTTAGCGTAGTAACCATACTTGCATCTTGTAGTATTTCTTTTATGTGATCGAAGCCTAAACGTTCTGTCCAGTAGGCAGTACGCTCTCCGTATATACCAGTCTCACGATAATATTGCATGTAAGCTGTAGCGATGCGAAGGACATCATCTTCAGTAGGAACGATCATTACAAAATCAGCTTCGCGTACTTCTGTACCACCATTTCCGCCAATATAAAGTTGGTATCCATTTTCGACACATACAACGCCAAAATCTTTCGTCAGTACTTCCGCACAGTTACGCGGACAACCCGTTACTCCCATCTTCATTTTATGTGGTGTATCTACCATTTCTAATGATTGTTCAAGTAACATACCAAGTCCTAATGAATCTTTCGTGCCGAAACGGCAGAAGCGAGAACCGACACATGATTTTACATTACGAAGCGATTTTGAATACGCATATCCCGAAGTCATATGTAAGTCAGCCCATACGTTAGGTAAATCTTGTTTTTTCACACCATATAAGCCGATTCGACTCGCACCTGTAATTTTCACAAGAGGAACATCATACTTTTTCGCAACTTCAGCAATTTTCATTAAATCGTCTGCGGTTGTAATGCCTCCGTACATACGTGGAATAACAGAGAATGTACCATCGTGCTGAATGTTACCGTTCATTCTTTCATTAACGAAACGAGATGATTTATCGTCTGCATATTCTTCTGGAATTGCCATACGTAAATAGTAATTTAAAGCAGGACGACATTTCGAACAGCCATCTTCATGTACAAAACCAAGAACATTTCGTACTTCTTTTGGTGATTTTAAGCCTTTCTCGTGAATGGCGGCTACGACTTCATCACGTGATAAAGTTGTACATCCGCACATACCAGCAGACTGCGCAGAAGCATCAAAAGCATCTCCGAGTGTATGAGATAAAACTTGTTCCACAAGCGGACGACATTTACCACAAGACCCTGCGGCTTTCGTGCATCCTTTTACTTCTTCAAAAGTAGTTAACTCTTGCTCTAAAATGGCATGAACGATTGTACCTTTCGTAACACCATTACATCCACAAATCGTGTCATCTGCACTCATTGTAGCAACGTCAAGTTCACTTTCTTCACCAGCTTTGTGAAGAAGGGAAGCGGCTGTATATTCTTGTATATCTTCTTCTTTCTTTAACATGCTAAAGAGGCGTGTGCCATCAGCTGTGTCACCATATAAAACGATACCGACGACTTTATTATCACGAATTAATACTTTTTTATAGGAACGTTTACATTCATCAAATATTGAAATTGCTTTCGTCTGATCATCTTCATAAATTTGGCCAGCAGAGAATAAATCACAACCAGCAACTTTTAATTGCGTACCGACGATACTGCCCGCATATCCATCAGTTTGTAAATTCGTTATATGTTTTGCTAATATTGCACCTTGTTCATAAAGAGGAGCAACAAGTCCATAAGCGATACCATCATGTTCTGCACATTCGCCAACTGCATAAATGGATTCATCATTTGTAAGCATATAGTCATTAACTACAATGCCTCGATTGACAATGAGACCAGCATCTCTTGCTATTTTCGTATTTGGTCGTATTCCGACAGCCATTATGATTAAATCACAATCTACAACTTCACCATCTTCAAATTGAATGCCCTCAACATAGTCTGTACCAAGAATTTTTACAGTTTTCTTTTCCATTAAAAACTTCATGCCTTGTGCTTCTAAATCTTCACGCAGAAGAGAAGCTGCTTTCGTATCTAGTTGTTGCTCCATTAAGCTAGGCATTAAATGAACAACATGTACGTCCATTCCTAAGTTGATAAGACCTCTTGCGGCTTCTAAACCGAGTAACCCGCCACCAATGACAACGGCCTTTTTCTTTTCTTTAGCGGTATCTATCATAAATTGTGTATCTTCAATAGTTCGAAATCCTGTTACACCAGGAAGTGTGGAACCATCAACAGGTAAAATAAAAGCACTAGAACCTGTTGCTATAATGAGCTTGTCATATGTAAGAGTACGATTTTTTTCTGTAGTAATAATTTTTTCTTCTCGATTAATACTTTGAACTCTTTCGTTTGTATACAAAGTTATTTCGTTTTCATCGTACCAACTATATTCATTCATAATGATATCTTGCATATTTGTTTTGCCTTGTAAAACATGAGAGAGCATAATACGGTTGTAGTTTGGATGCGGTTCATCTCCAAAAATAGTAATCTCATATGAATCACTATCATGTTTTAATATTTCTTCCATACAGCGTATGCCAGCCATACCATTTCCGATCATCACTAAACGTTTTTTCATTTTGGTTTCCCCTTTTTATGTGAAATATTGAACAAAGGATTATATTTTTATTATAGAAAATCAAAAAAGGGAGAGATGTGATATTTATCACATTTTTATAATGATTCACAAATTATTAAAATGCGGGTTAATGTGAAGGGGAGAAGTGTGGATGTTATTCACGTAATGAAAAAGCAGGACATGAGTAGAAATACTCATGTCCTGCTTTTATTTATGCTCTTGTAATTGCACGTGGAAATAAAATATTATTTTCTAAATGAATATGCTCAAATAAATCAGACTCTAGCGCTTCAAGACGCTGGTAAACAAGTCGATAAGTGCCGCAAGCTCCTTCTGGAGGAGTAAAGTCATTTGTCACTTTACGAAGTTCTTTTATAATATTTCCGGCATGATTGTGTTCATTTTCTAGTTCATCTACTACTTTACGTAACTTTGCATAGTTTTCATCAGTTGGATTTTGTTCAAATTCTAAAATTAATGGAAAATCTTCCGTTTCTTCTTTAATTAAATGCCGTTCTAATTCCATTTTAAGTTCATGAAACAGCTTATGAATTTGTGCTAAATGAGGCTGATTTGCTCCATGAACGCGTAATACTTTCGTAACATAAGGGCTTAACTGTGGTAACTCTTCATTTAAATAACGATGATGCTTATTAATTACATAATCAATCAATTCGCGATAAGAAGCATTTTTCCAATCAATTTCAGATTCATTTAATTGTTTCGTAATATGATAAAGTGTATTTAACTCTGTAATTACTTCAGAAGGTGATAAATTTCTTTCATGAATTGCATCAATAAGTGGTTTATTACCACCGCAACAAAAATCTATTCTATACGATTTAAAAAGATCACTAGCTTTCGGAAATTGTGTAACAATCTCGCCAACAATTGAAGTTTCAGTAAATGTATGTTTCATATGAATGCCTCCATAAAATTTAAATGTAATATCTAAATTAAGAATAGCGATAAATGAAAAACAATGTGGTGATTGAAATCACTTATAATGTGTCAGTTTTGAGAATAATAAAATGAGTTTTATAAAAGGAAGAGAAGGACAATTCGTCGCAATAGTTTCTGATAATAAAAAAAGAAGCTTACTAGAAGCTTCTTTTTTACTACTATTTTTCACATGCAACTCCATCACCATCACGATCAAGTTTAGAGCTATAACCTGGTTGATCTCTATATAAAGGAGCTTTCCCAGCACTTCTAACTGCGGCACAATTTGCGTAGGTTACATTACTATTGCTACCTGAAGCAGGTTGTGTTTGAGCTTGCTGTGCTTTTTTCTGTTCCTCTTGTTGTTTACGAGCTTGTTCATCAGCTTGGCGTTTTTGCTCTTCTTGTTGTTTACGAGCTTGCTCATCAGCCAGACGTTTTTGCTCTTCTTGTTGCTTACGAGTTTGTTCATCAGCCTGGCGTTTTTGCTCTTCTTGTTGTTTACGAACTTGTTCATCAGCTAGACGTTTTTGCTCTTCTTGTTGCTTACGAGCTTGTTCATCGGCTAGACGTTTTTCATCCTCTTGCTTACGAACTTGCTCTTCGGCTTGGCGTTTTTCATCCTCTTGCTTACGAGCTTGTTCATCGGCTTGACGCTTTTCATCTTCTTGCTTTTGAGTTTTTTCGTCCGCTTCTTTCTTTTCTAGTTCTTTTTTCTTCTCGCCCTCTTTTTGTTCTGCATTGTTAGAAGCAACTTTTTTACTAGTTGCTGTCGTTTTTTCAGAAGTAGGGTTTGAAATACTTAATAATGCAACAAAAATGACAAATAAAATAGCTGTGATAATAAATTGTTTTTTTGCTACACCAGTCTTTTTAATTACGGATAAGATTGCTAACACAAGGAAGAAAACAAATAAAACAAAACTTAAAATAGAAAAGAATTCAACAATTGGGTTATTAGAAGTCTCAGCACTAGTTATTATTAATACAATCGAAATCATAAAAAGAATAACGGCAGGACGACCATATTGTGTTGCTTTTCCGTTTTTCTTAAAGAACGAAATGATACATAGTATTAAAAGAATAAAAGCAATAAAAAATAAAGCTGCACCAATATTACTCAAAATCGCCATTTTTATACCTCCATTTGTAAGATTTTCACTATTGATTATATAGGAACTTATTGGATATTACACGATTTATATAAATTTAGAAAATTAGTATTTTTAATAGACTTATAAACATTTATTTTATATATAAGGAAAAATAGATATATTTCCTATTACATTTTTAAATTGAATCCATAAAGTATAATATATCGATTGAAAGGAGGGGGTTTAAATGGAATTTCAATTATTGGTAACTTGTATATTACAAGAAGGTAATGCTTTCTTTTTAGTAACGAAAGTAGACGATGTTATTACGTTAAAAGTACCGATTACTGCGGGAGTAGCAGGTTTATTCTTAGCTTTAGGTGTACCAAGATGTTCTTAATTTAAATTTCTAGAGTAGAAGGGAAGAGATATACCTTTCTCTTCTACTCTTACATAATATGATTATGTAAACTAAAATATTGTTTTGCAATAGCACGTTTAAAATGGACATGCATATACTATAATGTTTCATTGGATGTTAGTGATGAAAGGTAGTTTTCACACGTGCATGTAATGATGTTCATTAAGTTATGAAATTAAAGAGGTGCTATTATATATGAAAAGAAGAACATTTGATATTCCAGTTACATTGCGAAGAGAGTGGTTTTTAATAGAATTAGCCCATTTAACGAAAAAATATGGAATTGAAATTGCAACTAGCAAAATGGAAGCTGCACCGTTTTTAAGAGATCAAGTTACGGAATCAAAAATAGGATCAGGGCTCCAATACGATAAATATGATGATGAGTATATCATTGATTTATAAGAAAGAAGCTGCGTATAAAAGGTTATGAAATAGACCTTTTATACGCAGCTTTTTTAGCTAGAAATATGTTGAGAAATTTTTAATGAGCTGAATAGGAAAAGGAATGAATACATGTTGAGAGAATAACGTTTCATAAGAAAGGACAGTTACTATTTATTTCACCTGCAAAAATAACTAGAGTAAAAATAGTGCTTCCTTTCAAAAAAGGGGGAATGTTAATGAGGATTTTGAAAAGGTGTATGTTATTACTTCTCGCATTTTTTATTATGACTCCGATGGCTGTTAGTACGAAGGTAGAGGCGGAGGAAGTAAAAGAAATTAAAACGGGATTTCCAGATAAAGAAGTATTTACACCTGGAGAATGGTTTTTAGGTCAAAAACCTGCTAATTACGATGAGAATAAGCCTCCGATTCTTTTTGTACAAGGAAGGAATGGGAATGCTGATAGTTGGTATGGAAAGACAGTGTATCACGATATAAATGATATGTATGACTATGCTTTAAAAGCAGGTTATCAAACAGTATTTATACAATTATATGATGCTGCTGGGAAAGGGTCAGCTAGTCAGTGGGATAACGGAAAATTGTTAGCACAAAAATTAGAAGAAATATATAATCATTTCGGTAAAAAAGTTAATATTGTTGCACATAGTAAGGGCGGTATCGATACACAAGCTGCATTAGTAGGATATGGTGCAAATCGATTTGTCGGAAATGTTATTACGCTTGCGACGCCACATCATGGTTCAAATTTAGCGGATTTATCATATAGTTGGTGGGCAGGATGGTTGGCTTCTATATTAGGTCAAAAAGATGATGGTACGTACTCATTACAAATGGGCGAAATGGCAAAATTTCGTTCAACGATTGATAATAATCCAGCAGCTAAATTAAACCGTTACTATACGGCTACTGGGACTAGCTGGGGACCAGTCTTTTCTGCGCTATCTATGGGCGGGTTCTATTTGTCATCATACGGTTCAAATGATGGACTAGTAAATGAGTGGAGTGCTAAGCTGCCATATGGAACGCATTTATTTACAGATTCCAGATTTGATCATGATAATATACGAAAAGGATCTGCTGTTTTCTCTCGAATTGAACCATATTTACGTACATCAAATGTAGCTGAACCAGCGTTAGTAGCATCCAGCACTAGTTCAAATGAAAATATAGAACAATTAAATACAACTTCAAATCAAAACATTTTAGGAGGAGAATTGCCACAAAATCAGTGGATAGAGCAAACTGTTACGGTTGATAAAAAAGCTGAAGGAATCGTTTCTATCTTAACAGCGTCTTCAGATGTAGAAGTACAAATGATGTCTCCAAAAGGAAAAATGTATACAAATAAGGATAGCGTTATTACTACTGGTGAAGGTGAATCTTTCTTTGGTGGTGCGACAATTAGAACATTTAAATTTGATAAAATGGATGTAGGAGAATGGAAAGTTAAAATGATGGCGAAGCAGTCGAAAGATGCATATTTAGTTGTAAGCGATTACAATAGTGGTGCACCATTTGTTCTCCAAATGCCTACAAAAGTTAAAGTGAATAAATCTGAGTATAAACTGAAAAAATCACCTGTGGCACCTGAAATGAAAGGGGATCTTTCTATAACAGTAAGAGTAGTTAATAAAGAAGGGAAACTAGTCTCTGAATACAATGAATTACAAAAGGGTAATAACAATACGTTTACTGGTGCTTTGAAGGACATAAAGCAACCAGGAGTATATAACGTTACGATGGATATAAAAGGGACGAATAAAGAAGGACAACCGTATAATCGTACAATTGTTAAGTCGGTTTATGTGGAGAAGTAAGAAAGAATGAGGGGTTTTTAATATAAAAAGTACCGAACTTTTGTAGTAGAAGAGTTCGGTACTTTTTTCATGTTTATTAGATTAACAGAAACGTACAATGGAATTTATGTTTGATTATAGGAATCAAAAGAGCATTATTCAATAAAAAAAGATGCTGAAATAGCATCTGAATGTGAAGAGGATTATTAACTTAGTTTTATAACTGTTAATTCAACTGAATTAATACCATTATCACAAGTTGCAATACTTTGACGATTAAAACCACTATTATTTTTCAGTTGAAGAGTGGAATTAGCTGTCACTGTAACAATCGTTTCGCCTGCTAGTTGAAGACATTCGTTATTTGATGAAGTATTCATTTGGAAAGCGAAATCACCTTGACTATTAGCGAGTGGATTATTATTTAAAAATATAGTCATGACTGGAATATGTGGAAATACAGGATTTGAAGTAGTGTTAATCGTTGAAATGAAAGAAACTCTATAATCACCAGCTTGACTAAATTGTATAGTAGTAGGATTTAGTAAGGAAACTCCTCCTGCTATAGGGCCAACGTGATTAAATGGAAAAGGATCTCCAAAAGGAACAGTTATAAACTCAGTTTGCCAAAAAGTGCCGTATGCTGGACAGCTTTTTTTATGTGAATGGTCGCATGAACATTTTTTATATGAACTGGAAGAAGATTTGCATGAACATTGTTTATTTGAGTTTGAAGAATGATAGTATGAACCCAATATATTACCTCCTATTATTAATAAAATTTATACTTATAATAGTTTATGCTTGTCTTATATATAGGGTGATAGATTTGGGATATAAAGTACTTAAATGAAGAAATATAGTAATAGAATAATAGCTGTAACAGTTTTTGAAGACACAAAGGTTAATTATTTGGTGGGGGAATTCTTGAAATGTAGCAGGAGTGCTATTTAAATTGTAATTAAACCTGCAAAAACAAAACCAGTATCCTCAGTTTCAATGATGTAATCGTTTAAGTGAATCCCTGTGTTTTAAATGTTTGTATATTAGGGTTTATAGTCCTTGGACTTTATTTACGTAGTGGAGCAGGAAGAAGACGAAAAGTATCGAATGAATGTACATATGTAGCATTATTTGCTTTTGGTGTGAATAAGTAGTAAAAGATACGTTGAAATATTTTAAACCGTAACAAAAGAGCGATTAAATAATAGAGGGAGCAACTTACATGGAAAATATATTAAAAGTATCTTCAAAATCAAAACCAAATTCAGTAGCAGGTGCAATAGCTGGTGTACTAAGAACAAGTGGCAATGTGGAAATTCAAGCGATTGGGGCAGGTTCTATAAATCAAGCGATAAAAGCAATTGCAATCGCAAGAGGATTTGTTGCTCCAAGTGGTATTGATTTGGCTTTTGTTCCAGCATTTCAAGAGGTTACTATTAATGATCAAGAAAGAACGGCGATTAAATTAATTGTAGGTCCTAGAAGGAAAAGGTAACTGCAGTAATTCAGTATTGAAATGAAATTCAACATAACGAACAAAAAGTGTCACAAATGCTTATGAAATAGGCATTTGTGACACTTTTATAGTTTTGTGAGAATAAAAACCTCTAAAACTGCTCATTCTTCTCCCAAGATTCTACAATATAATGTGCAATCGTCGGGTTGAATCCTTTCCCAACTAAAAACATAATCGCAGCAACTTCTGTTAAAGCGTGTTTGTGTGATGTATGTTTTGCTTCATTTAAACCGTAATCTACCCAAGGTTTTACGAAATCTAGTACAGGTTTTTTTAAAGGTAAAAACTGTGTACCGACAACTTGTTGGATTTGTTGTTGTGTTGGTTCTGTAATTGGTCCAGGGGGTAAGATTTGTGGTTGTGTAATATCAAATGTTGGTCCAGGGGGTAAAATTTGTGGTTGTGTCGGATCAATTGTTGGTGGTTTAGGCGGTGAGACACGTGCATCGTAGTTTGGCTGGTACATTTGTTGTTGGTATTGCGGTTGTTGTGGCTGATTTACGTATGGATTTTGTTGATATTGTTGTTCTTGATTTTGTGGTGCTACATATGGATTTTGCTGAAATTGTTGTTCTTGATTTTGTGGTGCTACATATGGATTTTGTTGATATTGTTGTTCTTGGTTTTGTGGTGCTGCATATGGGTTTTGAGGATATTCATAATTAGGACGTGTGTCGTATGAGTTTTGTTGATAATTAGCTTCTTGGTTTTGCGGTGTTTCGTATGGATTTTGTTCATATTGTTGCTCTTGTTCTTCATATTGTTCTGTGTATCTTTGGTCCTGTTGCTGAGGGTAAAATGGTTGTTGTGGATAAGGTGGTTGATTATTATAGAACATATTTATTCCTCCTCCATGATGATGCTTACCACTCAGTGTATGGGCGGACAAGAAAATATGTGATGAAAAAATGCGGGCGTGTTACAATAAGTAACTGGGTGAAGATAAAATGACAAAACAAGAAAAGATTCAAAAAACAATTACTTTTGTAAAACATATTTTAGAAAAAGATGCGAGTGGGCATGATTGGTATCATATTGAACGCGTACATAAACTGGCGATTTCTTTATCCGAGCAAGAAGGAGGAAATCGTTTTATAATTGAAATGGCAGCATTACTTCACGATGTGGCAGATGAGAAGTTAAATGAAAGTGAAGAAGCAGGAATGAAAAAAGTTTCTGATTGGTTAGAAGAGTTACATGTTGAAGAAGAGGAAAGTAAACATGTTCTTCATATCATCGCCAATATGTCTTATAAAGGTGGTCATGGCGGTAAAGTGGATTCACTTGAAGGGAAGCTTGTTCAAGATGCGGATCGCTTAGATGCTCTAGGAGCAATTGGAATAGCTCGTACATTTGCGTATGGTGGAGCGAAAGGGAGATTAATGTATGATCCAGCTATTTCGCCGCGTGAAGTGATGACGAAAGATGAATATAGAAAAAATAACGATCCATCTTTAAATCATTTCTATGAAAAACTTTTAAAACTAAAAGACTTAATGAACACGAACGCAGCAAAACAAGAGGCTGAAGTTCGCCATCGTTATATGGAACAGTTTATTGAACAATTTATGAAAGAGTGGAATGCACAAATATGAAAATGTTAACTGTGGAAAACTTATCGAAATCATACGGAGAAAAACCGTTATTTGATGGATTATCATGTAGTATTACAGAAGGACAACGTGTCGGAATTATTGGTGTAAACGGTACTGGGAAATCGACATTATTAAAAATTATTGCAGGGTTAGAAACTCCTGATACAGGTGATATGACGCATTCACGTGGGTATACAATTAGTTATTTATCACAGCAACCAGAGTTTGATGAAAAACTAACAGTATTAGAGCAAGTGTTCCATGGTGATACACCTTTAATTCGTCTTCTTCGTGATTATGAACAATCGTTATTAAATATCGAAAAAGATCCAAGTAATGAAAAAGTACAGGAACAATTATTTGCAGTGCAGCAACGTATGGATGCGATGAGTGCATGGGAAGCAAATGCGAATGCAAAATCGTTATTAACGAAATTAGGAATTACTGATTTCACAGCAACTGTTGGAAACCTATCTGGTGGACAAAAAAAGCGTATTGCAATGGCGCAATGTTTTATTGAAACACCGGATCTATTAATTTTAGATGAGCCTACGAACCATCTTGACCATGAGACAGTGGAATGGTTAGAGGAATATTTAGCACGATATAATGGTGCCGTATTACTTGTAACCCATGATCGTTATTTCTTAGATCGTGTGACGAATCGTATTTTCGAATTAGACAATGGAAAACTGTATAGTTATGAAGGGAATTACAGTACGTTTTTAGAAGCGAAAGCACTTCGTGAAGAACAAGAAATTGCGCAAGAATCAAAACGTCAAAACCTATATCGCCGCGAATTAGCATGGATCCGACGTGGTGCAAAAGCTCGTTCGACAAAGCAAAAAGCACGTATTCAACGATTTGATGAGTTAAAAGGTCAAGAAGGACCAGCTGCAAAACAGTCAGTTGATATTGCGCTTAGCGGGAGTCGCCTTGGGAAAAAAGTACTTGAGTTAAAAGATGTAACGAAAAAATTCGGTGATAAAACGGTATTACACAACTTTAATCATATTGTGAAACCAGGAGATCGTATCGGAATCATTGGAGCGAATGGAAGTGGGAAATCTTCTCTTTTAAATATGCTTGCAGGTAAGCTATCTCCTGATAGTGGTGAAGTTGAAGTAGGGCAAACTGTAAAAGTTGCTTATTATACGCAAGAAAACGAAGAGATGAATTTAAATCAACGTATGATTGAATACATTAAAGAGATTGCAGAAGTTATTCATACGACAGACGGAAAAGTAATTGGTGCATCTCAAATGCTAGAACGTTTCTTATTCCCGACGCATTCACATGGTACACCACTTGGTAAACTATCTGGTGGTGAAAGAAGACGTTTATATTTATTGCGTATTTTAATGGGAGAACCAAACGTACTATTACTGGATGAACCTACGAATGATCTAGATACACAAACATTAACAGTACTGGAAGATTATTTAGAAGATTTCCCAGGTGTCGTTTTAACTGTATCGCATGACCGTTACTTCTTAGATAAAGTAGTAGATGAATTGTTCATCTTTAGTGGCGGAGGCGAAGTGCGTGAATTCCTAGGTAGTTATACGGACTTTTTAGAAATGGAAAAGACGAAAGAGCTTATTGAGAAGGCGGAAGTTCAAAAAGAGAAAAAAGTGGTAGAAGAAGCTCCGAAACAACAACGTAAACGTAAACTTTCATACAATGAGCAGCGTGAATGGGAAACAATTGAAGATACAATTGCCGAACTAGAAGAGAAAATTGAGTCAATTGGAGAAGAACTTGCGAAAGTTGGATCTGACTTCACAAAGGCACAAGAATTATCTGAAGCACAGCAGAAAACAGAAGAAGAACTAGAAAAAACGATGGAAAGATGGAGTGAACTATCAGACATCGTTGAAGGATTAAAATAAAAACAAGCTGCATATATTGAAAAGTAAAGAGAAAAACTTTACACTATTGGTAGAACCTATTTTAGGAGGGAAAAAATGAGAACATCTAATCCAATGTTGAAAAAAGAGGCATTCCGTAAAGAGGGAGCAAGCGCTTCTGCGATGACGATTGGCGGAACAGTAGGCAAAACGTTTATTATGCTTATCTTGCTACTTGCAACGTCTGTCTATTCATACATACAAATGATGCAGGGGACGATGAAGATGCCAGTGTTAATTGGTGCTTTAATCGTTGCGGCAATCATCGCATTTGCGTCAATGTTCTTCCCGCGTATTTCACCTTTTGGTGCACCAATCTATGCGGCGGTAGAAGGAGTTGTATTAGGTAGTATTTCAGCGGTTTATACAATGAAATTTGGCGATTCTATCGTTTTAAATGCTGTATTACTAACAATCTCAATTCTATTTGCAATGTTAGTGTTATATGCAACGCGTGTAGTAAAAGTAACGGATAAATTCCGTACAGGCGTGATGGCAGCAACACTTGGAATTATGGTTATGTATTTAGTCGTATTTCTATTAAACATGTTTGGTGTGACTGTTCCGTACATTCACCAAGGTGGTACAATCGGTATTATTATTAGTGCAGTTGTTATCGTAGTTGCTGCATTAAACTTATTACTAGATTTCGATTTAATCGAAAATGGTGTACGTAGTCAAGCTCCGAAATATATGGAGTGGTACACTGCGATGGGACTAATGCTTACATTAGTTTGGTTATACTTAGAAATTCTTCGTTTCGTTTCTTACTTTACGAAAAATGACTAATAAAAAAATCCTGCATGAAAAATGCAGGATTTTTTTATTTTCAAAGATAAATTGAGAATGTAGTATCATTGGATGCTGTTAATTTGGAATGAAGGGGATGGAATATGATGAAAGAGAAGAAAGGGATTATGAAAAAACTATTTTCTAAAAGTTTTTTCATAGAACTAGATGATGCTTTAACGTATCCATCATCAGAAGTTATTATTTCCACTATCGAAAGGTATGCGGTTGAATGTCAGGAACAATTGAATTTTGAGAGTAAAGTTAAACCGATTACTTTTTACTTAGAAAATGTAATGTACCATGTTGAGATAAAGATGGCTCGCGGTGGATATTACATATCATGTAGTGAAGTATAAATTTTGAAACCTTACATGTTTTAAATATGTAAGGTTTCTTTTTTGTTTTTATAACATATAAAATAATATTTTTTTACTTTAAATTATATTATTTTACGCTTTTTACCCTTCAAACATTTTTCTTTACAATGAAGAAAAATATGTGAGGTGGTATAACTTATGATGAATCGAGTTGTATTAATCGGTAGATTGACGAAGGAGCCAGAATTATACTACACAAAGCAAGGCGTCGCTTATGCACGAGTATGTGTTGCGGTAAATAGAGGTTTTCGAAATAGTTTAGGTGAGCAACAAGTAGATTTTATTAATTGTCTCGTATGGAGAAAATCGGCTGAGAATGTAACTGAATATTGTACGAAAGGGTCACTTGTTGGAATTACCGGACGTATTCATACGAGTAATTACGAGGATGATCAGGGGAAGAGAATATATAGAACTGAAGTTTTGATTGAGAGCATTACATTTTTGGAGAGAAGGCGGGAGGGCGCATCACAATAAGAGGGGACTTTAAACAATGGTTTGGGGGAATTAGGTGGAAAGAGAAAGAATGAAAAAGTATGATGATGGAAAGAAATCAGCAAGATAAAGCATCCGAGTAGGTTTAGAGAGGTGGAACATGTTACAATACAGCTAAGAACATGCAATAAAGGAGAGTTTTTTACGTGAAGATTAAAGCAATTGAACCGACGCCAAGTCCAAATACAATGAAAGTTATTTTGAATGAAGTATTACCATCAGGAGCGCGTAATAATTATACAAATGAAAATAAAGAACAAGCACCAATGCAAGTGCAAGAAATTTTGAAAATTGAAGGCATTAAAGGTGTATATCATGTAGCCGACTTTTTAGCAGTAGAGCGAAATGCAAAGTTTGATTGGAAAGTTTTATTACAACAAGTTCGTGCTGTTTTCGGCGAAGAGGTAGTAGAAGAGAGTGAAGAACAACAACTTGCTCATTTTGGAGAAGTGAAAGTGTTTGTTCAAATGTTCTTTACAATTCCAATGCAAGTAAAGTTAACAGATGGAACAACAGAAGAACGTGTTGGATTACCAGATCGTTTTAAAGAATCAATTATGAAAGTTCAAATGTCTGCACCAAATGTTGTAAAAGAACGTAAATGGGTGGAACAAAGTACACGTTACGGTAACTTTGAAGAAATCGGGAAAGAAGTAGTGGAAGAGATTGTTGCTGCTTATTCAGAAGAACGTGTAAATGAAACAGTTAAAGAATTATTAAACCAGGCAGGTGCTGTTGAAGTAACGATTCAAAAGCGTGAGCCATATAAAGTAACAGAAGAGATGATGAAAGACTCTGACTGGAAAAACCGTTTTGCAGCATTAGAGCAAATGGATCCTACTGAAGAAGATATGCCAGTATTGAAGATGGCGTTAGATGATGAAAAAGTTTCAATCCGCCGTTTAGCAACAGCGTATTTAGGTATGGTAAAAGGTGATGGGGTATTGCCGTTATTATATAAAGCGTTATTAGATCGTTCAGTAAGTGTTCGCCGTACAGCGGGCGATTGCTTATCTGACGTAGGTGATCCAGCAGCGATGTTCGTTATGATTAAATCTCTGAAAGATTCAAGTAAATTAGTACGCTGGCGTGCAGCAATGTTCTTATTTGAACTTGGAGATGAAAGTGCGATTCCTGCATTAAAAGCAGCGCAAGATGATCCGGAGTTTGAAGTAGCGATGCAAGCGCGTCTAGCATTAGAGCGTATTGAAGGCGGAGAAGAAGCAAAAGGTTCTGTATGGAAACAAATGACGGAGTCTCGTAAAGGGGAATAATGTATGATTGTTTTCTATGATAGTTGGTGCCCGATGTGTACGGCGGTTGCAGAACGTACGAAAAAATTAGATAAAAAGGGTAAGATGAAATTTGTTTCATTTCGAGATGTAGATGTAGTTGAGAAGTATGAACTTTCTCAAGAACTACAAAGCAAGATGGAACAAAGATTGTATATTTTAAAAAATAATAAGTGGTATGACGGGATTCATAGCATACATGTATTAGCAAAGGCTGTTCCATCTTACTGGTTTGCCGTGCCTTTTATAAAACTATCTATCGTACTTGGATTTGGAAGTAAAGTATACGATTATATCGCTAACAATAGAAAACTTGTCCCAGTTGGACATTGCCGTGGTGGGGTTTGTGAAATCCCTACAAAAAAATGAAATCATCGTAATCTTTCTTTTGCACCTAGTAATAGAGCGTGATATGATGAATTTGGAATGAAAGTTGAAGGAGAGATTACAAGATGTCAAATGCTTATGAAGAATACATGCGCCAAATGGTAATCCCAATGCGTCAAGAATTAGTGCGTTCTGGGTTTGAAGAGTTAACTACAGAAGAAGCTGTAACAGAATTTATGGAAAACACAGCAGGTACAACTTTAGTAGTTGTAAACTCTGTTTGTGGTTGTGCAGCTGGTTTAGCACGCCCATCAGCAGGTCAAGCAGTTGTTCGTGCTAAAAAACAACCTGATCATCTTGTAACTGTATTCGCAGGTCAAGATAAAGATGCTACTGCAAAAATGCGTGAATACTTCGGAGAAATTCCTCCATCTTCACCATCTATGGCATTATTAAAAGGAAAAGAAGTTGTTCACTTCATTCACCGTCATGAAATTGAAGGTGCAACTATGGACGAAATTATTACGAACTTAGAACAAGCTTTTGAAAAGAATTGCTAAAGAAGGGGGAGAGTAAATCTCCCTCTTTTCTTTATATAGAGGTGAAACAATGATCGTAACAACAGCAGGAAGAACAAACAAAGAAATGACAGATTACGCAAATAAGGTAGCAGCAGAATTAAATCGTTCTTTCGTTAAACGTAATGACGTACCGGTACATAAACTACATGAGCAGTATGAACAAGATGTACTTGTTGTAGGGAAAAATCGATTAGCTATTTATCCGAGAGGAACGGAAGAGTCATTTTTCTTTCATCCAAACTCAGCGATGTTTCGTGTAAAAAGGTTAATGCGCGGAGAACACGATCCGTTTGTACAAGCCACGCAATTAGAGAGCGGGATGACAGTATTAGATTGTACGCTCGGTATGGCATCAGATAGTATTGTAGCTAGTTATATTGTTGGTGAAGGCGGAAAAGTAACGGGACTTGAAGGCAATGAGTATATGGCTTATATTATGGAAAATGGTTTGAAAACATGGTCTTCAACTATTTCTGAAATTGATGAAGCAATGCAACGAATCGATGTGAAGCAAACGGAGCATTACGCATTTTTAACACAATGTGAAGACAATAGTTATGATGTCGTGTACCTTGATCCGATGTTTGAAGAAACTGTAATAGAATCAGATGGAATAAAAGGATTAAAACACTTCGCTTTGTATCATGATATTACTGACGAAACAATTGCAGAAGCGAAGCGTGTGGCGAGAAAGCGTGTCGTTTTGAAAGATCATTTCCGTAGTTCTAGATTTGAAAAACATAATTTTCACGTATACAAAAGAAAAAGTGCTAAGTTTCACTTTGGTGTAATTGACCCTTGCTAATTGTTTGAAAAGATGTATAATAAGCAATAATTAATTAAATATACGATCTGTGATGAAGAGAGTAGTCTTTTTTAGAAGGAAAGCGAGCTAGGGATGGTGTGAGCCTAGTGCGGAAGAAAAAGATGAAGCGCACTTCGGAGATGCTTCTTGAACGAATAGTAGAGTAAGCCGAGGTCCCCTGTCCTCGTTATAAACGGGAAAGTGGTTCGTAATGAACAACAAGGGTGGTACCACGGGTTAAAACTCGTCTCTTTTTTAGAGACGAGTTTTTTGTGTTTTAAAAAACAAGGAGGTTGTAGTATGGATTATAAAACGCAGTTTGCGGAAAGTTTATCTAATATTTTCACGAATGAATTAACGCAAAACCAAATTTTAGATTTAATCGAAACGCCGAAACAAGATGAATTCGGAGATGCGGCATTTCCATGTTTTTCACTTGCGAAACAATATAAAAAATCACCAGCTATTATCGCAAAGGAAGTTGCGGAGAAATTAAGTGATCCATTTTTTACGAAAGTAGAGGCCGTTGGTCCTTACGTAAATGTATTTTTTAATCGTGAAATTGTAAGTGATGCAGTATTAAAAATGGTTTTAGCGGAGAAAGAAGAGTACGGTCAAAATCACATTGGTTGTGAAAAAACGGTAGTTATTGATTATTCCTCTCCTAATATTGCGAAACCTTTTTCAATGGGGCATTTACGTTCTACGATGATAGGTAATTCATTGAAACATATCGCTGAAAAATGTGGTTATGAAGTTGTAGGAATTAATTATATTGGGGATTGGGGAACACAGTTTGGAAAGTTAATTACCGCCTATAAAAAATGGGGAAATGAAGCAGTAGTTAAAGAAGATCCAATCCGTGAACTATTTAAGTTATATGTTCAATTCCATGAAGAGGTAAAAGACGACGAAGAACTAGAAGAAGATGGACGCGCTTGGTTTAAGAAATTAGAAGAAGGTGATGAAGAAGCGGTTGAGCTTTGGAATTGGTTCCGTCACGAATCCTTAAAAGAATTTTCTCGTATTTATGAACTTCTCGGTGTTGAATTTACTAATTTTCAAGGAGAAGCTTTTTATAATAATTTAATGGAAGATTTTATTGGAATTTTAGAAGAACATGATTTGCTTGAAGAGTCTGACGGCGCGTTAGTCGTTAATTTAGAAGAAGAGGGAATGCCGCCTTGCTTAATTAGAAAATCAGATGGTGCGACGATTTACGCAACACGTGACTTAACGGCAGCTATATACCGTCAAAACACATATGCATTTGATAAAGCGTTATATGTAGTTGGCCCAGAACAAAGTTTACATTTTAATCAATTTTTCACGGTATTAAAAAAGCTTGGTTACAATTGGGTTGAGGGCATGGAACATGTACCGTTTGGGTTCATTTTAAAAGACGGTAAGAAAATGTCGACACGTAAAGGAAGAGTTATTTTACTTGAAGAAGTACTTGAGGAAGCAATAGACCTTGCAAAACAAAATATTGAAGAGAAAAATCCAAACTTAAAACAAAAAGAAGAAGTAGCAAAGCAAGTCGGCGCTGGCGCAGTTATCTTCCATGATTTAAAAAATGAGCGTATGCATAATATTGAATTCTCATTAGAAAACATGCTGAAATTTGAAGGTGAAACAGGGCCGTATGTACAGTACACACATGCACGCGCTTGCTCTATTTTAAGAAAAGAAAGTGTAGAATTTGAAACGTGTATGTTTGCATTAAAAGATGATCATAGCTGGAGCGTCGTAAAATTACTTAATAAGTTTCCACAAGTAATTGAAGCAGCCTTCAATAAAAATGAGCCATCTATTATTTCAAAATACGTATTAGATGTAGCACAATCGTTCAATAAATATTACGGAAATGTACGTATATTGGAAGAGAGTGAAGAGAAAGACAGCAGACTTGCATTAGTGTATGCTGTGACAGTTGTATTAAAAGAGGGATTACGTTTACTAGGGGTAGAGGCTCCTGAGGAGATGTAAAATAAATAGGTATACGTATCATAGTAGATATGTATGCCTATTTATTTTTATAGAAAATGTGAAAGCAGAAGTTTAATTTTATTAAATCTAAACTTTTCTAGAATTGTTTCAAGTGTAGGAATGTCCATATTAAATGGAGAATTGTAATGTCATATATAAAAAGGAGGCGTTAAACTTGGAAACATACGATTGGAACAGTAAACTAACATATTTAAAAAACACGAGAGATCTATATTACAATGATGATTATGTAAGCTTTTTAATAAATACTGTGTGGAAGGTTACTAAGCCAGTACATATCGTTGATTATGGTTGTGGATATGGTTATTTAGGCTTAATATTAATGCCTTTACTTCCAGAAGGATCAAAGTATACAGGCATTGATAGTGGAGAAACATTATTATCTGAAGCGAGAGAGTTGTTTCGTTTACTTCCGTATGAGACAGAATTTCTTGAGGGAGATGCTACAGAAATTGAATTGAAAGATACATACGATATAGCAATTTGTCATGCTTTCTTATTACATATGAGTTCGCCAAAAATGATGGTACAAAAAATGATGCATTCAGTTAAAAGGAACGGAAAAATAATCTGTTTTGAACCACATTGGATATCAAATATGTCTTCATACTCTTTAAATGGAGAGAATCAATCGGAAATTATTAGGCTAGGTGCTTTGCAGAAGTTATTTGAAAGTGACATGCAGAGAAGCGGAAAAGATGGAAATATTGGTATGAAAATACCGATATTTTTAAGTGAACTAGGCGTAAAAAATATTCAATGTAGAGTAAGTGATAAAGTGAACTTTTTAGATTCTAATATGCATCATAATGATAAACAAAGGTTGTATCATTCGTTAAAAGAAGAGGGAATTGCAGGTGATCCGGGTGATAAACAGCAATTTATAGAACGTTTAATGTCTAGAGGGTTAATATATGATGATGCGCTAGCACAATATGAAGCTGAACTCCGATTTTTTAAAGCATTTCAAATGCATTCGTCTTTAGTATATGCTCCGAATATGAAAATTACATTTGGTGACATAGAATGTTAAAAGGTAGAGGTATATTGAGGATTGTCATTTTTTGTCGGTAAGTCGATATCCACTGTATAATCGCTGATATATTTTGAAAATCGCCGATATAATTTCATGTACGGATTTCAGCTTCCAAAAGATAAGCTCCTCATGTTACGTTATTCCATTTAATTAAACAAAATATGGGGGAAAACAATCATTTTTACTATATTTTGTTATAAATTTGAATAATATTAATTAATACCATCTATTATAAGAGATTTTAGTTGAATACCTACAATATGATGTGTAAAATCTAAGCAAGTAGCAGTACAAATAAATATTCGAGGTGAATACATGCTAGATTTTAAGCAGTTAGATGCTTGTTTGAAAGACAAGAGATTTATAGATGGATTACAGGAAATAAATAATGAAATTTCATATATAAAAGAAAAGAATACTTTATCTTATTTGAAGAGTTGGCTTGCTAGTGTTCCTTCACATAAGGAGTTTGACATATTAATACGTCTTACTGATGAAGGGCTTATGCACCAATACAGTTCATTCCTCATTCGCTACGCCTACAAAAAATTCCCAAATATGAGAACGCTCTCTTTATATTGTGATGAGTTAATTGATGAGCGGAAAATACTTGAAGTAGAACAGTTGTTAAAAGACTCATTAGAAGAGGTAAGTAAAGAAGAAATAGAAGCTGATCTTTTAGCGAAAACATATTTTACGTTAGTACGATGTTTGTTGGAAATGAAACGAAATGAAGAAGCCCTAATCTATATGCAAAAGGCAGAGGAGTACAGTTCACGTGCCGTATTTGATAAATGGGGCTACGTCTATATGCATACAGGTGAATGGGAGAAAGCAGAAGAACAATTTATAGCCGGCATGCAGCATAAAGATTGTGAAGAGCTATCTACCTATTTATTATCACAATTATATGCGAATCAAGGAGAACAAAAACGTGCATTACAGCTAATTGATGATGCGATTGTAAAGTTCCCACAAGTACCATATTTTCATTTTGAAAAGGTAAAATATTTATTAGATTTAAGGAAGTATGAAGAAATGTTAGCGGTAATAGATAACATAAATAATCAGCTTCCTTATCATGCGTATAAAGCTTACTTTGTACATTTACGTGCAGAAGCGCTTTACAAAATGAATAAACTTGTAGATTTACAACAGTTATTAAAAGAAGAAAAAAGTTTAAAAGAGTCTTTATATCATAATTTAGAAAAAAATCCAGATGGAAAAAAGGTGCATTTACCGATAGTTCCTATTGTACAAAAGGATAATTATTGTGTTCCGACAAGTTTAGAAATGATGTTGCAGTTATGGGGAGAAAAATGTACACAAGATGAAATAGCAGAGTTTATTTTTGATATGACAGGCTCAAAGTTTTCAGATACTGTTTCTTATTTAGAAGAATTAGGTTATGAATATCGTTATTTTAAAGGTAATGAGGAAAATTATAAGAGACTGCTGGATGAAGGGATTCCTGTTTTATTAAGTATAGATATTGAGCATGCTTCACATGTACAAGTGCTATCTGGATATGATGATACGTTACAAGCTTTTTATGTTCAAGATCCGAACTTTATAGAACCAGTTATTGTGGAATATAGTAAGTTACAAGAAAAATATCGTTACACAGGTTGTTTAGCGATTACGTTTGTTCCGAAAGAAAAGAAGGAGCAATTAGCATTTTTAAATGAAGAAGAAAATCATTATTTTAAATCTATTTTTTCTCTTACGGATCATTTAGATGAACATGATAAAGAGGGGATTTATAACTTAGTACAATTTTTAAAAGAGACGAGTGATAATCCGAATACGTGGTTATATACGGTTAAGCATTTAGATGTTGAAGTAGATAATGAGTTTATTATATGTTGTATTGAAAAGTTAATGGAGAAGTTTCCGAACTCAGATTTTGTTAAATTGCATGGTGCGCAGTGCTTTATTCGCCTTCAAGAATTAGAAAAAGCCGGGCAAATGCTGACAAGTGTTGAGAAGAAAAATAATCGTGCTTTATATCATTTAATAAACGGAAGATATGCTTTTGAACAGGAAAGTTATATAGAAGCGATTTCAAGTTTTCGTTCATCATTACAATTAGACGCAGATCAGCCGATTGCTTGGAGTTTTCTCGCTTTATCATACATGTATATCGATCAATCTGAAAAGGCGTTGCAGTTTTCTCAAGTTGCTTTAGAACGTACTCCAGAAAGATTCACTTTAACGAATCACGGATTAATATTAATAGATTTAGAAAGATATGAAGAAGCGTATGAAATTTTTAATGACCTATTAAGAGAGAATAAAAATGAGGCACATGTATGGTATGAGCGCGCGAGATGTGCGCATCATTTAGGGAAATTACATTTAGCGATAAAAGGGCTTAAAGTAGCGATTTATTTGGATAGTAATGCACCTTACATCTATACGAAACTTTCGGAAATATACGAGTCTGATTTGAAGGATGAGGAAAGTACGAAAGAAATTTTATTAAAAGGTATTGAGAATTGTGACGATAAGGCACCTCTATACGTAAAACTCGGTGACTATCATTTTCAAAATGATAGTCTGGAAGAAGCAGAAACATTGTATAATCGTGCTTTAGAAGAAAATCATGATGATGTTTATTCTCACTTTGGACTTACGCAAGTTTATATGGCGAAAGAACAATACAAGGAAGCGAAACAATATATTCTCGGTATTGAAAAACAAATTGAAAAGAGCCAAGATTTTCTTATGAATGCGGGAATGGTTTTATGGGATGCTGAGATTGAACTTGGTGGAAATGAAGAAGGGTTTAAAGTAGCTTTGTCTAAGTTAGAGAGTGGTATAAAGCAGAGCGAATATAATGTGGCAAGTGCGTTAGATGAATATGTGAATCGAATTAAAGGAACGGTATTTGTACAAAGAGGTATAGCATTCTTAAGAACGTTACACAAAGAAAGAAATGAAATAAGCGAATACGGTTGTTATACAGGTATTTTATATGAATCTATTGGGCAGTACGGCCAAGCGATGAAAAGGTATAATAAGGCGATAGAACAAAAGGAAACGGCATTACCGTATTACCGAATTGGTGAAACACTTATGGCATTAGGGCAATTGACAGAAGCAAAGCAAGCGTATGAAACTTGTTTAGAGCTTGATGGGAATTTCGTCGGTGTACATTTACAGCTTGCGGAAATATACGAAAAAGAAGAAAACCGTTCTAAAGAACAAAGTCATATGGTTCAGGCTATGAAAGAAGAGCCGATGCATATTAATATGGAATATTTGGCACAGCTTTCAGTAGAAATGAGTCTTCAGGAAGAGTTACTGACAGAACTAGAACAATTAGCGGACGAAGCACCTGAAATATGGCGATTAGATGCGATTGCATATGTGTATGGAGCGATGGATGAAATAGATAAAGAACAAGCACAGATTGAAGAGGCACTTCAATTAGATAGTGAGCATATAGAAGTTCTATATCATTATGCCAAAGTGTTAGTGAAAAAAAGGAATGCAAAAGCAATTGAAATTGCAATGAAAGTTATACAAAAAGATGCAAATAATGAACAAATATTTGATGTGTATGTAAAAACGATAGAACAACATAAGAAATTGTCTAACATACGAGATTTTCTTCATACATTAAAGGTGAAGAAGGCAGAAAGAAGTATGGCATTTATGTATGCTGCATCTGCGGTGACGGAAAGATGGATTGAACGGCAACAAAATGAACAGCCGAAAAAATCCATAATTACGAGAGCTTTTTATCGTATGAAAAACCGTGCGAAAGAAATTTCGATTATTACTACAATCATTGATTTGTATGAAATCTCGTTAAAGTTAAATCAAAAAAATAGTATGGCAGCGCAGCGATTTTCACTATTTTACGAGAATGTGGCGATGTATAAAGAGGCGATAGATGTATTGCAAACATCGTTAGAAAATAAATGGGATTACGATGTAGCGAAGCAACTTGTAAATCTTTTCATGGCGTGTGAAGAAGAAGATATGTTACGGGATGCTTCAGAATTAACGAAGCAAATGGTTCGAGAGTTACCAGATGATTATGATACGCTTCTTTTACAAGCACAAGTATTCTTTAAAATAGGAGAAGAAAGAAAAGCAGAAAAGATTACCTTACAATTAATGGAGCAAACACCGTTTGTAAGTAGAGCGTTTCTTGCTTTAGGAGAAATGTATCAAAGTCAAGAAAGGTTTGAAGAGGCAATTCATGTATTAGAAAATGCTTCTATACATCATCCAAATGAAGCAGCAATTCTTCTTTCTTTAGCATCTTCGTATCATGGTGCCGGACAAACACTAAAGGCAGAAAAAATAACAAATGATGTATTAACAATAGATGCGAGTGATTTGTTAGCAAGATATGATCGCGCTTGTTATTTAGCACAGTTAAATAGAATTGAAGAGGCGAAGCAAGAGCTTGAAATTGTTCTTCGTGAGGATGAATCAAGATTCTTTGCTGAGCTTATTGAAGAAGATGAAGATTTAGCTGGAATACAAGAATTTAAGAAATAATTGTATAGGAATTGTGAAAAAAGGGTATAATTAAATATATATTTCGAATTAGTTGACAATTTATTGCCCAATGGCATAAAATAGCTTTTAATAAAGTATACAAATCTGAAGACGAGAACGAGTAAAATAATGAATTGTTCCCCAGAGAGCCGGTGTATAGCTGAAAGCCGGTGTGCAGACGTTATTTGAAAATCATCTCCGAGGAGCCGAGGCTGAAAATAAGTAAGCCCGGACGGATGTCTACCGTTACAAAGAACACGTATGATAGTACGTTGCTAAGTGCTATTAGCGAAGAGCTAATAGAATTAGGGTGGTAACGCGGTTAAACCCGTCCCTACTTCATAGGGACGGGTTTTTTGTGTGCTTTAAAATATTCAAAAGGAGTGATTGTAGATGAAGAAAGTAGATGTAAAAGAGTCAGCTGTAGGGAGAGAAACACGTATTCGTAAGCAGTGGAACGAGCAAAGTATTTTCGAGCAATCAATTCAGAATCGAGAAGGCGCACAGTCTTTTGTGTTTTATGAAGGACCACCAACGGCGAATGGATTACCGCATGTAGGTCATGCGCTTGGACGGACAATTAAAGATGTAGTAGCAAGATATAAAACGATGGCTGGTTATAAAGTGCTACGAAAAGCGGGATGGGATACACACGGTTTACCTGTAGAATTAGGTGTTGAGAAGCAACTCGGTATTTCTGGTAAACATGAAATTGAAGAGTATGGAATTGAGCCATTTATTCAGAAGTGTAAAGAGAGTGTATTCACATATGAGAAGCAGTGGCGTGAATTCACTGAAAGCATCGGTTATTGGGTAGATATGGATGATCCATACGTTACGCTAGAGAATCCATATATCGAAAGTGTATGGCATATTTTAGGGACGATTCATGAAAAAGGATTATTGTACAAAGGGCATAGAGTCTCACCATACTGCCCAAGTTGTCAAACTTCACTAAGTTCACATGAGGTTGCACAAGGGTATAAAACAGTAAAAGACTTAAGTGCAACAGTTAAGTTTCAAGTAAAAGATAGTGAAAATGAATATTTCCTAGGGTGGACAACGACACCTTGGACACTTCCAGCAAATGTTGCGCTCGCTGTACATCCAAATATGGAATACGTGAAAGCGAAACAAGAAGGTCATGTATACATTGTTGCGAAAGAACGTGTACAAGATGTATTAAAAGAAGACTATGAAGTATTATCTGTTCATAAAGGTGAAGAATTAGTAAACACATCTTATATGCCGCCATTTCCAATGAAAGAAGTTACAAATGGCTATCACGTTATCGCAGCAGATTTTGTCACGGCAGATAGTGGTACAGGACTCGTTCATATCGCTCCAGCATATGGGGAGGACGATTATAGAGTCGTTCAAAGTGAAGGATTGTCATTCTTGCATGTTGTAGATGAGAAAGGTGAATATACAGAAGCAGTACCATTTTTGAAAGGGAAATTTGTTAAAGATTGTGACGTGGATATCGTTCGTCATTTAGCGAAGGAAGGTTTACTGTATCATAAAGAAAAGTATGAACATAGCTACCCACATTGCTGGCGTTGTGATTCACCACTTCTTTATTATGCAGGAGAGAGTTGGTTAATCCGAACAACTGCAATTAAAGATACATTTTTGCAAAATAACGATTCTGTTACTTGGTATCCAGACCATATGAAACATGGACGCTTTGGTAAGTTTTTAGAAAATATGGTGGACTGGAATATTAGCCGAAATAGATATTGGGGAACACCATTAAACGTATGGGAATGTGAAAGTTGCGATCATCAATTCGCACCGAAAAGCATTGCTGATTTAAGAAAGCATAGTACAAAAGAAACACCGGAAGATTTGGAATTGCATAAGCCATATGTAGATGAAGTGCAAGTTTGCTGTGAAAAATGCGGAAGTACAATGAATCGTACACCAGAAGTAATTGATGTTTGGTTTGATAGTGGTTCCATGCCATTTGCGCAATATCATTATCCATTTGAAAATAAAGAGTTATTTGAAGAACAGTTTCCAGCGGATGTTATTGCAGAAGGCATTGATCAAACACGCGGATGGTTTTATAGTTTATTAGCAGTATCAGCACTATATACAGGAAAAGTACCTTATAAACGAGTGTTATCACTAGGACATGTATTAGACGAAGAAGGACAGAAAATGTCTAAAAGTAAAGGGAATGCACTAGATCCAGTTGATTTAGTAAATCAGTTTGGTGCAGATGCTTTAAGATGGGCGCTACTCGTTGACAGTGCACCGTGGAATGCGAAACGTTTTTCTGAAAGAACAGTACTGGAAGCAAAATCTAAGTTTGTAGATACATTAGTCAATGTGTATAGCTTCTATGTTTTATATGCAAATTTAGATGGGTATAATCCGAAAGAAACGTATGATGTAAAGCGGACGAAATTGGATGAATGGGTATTATCAAGATTGCATAGCACTACGAAAAAAGTGAGAACAGCACTTGATGATTATCAATTTACGAATGCAGCTCGTGAAATCGCGGCACTTGTAGATGAAGTAAGTAACTGGTATGTAAGACGATCACGTAATCGTTTCTGGGAGTCTGGTATGAATGCTGAAAAAGCAGCTGCGTATGAGACACTTCATGAAGTACTTGTAACAATTAGTAAATTAATTGCACCATTTACACCATTTGTCGCTGAAGATATTCATTTGAATTTAACTGCAAGTAGCGTTCATTTAGAGGATTATCCAGTTGTAAATGAATCACTACTTCAGCCGAAATTAGAAGAGGAAATGGATGCAGTTTTACAGGTTGTTGAACTTGGAAGAAGTAATCGTAATCAGCATTCTTTAAAAGTAAAACAGCCGTTAGCAGAACTTGTATTACTAGCGCATAATGAAAATGATATGGATTGGGAATCTTATCGTGATATCGTCATGGATGAGCTAAATGTCAAAGCGTTTCATGTTGAACTCGATGAAACGAAATATACGTCCTATCAATTAAAGCTGAATTTTAAAACAGCTGGGCCGAAGCTTGGTAAAAATGTGAATGCAGTAAATACATGGCTAAAACAATTACCAAAAGAAGAAGTGCAACATTTTGTATCTACAGAAAGAGCAGTTTACGAAGCAGCACCAGGAGAAGAAGTAGTTGTAACAGCTGAAGATGTACTGGTAGAGAAAGTCGCAAAATCAGGATTTTCTAATACGACTAACGGACAATATACAGTTATGTTAGATATGAATGTAACGGAAGAATTGTTACAAGAAGGAGTAGCTCGTGAATTCATTCGAGCGGTTCAAGAATATCGTAAGCAGTTAAATTTACCGGTTAATTTACGAGTAGATGTTATTCTTGATACAGAGGAAGAACTACAACGAACATTAACGAACCATAAAGATTTATTGGAAGAAAATTTACTCGTTAAGCAATTTACATTTGATCACTTAACGAATGAAGACGATGAACTATCTTTAGGTGAAGCGAAAGTTCGAATTAAATTAAGCGCGGCTCATTAAAGAAAAAAGGAAGTTGGAATGATTCCAACTTCCTTTTTGTATGATGGAAATTTATCCGGCTAATTTCCTCATAATCCATTCGATAGGTCCTCTAGAAAATTTCTTTCCCCATAACACACTAATTAAAATGCTGAAAATGAAAAATCCACTAGCAAATAATAAAACGAATAGTAGTGATTGTTGTTCCATTTTATTTAATAGAATTAACGTCCCAATACCGATAAATACATGGCTGACATAATGAGTTAATGTTAATTGTCCTGTTTGTACAATGGAAGTGACAAACCAATTATTTCTATATTTTTCAGCGATGTTGAGGCAAATGATTAATATAGCAATAGCGGATCCTGTAGCAGATAAAATATATAATACATTTGGTAAGATGGGTCCTGTATTAAATAAAAATGTGGCAGCCCCTTTGCCGATATATGGAATAAAAAAGTGAGTAAGCCCTTTTGATAAAAGTTCTGACAATATTGTAATTGTAATACCCAGTAAGAGTAATCTTTCTCTAATTTTCTTATTATGAAGATCTAACCTGCCAATTATCATACCGATTAAGAAGAACGAGAACCAAGGGAAAATAGGGTGATAGCCATTAAAGAATAAATTGCGAAGAAAACCTTGTATTGTCCAGAAGTCTACATAGTTTATGAATGGAGTAGGTCCTCCCCAACCTTCGAAAGTATTGAAAGTAAGCTGAAGAGCTTGTGCGATTAATAAAATAATGATAGAAAGAAAAAGTAATAGTTTTTTGCGTACTGTAATGAGTAATGCAGCGACGAAAAGGTAAACACCGTAGTAGTGTATTATATCCCCAGTCCACTCTAGTCCATATAGTAGTAATCCTAAAATAAATAAGAATAGTGATCGTTTCCATATGGTCTTTCGGCTATTAGAAATTTTTATTTTTTCATTGCTAGCAACGGCTGACCTAGTCATTAAAGTGATACCGATGCCTGCAAGTATAACAAACAAAGCAGAAGCTCTACCTTCAAATAGTGACATGAGGGTTATTAAAAAAGGGGGACCATTTCCTTCTGCACCTGTTATCACCATGAAATTAACAAGTAGCATACCAAACATCGCCAAAGCTCTAGCGAAATCTAAGCCGATAATGCGCTTTTTTGTATTCACTTCAATCCCTTCTTTCAAAAATGCTATTTACAGCTTCAATCCAAATTTGTTTATAATCTATCTTTGCATCAATCATCATAAAATTCCCGATATTATCAAGCACTAATGCTAACATATGAGCTTTTGAAACTAGATTTTTATTTTCAATTAATTGAAGTTTATTTGCTTTTGTAAGGAGTACCTCAAATCCATGTAAATATTCTGTTTGCACAGTTAGTAATCGATCTTTGTACATATTGTTTCTTGAAGATAGTAAAACATATTCTTGTAACACAAGATTAAAATAAGGGTCGTTTCGCTGTTCATCAATTATTTTAAGGCCAATTGCAATACATTTTTCAATAAAATTTGTTTTCGTAAATTCTTCTGTATGAAAATACGAAGAGAACTGCATAGCTTTACATAATTCAGTAAAAATACATTCAATCAAGGCATCTTTAGACTTAAAGTAGTAATATATAGATGGTTTTGCGATACCAACCTTCTCACCAATCATCGTATAAGTTGTTTTAGCAATACCGTACGTAGCAAAAAGGCGATAACTTGCTTCCATTATTGAAGAGAGTGTTTCTTCACTTTTACTCATAATAGATCCTCCTAAAAAAGGTTATTTAAATCGTATCATTCATTAATAATTTTTTCAACCTACCGTTAGGTAAAAAGTCTATTTTTTTAAACAGTAATATGAAAAGTTTCAGGGATAAGGAATGACTTTAGAAATTTCTTTCTAAAGTATTGTTTTCACTTTACGCATAAATATTGAGAAAATTTCACTGACCCTAAATGGAAAGGTAATAGAATTGTTTATAGAGAATTACTCGTAGATTCAATTTTTATCCCCCCATGTTGTGGGGAATGATTGCCTAGTGGTAATGGGATAAGGTTGAGCTACTTTATTAGGGGGAGTGGTTCTATGTTTAATAAAAAAATGGTGGCAATGGCAATGACTGTGCCATTAGTAATGGGGACGATTTCTACGGTTTCGGCGTTGGAAAAACAACAGCAAGTAAAGCTAGAAGCTTATTCGCCGCAGAAAAAAGCAACTGAATATTTAAAAGAAAATGCTGCACAGTATGGATTGAAAACAGACCTTTCAGACTTGCAATATATTTCTACAACAGAAACGTCAGTAGCTTCATATGTTAGATTCCAACAAGTTGTTAATGGTGCGCCTGTATTTTCAAAACAAATTACAGTTACACTTAACGGAGAGGGAAAGGGCGTACTTGCTGTTTCTGATTATCAATCCGTCAAAGGTGTGAAGGAAGTAACGACAAAAATTAGTGAAAAAGATGCAATACAAAAATCAATGGCGTATGTTGGAGAAGCAAGTGAGCAAAACTTATGGGCTCCTACAGAGAAAGAATTCGGATATATTGTTGAAGAGGGAATTGCTCGTCCAGTATATAAAGTTGTAGTCCATTCTAATAACCCGTTTGGTGCATGGGAAACATTTATTGATGCAGAAAATGGGAAGTTAATTAAAAAGGTTGATATAAACCGAAAAGCTGAAGGGACAGGAAAAGTATTTTTACCTAACCCAGTCGTATCTAGTGGTAGTAAAGTAGGCTTAAAAGATAATAACGATGCGGATTCAACAGCGTTAACGAATCAATTGAAGACTGTTACGTTAAAAGGTTTAGATGGGACAGGATTTTTAATTGGAGAGTATGTAACAATTTCTTCAAAAGCAAAAACAAAATCTACAAATTTACAATTTAACTATACACGTGCAAATGATAGCTTTGAAGATGTTATGTCGTATTATCATATCGATACATTACAGCGTTACATTCAAGGGTTAGGTTTTAAAAATATTAATAATCGCTCTATTAAAGTGAATGTGAATGGAACGACGGCGGATAACTCATTTTATTCTCCGACAACGAAAGCTTTAACTTTTGGTACTGGCGGAGTAGATGATGCAGAAGATGCTGGTATTATCGCACATGAATACGGACATTCAATTCAAGATAACCAAGTTCCTGGCTTTGGTAGTTCAGCAGAAGGCGGAGCGATGGGAGAAGGATTTGGTGACTTCTTAGGTGCTACGTATGAAGATGCAGTATCGACAACAGGCTACGGAAAAGCATGTGTTGGAGAATGGGATGCGGCTGCTTATTCTAGTTCAGATCCGACGTGCTTGCGCCGATTAGATACGAATAAAGTGTATCCGAAAGATGTTACAAATGAGGTACATGATGATGGGGAAATTTGGGCACAAGGTCAATATGAGATGGCACAAGCTTTTGGACGTGATGTAGCAACGAAAATTATTTTACAATCACACTGGTCATTAACACCAAACTCTAAATTCAGTGATGGAGCAAAAGCGATTAAGCAAGCGGATGCTCTTTTATATGGCGGACAACATGCTGCTGATATCGATCGTATTTGGGCAGCAAGAGGAATTAGTACGAATTAATATAAAAAGTCGTGGCGTTTATAAGCCACGACTTTTTAATTTGCTTAAGAACTGGTACTAGTAAAGTAAGCTATATGAATGCTAATGTAAATTCATCCGCATTCTAGTTGTTTTTTTCGTCTTTAAAAACAAAATGCTCTTTAAATTTTCTAGACTCAACTTTTTGACCGTTTCTCATAGAGCGGAAAGGGTGTTCTTGCCAAGTAATGATTACATCAACTTCATCTGCTTTTGTGGCAACTGGAAAATTAGTATGTTCAAATCCAGTTTTTCCACTTGCTAAGCGACTTTCCTTTCGTGAGAAAAGTTCATATTTCGTTTTCGTTTTTGGCTCGTTGCGGAATACTTCGACTTGTACGTTATATACTTCACTGTTACCAACATTTTTTACTGAAAATTGATATGTTTTAAATTCATCTTCTTTAGCTTGAAGCATATTTTTATCTATGTTCTTCGGTTCATCAATATTCACTTTCCATTGATCAGAGTTTTGGGAGATTGGTAAAGATTTTGGTGAATAGGCGTATGTTTCATTCACTGCAATTAGGCATAACAAAAGAAGAAAGAAACTAATCGCTTTTTTCATATAAACACCTCGCTATAAAATTTTTATCCCGCATTAACGGGCAGTAAGAACCTCCACCTCAAAATTCAGGGAAAGCAAAGAAGTTAGGTGGGGGATCAACTGCCCGTAAAAGCCCGATTGGTGAGGGCTGATAATCAGTGGGGAGGAACAAAATCCCCACTGATTAAAGTTTCACTTTATCAATATGCGTAAATGAAACAGAAATTATGTAATAAAATGGAAAAAGGGTGATGATTTGATTCAAATGAATTTGAAAAAACTTGAAGAGATAGTAGGTGGTGAAGGGTTACAAGAATCGTTTTATCACATAGAGATATATGGTGTCTGTATAGATTCCAAAAGCATTAAAGAAGGAAATGTATTTGTTCCAATCATTAGGGTGAAAGATGGACATGATTATGTGAAAGAGGCATTCGATAATGGAGCTGTCGCTTCCTTATGGAAAAAGTCTTACGGCACTCTGCCAAAAGGGATGCCGATTATATTTGTAGATGACACTTTGTTTGCCTTGCAACAATTGGCACAATTTTATCGGAAAGAGCTAAATGTAAAAGTAATTGGAATTACAGGTAGTAATGGCAAGACAACGGTAAAAGATATAATAAGCACGATTTTAAGTACAACTCATCGTGTGCATAAAACAAAGGGAAACTTTAATAGTCAAATCGGTTTGCCATTAACTATTTTAGAAATGAAACGAGATACAGAGTTTTTAATTCTTGAAATGGGGATGAGTGAAAAAGGACAAATTCGAAACTTATCAATAATAGCACAGCCAGATGTAGTGATCATTACAATGATTGGCCATTCTCACTTAGAGACGCTTGGATCAAAAGAAGAAATTGCGAAGGCTAAATTAGAAATTATTGATGGATTAAAAGATGAAGGATTATGTTTGTATAATGGTGATGAACCGTTGCTTTTGAAAAATAAGAATCTATCGAGTATAAATTGTAAGGCATTTGGTGAAAAGTATACAAATGATTTGTTTCCAACAAACGTGCAATTAGATGAATATGGTGTTCATTTTAAATTAAATGATTCAAAAATACAGTACGATGTTCCCTTGCATGGAAAACATAGTATTTTAAATGCGATTGTCGGAATCGCCGTAGGTCAATATTATAATGTCCCTACAGAAAAAATACAGGAAGCACTACGGCAAGTAAATATTACTCATATGCGCTTTCAATTTTTAACTGCTAAAACAGGTTTTACAATTATTAACGATGCATGGAATGCCAGTCCCTCTTCAATGAAGGCCGCAATTGAAACGTTACAGACATTAAATGCCTATAAGAAAAAAATGATAGTAATTGGGGATATGTTGGAGTTAGGGGAGAATGCTGAAACATATCATAGAGAAATTGGTAAAATGTTAAATGAAGAGAGCATTCAATATGTATTCACTTATGGAGAGTTAGCTGAAATTGTAGCGGAAGAAGCGAGAAAGAAATATGATATAGGAAAAGTACAGTCATTTAATAGTAAAGCCAAGATAGCAGAAGAAGTATTAAAAGTTATAACGAAAATGGATATCATATTATTGAAAGGCTCACGTGGAATGGCTTTAGAGGAGATTGTACAAAATTGGATATGAAAAATCAAAATATATTTAAAAAGGCTTGCGTTTTATAAAACAAAGAGATAGAATACTCTGTAAATATAAAAAGTGAGGATCAGGAAAAGTACATGATGCAAAGGTCTACAGAGAGCAATCGGTTGCTGAGAAGATTGCGATACCGCATGATGGAAGGACACCTGTGAGTGTTGCTTTGAACGTGATAATTAGTAAAAGCAAACGGTACCTACCGTTATCAGGGCTAAGATGGTCATTATGACAATTTGGGTGGTACCGCGGAAAAATCCGTCCCTATTTATAGGGGCGGATTTTTGTATTCTTTGAAAGGAGGTGAGTGACCGTGGATGATGACGATGACAACAATAATGTAAATAAATATAAAATTAATGGAGGGAAAAATAATGGGGTCAATAATGAAGCGTTCACTCACAAAAGAATGTACGGAGCAAGGCGGCAAGGTTGTATTACTTCAAGGATGGGTAAAAAAGATTCGTCATCTAGGTAATGTTAGTTTTTTATTAATTAGGGATCGATCGGGAGTTATGCAATGTGTATTAGAAAATGAGTTAGCTGGATTTAAAGTAGATGTGGAAAGTGTCGTTCAAGTCGTTGGTGAAATTGTTGAGACTTCGAAAACAGAGTTAGGTGTCGAAGTGCTTGCTCACGAAGTGAAAATATTAAATGGCGCAGAACCACTTCCGTTTGAAATAAATAAAAAGAAGTTACAAGTTGGTTTAGATCAACTACTGAATGAGCGGGTATTATCATTAAGACATGAGAGAACCGCGGCGATATTTAAAGTGAAATCTACACTCGTTCAGAGCTTTAGTGAATTTCTTATAGAGAACGATTTCACACGTATATTTACTCCGAAAATTGTTTCGCAAGGGGCAGAAGGAGGAGCGAATGTTTTTAAGCTTCCATACTTTCAAAAAGAAGCTTATTTAGCACAATCACCACAGTTTTATAAACAGATGATGGTAGCTGGAGGGTTAGAACGTGTTTTTGAAGTTGCACCTGTTTACAGAGCGGAACATCATAATTCTTCCCGTCATTTGAATGAATATATATCGTTAGACGTAGAACTTGGATTTATTCATGATTTTTATGAAGTGATGCAATTAGAAACGGATGTTTTACGATATATGTTTCAACAAGTAGCAAAAAACTGTGAAAAAGAACTACAACTATTACAAATAGAAGTACCTGTTATTACAGAAATACCGAAAATTACATTGTTACAAGCGCAAGAAATTTTGAAAAATAAATACCGGAAAGAGTCGCCAATTGGGGATTTAGATACAGAAGGTGAAAAGCTACTAGGCAAGTATGTGAAGGAAACATATAAGAGTGAGTTAGTTTTCATTACACATTATCCGAAAGAAGCTAGGCCAATGTATACGATGCCGAATAAAGAGAATTCATCTATTACTGATTCATTTGACTTATTATATAAGGGATTAGAAATAACATCAGGGGCACAGCGAATTCATGATTATGAAATGTTACTTGCTTCTTTTAAAGAAAAAGGATTACATCCAGATACATTTCAATCTTATTTAAATACATTCCGATACGGTTGTCCCCCGCATGGTGGTTTTGGAATTGGATTAGAGAGAGTTGTATACAAACTATTAGAATTAACAAATGTACGAGAGGCGAGTGCTTTTCCAAGGGACTGTACTAGACTTATCCCTTAATAATAGGGGAAGAAAATTCCGCATTTTCTCATCAAATTTTAATATATCCCTTGACAGTTATAAATATAACCGATATACTTCATATTAATTTCAAAAGAAAATATATTCTAAATATTAAAATGTGTTGAATAGGAGTAGTAAGGTCGTATATTTGTACAGAGAGCTATGGGTTGGTGTGACATAGTCAAATAACATCCTGAACTCGCCTAGGAGCAGTAAGGTGGAACGGAATCACATTCTTAGTAAATCTTAACGGTTAACCTTCGATATTAGGTTTGTAATCAAACGATTACTACTAAGGTGGATTCATAATGGAATCAATAAGGGTGGTACCGCGTTAAGTAAATGGCTTAGCGTCTCTTTATATAGAGACGTTGAGCCATTTTTTATTTTATGGAAATAGAAATGGAGGGTTTATTTGGATTGGTTTATAAAATTTAATTATTTATATAAAGTAATTTAATTAGGAGGAAAATAAGATGAAACAGACGGAGCAATGGACTTCGAAATTAGGTTTTATAATGGCTGCAGCAGGATCAGCAATTGGACTTGGCGCAATATGGAAGTTTCCTTATATCGCTGGGAAGAGTGGGGGAGGAGCATTCTTTTTAATCTTTATATTATTTACTGTATTAATTGGACTACCACTACTTATAGCTGAATTTATGATTGGACGCAGTACGCAGAAACAAGCAGTTGGAGCATTTAAAAGTATCGCACCTAATACAGGATGGCACTGGATTGGACGCCTTGGCGTTGGAACATGTTTTATACTACTTTCGTTTTATAGTGTTGTAGGTGGATGGGTGTTAATTTATTTATTCAGAGGAGTAACGGGACAACTTATTACTCCGGGACAAAATTATGGAGCATTATTTACTGAAACAATTGGAAATCCCGCTTGGGCGATTATGGGACATTTCACTTTTATGTTCATTACGATTTGGGTTGTATCAAAGGGTGTACAAAATGGAATTGAAAAAGCAAGTAAATATATGTTGCCAGCATTGTTTGTTTTATTTGTTGCTCTTATTATTCGTTCATTAACACTTGATAATGCAATACAAGGTGTGAAGTTTTTCTTACAACCAGACTTCTCAAAGATTACTTCAGAAAGTATTTTATTCGCGATGGGACAATCATTTTTTGCGATTAGTATCGGGATTTCGATTATGGTTACCTATAGCTCGTATTTAAATAAAAAAGAAAGTTTACCAAAATCAGCAGTTACAATTGTTGGATTGAATTTATTTGTTTCATTATTTGCAGGTCTTGCTATCTTTCCGGCCGTATTTTCATTAGGAATGGAGCCGACAGAAGGGCCTGGATTACTATTTATCGTATTACCATCTGTATTTAGTCAAATTCCATTCGGTGGGTTGTTCTTAACAGTATTTCTTGCACTATTTACATTTGCAACATTAACATCGGCATTTTCTCTACTAGAGACAGTTGTTTCAGCATTAGCAAATGGTGAACAAGAAAAGAGAACGAAATTATCATGGATAATCGGTTTCGGCATTTTCTTAGTAGGTATACCATCCGCGTTATCATTTGGAATATGGAGTGATATTACGATTTTCGGAAAGAATATTTTTGATGCAGTAGACTTCTTATCTAGTAATATATTAATGCCACTTGGAGCACTATTTATTAGTATTTTCGTTTCATTCAAAATGGAAAAGAAGGTGCTAGAAGCAGAGTTTTTTGTAGGTGGAAATTATGGAAAGAAAGTATTTACTTGTTGGGCGTTTTTACTTCGATTTGTAGCGCCACTTGCAATAATCATCGTCTTTTTAAATGTAATAGGGATTATTTAATCTAGGATGTTATAATATTTAGAAAAAAAGAAGGTGATGATTATAAAGGCGAATTTGATGGGAACAGGGAAATACATGAACATTAGAGGGAAAAAGCTATACGTTGAAACGTATGGAAATCTTAAAAATAAACCAGTCCTATACTTGCATGGTGGACCAGGAGAAAGTTGCTATGATTTTTCATTTCATCAAGCGGAACGTTTAAAAGATTCTTTATATGTAATAATGATAGATCAAAGAGGTGTTTGTCGCTCAGAAGAAATTACTGAGGACGAAGCTTTTGGATTACATGATTTGATTGAAGACTGTGAGGAACTAAAAAAAGTATTACAAATTGAGAAATGGTCTGTCATTGGACATTCTTTCGGTGGATATGTAGCATTGTTATATGCGTCGATATATCCAAGTTCAATAGAGAAAATCATATTTGAAGCGTCAACTTTCGATTTTGCATTAACAAGTAAAGCTTTGTTACAAAAGACAGGGCATTTATTAAAAAAGTATGGAAAAGAAGAAGTAGCAGAAGAATCCCTTACTTATTCATCTAGCAATGCTACTTCAGAAGAGTTGCTAGAAGCCTATATAAGATTAAGCGATGAATTAAAAGAAAAAAGAATGGAGATTTACAATTATAAGGAAGATGAGACAGATGAGAGTTTATATAGTGATGAAGAGTGGGAAATATTTTCAAATCGCTCCAAAATTCATTTTGATAGATTAAAATTAGAAGGAACAGTTCATACTTCATTATTACGAAAAATAAAAGATATACAAAATCCAATGTTATTAATTGTAGGAAAACATGATGTAGTAACGTGTGAAAAACAAATTGAAACGTTTAATAAAGATGCTCAAAATGGGGATTGTATTGTATTCGAAGAGAGTGGTCATACACCGCATTATGAAGAAGCAGATAGATTTGCTGAAATAGTCATTCAGTTTTTGAAATAAAATAAGGAGCTTCGTATAATACGAAGCTCCTTATTTTAGATTTTGGGATAAGTGATTGTAATACTAGGCCATTTGATTTGCCAATTCTTTTTATGGACTCTATTTTTGTACATAAGAATACGTTCTTTTGTTTCAAGAAAATGAGCTGTTGGCCTCACTTGTAAGGAAAGAACATCTTCAATACCACATGGGGCTGTTAATATGACGTTGTTTAGTTCGTCAAGCGTAACTCCTAAAGCGGTCGCTGTTTCAGGAAACCTAGAAATAGCATCAACGGAAGAAGAATACGGTGGCATATTATTCACTACATGCATACGAGCTTGATTTTTTACCGACCAAGGTATAGAAGCATCCATATTTACCAGTGCTTTCTCTAGTGATTGCTCATATACCTCATCTGTATGTAATTGATCAAAATAAATGACATCAATATCTGGTGTAGCCGTTCGTATTTCGTAGTCATGTAAAGTATCCCAAATTTTAGAGCGAACAAATCCGGCGCAAATCCACCAATCTGGTAGCTCTAGTGATTTTGCCATTTGTAATATATCCATCATCCATTCGTCGTTTTCTATTAAGCGAATTATATCTTGCTCTGTTTTTATATTCATTGATAAATCTACCTTTCTAGTAAATTAATGCATCAGTTCAATAATCCATAAAATCCAGTAAGCACCTGGTACAAATAGTAGCTGTGCTAATAATGTACCGAGAAGTCTAGATATCATTAGCCAACCATACATTTTACTCATAGATTCAACGCCATTTTCTGATTGTAAAGCACGTTCTGTTAAAAGTGCAATACGTGGATCGAGTAACACTGTTAATAAAATAGTAGCAAAACCATTCACAAGTCCAGAAGCTGTACTTGCATTTGTTGCATAATCTGGATTTAAAAAAGAAGCGTAAAGGGCTGAAAGAACACCAGCTGTATAAATTGCAGTAGCAAACATGTTAATAAGCATAATACGTTTTGGAATACCACCAATACGTAGTCTATGAATCATTTCTAATTTTGGAAATCGTACATATTTTTTTGTATACTTTAATTTTTGAATGTTATTTGTTTTCATCATTCGAATGAAAGAACCGTCTGTTTCAAAGTTTCGAATGACATATCCAAATAGTTTTGTCAAAGTTGGATACAGAATAATCGCAAGCAGTGTACCGACAGAGGCAGATAATAGAACGAGCCGTATAATATGCTCTAAATCAATAGAAGAATCTAGTTTTGCTTCATCGACAATCCCGCCAATTAAAAAGGCTTGTAGTAAGTTAGATGTTCTTGAAATAAGCAGTACCATCCCTACGACGGATAAGGCAACGACAATCTTTTTTAAACGAACACCGGCTAATCGAATACTATAGGAACTTGTTTCGACTGCGTGGATAATAATTGTGAAAGCCAGAATAAATATTAAGGTAATTGACATTTAGTTCACCAGTTTCTATTTAGTTAATTGTAACTTTTTTACTTTATCATATCTATTACATTTTGTAACTGAACGTATGTGACATAGAAGAAGAAATTTCCGAAAAGATAAATAATGGTAGTATAGTAAAAGGTAGGCATGAAAAAGCCTTCTATATAATATGTAAAGTAAATAGGAGCGGGGGATTAAATTTGTACACAACATTTCTATTTGACCTAGATGGAACATTGACGGATCCGAAAGAAGGAATTATAAATTCAGTATTATATGCATTAAAAAAGGTTGGAATTGAAGAATTACATGTAAGCGAGTTAGATTCATTTATTGGTCCACCCATCCAGCAATCATTCGTAGAGAGATACAATATGAACGAAGGAGAAGTTGAACGAGCTGTTTTTTATTTCAGAGAGTATGTAAAGCAGCGTGGATTGGTAGAAAATAATGTTTACGAGGGTATTCCAAATCTCTTAAAACAATTAAAAGATACCGGAAATCGTTTATTTATAGCAACTTCAAAACCTACTGTATTTGCAAAACAAGTACTAGATCATTTCCAACTAACGAATTATTTCGAAGGTATAATTGGAAGTAATTTAGATGGTACGAGAATAAAAAAAGAAGAAATCATTGCTCATATTTTACAAACAAATGAAGGCCTAAATAAAGAAGAAATTGTTATGATTGGAGATAGAAAGCACGATATAATCGGTGCGAATAATAATGAAATTGCTTCAATCGGCGTTTTATATGGATATGGTAGTAAAACAGAATTGACTGAAGTTGGTGCGACTCATATAGTAAACGATGTAAACGAACTACATCATTTTTGTTTAGAAAATAGTTTGATAAAGAAGTAAATATTGAGACTAACAATCCCTTTATAATGTATGACGATGAAATCGTTTCTGCTTAAAGGGATTTTTCATATGTAATCGAATATGTATAATTAGACATTTTTAGCATGAAAAATTTGTATGAATAAGAGGAGGGATGTCAGAATCAAAAGATTAGTAGAAGTTTATTTATAAAAGTTTGAATTTTCTGTTTAAAGGAGGGGTATAATTGGAGCTAGTTATTATATTATTAGCACTTAGTTTACTAATGTTTGTAGCATATAGAGGGTTTTCTGTTATTTTATTTGCACCGATATTTGCATTATTTGCGGTATTTTTGACAGAGCCTAGTTTTGTATTACCTTTCTTTTCGAATATCTTTATGGAGAAAATGGTAGGTTTTATTAAACTATATTTCCCTGTATTTTTACTTGGGGCAATATTTGGAAAAGTAGTAGAAATGTCAGGAATTGCAGACTCGATTGCAAAGACAATTATAGAGTTAGTTGGTGAAAAACGTACGATTTTAGCGATTGTATTAATGGGTGCTATCTTAACGTATAGTGGCGTTAGTGTGTACGTAGTAGTGTTTGCTGTATATCCGTTCGCAGCTAAGCTGTTTCGACAAGCGAATATTCCGAAGCGTTTAATCCCTGGAACGATTGTACTTGGAGCGGTCACGTTTACAATGGATGCGCTACCTGGATCACCACAAATTCAAAACGTAATACCTACAACCTTTTTTAAAACGGACATTTATGCTGCACCGATACTTGGTATTGTAGGGGCAATTTTTGTACTCACGTTAGGATTACTATATTTAGAGAGTAGACGTAAGAAGGCAAAGGCGGCAGGAGAAGGGTATTTTGGTTTTAACGATGGGGATACTGAAATGGCAGCTTCTTTGCAAGTGCAAGTAGAACAAAAAGATATGCCATTACTGAAAAGCATTGAAATTACAAGAGTTCAACAAGTGATTGCTTTTATACCACTTATTTTAGTAGGTGTAATGAATAAAGTTTTCACTATTATGATACCGAAGTGGTATCCGAATGGTTTTGATTTTTCTGCAATTGGTATGAAAGCATTTGGAAAAGTAGAATTAAGTGCAGTAGTTGGAATTTGGTCAGTAGAATTGGCACTTATTATAGGTATTGTAACAACGTTATTATTATATTGGAAACGAGTAGTAACAGGGTTTCAAGCTGGATTGAATACAAGTATTGGTGGAGCGTTACTTGCAACAATGAATACAGGAGCTGAGTTTGGATTCGGTGGTGTCATCGCAGCACTTCCAGGATTCGCGATTATGAGAGATGGTATTTCTGCCACATTCACAAATCCTCTAGTGAATGGAGCAGTCACGACGAATATTTTAGCTGGAATTACAGGCTCTGCATCAGGAGGAATGGGAATTGTTTTAAGTGCGATGGGAGATAAGTTTATTGCAGCGGCCAATCAATTTGATATTCCATTAGAAGTAATGCATCGTATCGTGTCAATGGCATCGGGAGGAATGGATACATTACCACATAACGGGGCTATTATTACTATTCTTACAGTAACAGGTTTAACACATAAACAGTCGTATAAAGATATTTTTGCCATTACAATTTTGAAAACGGTTGCTGTATTTTTAGTTATTACATTCTATACAGTAACAGGAATTTATTAAGTCTATATTTTATAAACTAAAATATTAATTAGGGTAAGAAGGGGTGGAGTACTTGCAAGAAGTTGCTGAGTTTCGTATGCCGAAGTCTGTATTATATGGAAGAAATTCGCTTGAAAAGCTGGGGGAACAATCTAAGAAGTTGGGGAAAAGAGCGTTTATAGTTACTGATACAATTATGGAGAATTTAGGATATGTTGAGAGGTGTATACAACAATTAAATACGAAAGGTATTACTGTTATTACATATAATAAAGTAAATGCTGAACCTACCAATATACACGTGTTAGAAGCGTTATCTATTTGTAAAGAAGGAAAGTGTGATTTTATTATTGGTATTGGTGGTGGAAGTTGTATTGATGCAGCGAAAGCAGTTGCGGTATTATATACAAATGGTGGAGAAGTGGAAGATTATGTTCAAAAGGATATGGAAATAGACAATAATCCGCTACCACTAATTGCAATCCCAACAACTTCTGGTACTGGGTCGGAAGTAACAAGTGTAGCAGTAATTACGAATAAACGAACAGATGTAAAAATGATGATGAAACATCCGAGTTTTACCCCACAAGTAGCGATTATTGACCCAATTTTAACGCGTTCAGTACCACCTCATATTACAGCAGCAACAGGGATAGATGCATTATGTCATGCAGTCGAAGCATATATTTCTAAAGTTTCACAATCGCTTACCGATGTACTAGCTCTTTCCGCTATTGAAAGTATTATGAAATATTTACGTATTGCATATGAAGATGGAGAGAATATGGAGGCAAGAGAAGCGATGATGATTGCTTCCTTACAAGCTGGAATCGCATTTTCCAATGCATCTGTTACGTTAGTTCATGCAATGTCAAGGCCGGTAGGAGCATTATTTCATGTACCACATGGTATATCGAATGCAATACTATTACCTACAGTTTTAGAATATACAAAAGTTAGTGCAGTAAAAAGACTAGCGGATATTGGTCGTTGTTTAAATAAAGATTTGTATTCCTATTGTGATGAAGAAGTAGCCGACTACACGCTGAGGGAAATAAAAAAACTTTGTTTTGATCTTCGTATCCCAAATTTAAAAAAATACGGAATTTGTGAAGTTGAATTTGAAACAGCTATTTCTAAAATGGCATCAGATGCAATTGAAAGTGGAAGTCCAGCAAATAATCCACGTGTGCCATCAAATGATGAAATTAAACAGTTGTATCGAGAATGTTTTCATTATCAATATGAAGATTTTATAAAAACATCAGAAAATTAATTTCAGAATATTCTTATAAAATTTCCTTGGAAATAGTTAAAACAAGACTTTATATTATAAACGTAAAGTCTTGTTTTATTGTGTATAATATACATAATAAAATGTTGTGATTAGTTTTAAAAAACAGTATAAGGTGGGTGTTGGTGTAATGAAAACAATAGGTTTAATTGGTGGTATGAGTTGGGAATCAACTTCTGAATATTATCGAATCATAAATGAAGAAATAAAAGAGAGATTGGGAGGATTACATTCAGCAAAATGTATGATTAATAGTGTGGACTTTGAAGAGATTGAACGATTCCAGTCTAACGGAAATTGGAATGGAGCAGGAGAAATATTAGGAAATGCGGCATATTCGTTACAGAGGGGAGGAGCAGATTTTATAATTATTTGCACAAATACAATGCATAAAGTAGTTGAGAAAATAAAGGAGAATATTCATATTCCAGTCTTACATATCGCTGATGCAACTGCGAAAGAAATTAAAAGGAAAGATATTCAAATGGTTGGTTTACTTGGAACTAAATATACAATGGAGCAAGACTTTTATAAATTACGCATAGAAGAGAATCGTATAAAAGTAATGGTTCCATCAGAAAAGGATAGAGAAAAGATAAATGAAGTAATATATACAGAATTATGTTTAGGAAAGATAACATCTCAATCTAGAGAGTATTATAAAAGAGTTATAGAAGAGCTAGTACAAGAAGGGGCCCAAGGAATTATATTAGGTTGTACAGAAATAGGATTATTAATAAAGCAGGAAGACGTATCAGTTCCGATATTCGACACAACTCATATACATGCAGTTGAAGCAGTTAATTTCGCTTTACGAAATAGATCATAATTATATTATGTAATCTAGTTCGTGTTTGTGGAAAACATTCTGAAAATACTATATAATGTAAGTGGTTACATTTAAGGGGGAATGCGTATGTTTTCAGTTCAACCAATCGCATTTGTACATAATGAAAGAAAGCAAATAAAAGATGATGAGTGGGGAGAAGTAAGATCCTATATTACTTTAACTGAAATATATACAGAGGAAAGTATACAAGGGATTGAAGATTTTTCTCATATTGAAGTTGTTTTTTATTTTCATAAAGTAACTGATGAACAAATTCAATATTTTGCTAGACATCCTAGAAATAATAATGATTATCCTAAAGTAGGCATTTTTGCACAGCGCGGGAAAAATCGTCCGAATCGCATAGGAACCACAATTGTAAAGGTGATCAAAAGAGAAGGTAAATCAATTATTGTTGAGGGATTAGATGCTATTGATGGCACCCCTATATTGGATATAAAGCCGATAATGAAAGGGTTTATGCCGAAAGAAGAAATTGTACAGCCTAAATGGGCAACGGATATAATGAGAGAGTATTGGAAGGGGAATGGAGTAAAATGAGAATATATGAGGCAACAATTGCAGATTTAGATGGACTAGCATCAGTTTTTAATAACTATCGTATGTTTTATAGACAAGATTCCGATATAGAAGGAGCAAAAGTATATTTGCAAAATCGAATCGAGAGAAAAGAATCCGTTATTTTTGTGGCAGTTGAAGACGGTGAATATATTGGCTTCACACAATTATATCCATCATTTTCTTCCATTTCGATGAAAGAATTATGGATTTTAAATGATTTATTTGTACAAGCTGCTAAGCGCGGAGCAGGAACAGGAAAAAAATTATTAGAAGCTGCGAAAGAATTTGCCTTAAAAAATGGTGCGAAAGGTGTAAAATTACAAACAGAGATTGATAATTTATCAGCGCAGCGATTATACGCTGAAAATGGATATTTGAGAGATAATCGTTATTGTGAAAACGTCTTTTTTAATCTGTATTATAGTTGATTTAAAACCCAATTTATTGCATCTTCAAAGTTTTCTGCAATGTAATTTGGTTCAATATGAGCCCATTTGTCTCGGTGTGTATGTAAAGCATCATAGCCAGCGCCTGTTCGTACTAAAATTGTTGTCGCGTTTACTTTTGCTCCTGCAACGATATCAGTCCAGCGATCACCAACTACAGCACATTGTGTTAAATCAAGCCCATGTTTCTTCGCTGCTTGCAGCAACATACCTGTACTTGGTTTCCGGCATTCACAACCATCACCGTGTTTGTGAGGACATACGTAAATATCATCAAAGCCGAATCCTTTTAATTCCTGTACAAAATCAGCTACAGTCGCTATCCCATCTGCGATACCTGGCTGATTTGTAAAGGAGAAAATTTTTATGTTTTTAGCTTTTAGTTTTTGTAAGGCTGCTTGTGTAAAAGGAAATAATGTAAAAGAGCCTGGATAATGTATTGTAGTATCACCACCAATTGTACCGTCACGATCAATAAAAATAGCTTGAATGTTTGTCATAGTTATAGTCCTTTCAATTAAAAAGTAGTTTAAAAATGTTTTACAAATCGATAGCCATTTACTTCATATCCTAATTTTTTGTAAAAAGGATGAGCTTCTAATCTTTTTGTACCACTAACTAGCCATGTGCCAATGCAATTATGCTTCTTTGCTAATTGCTCTGCATAATCCATTAACACTTGTCCAATGCCTTTTCGTCGTATTGTAGAATCGACGCTAATTATTGAAATTTCTCCATACCGAGTTACATCTTCTAAATTTTCACGTATACGAAACCCAAGTAATCCAAATATAGTATCTTCTTCCTCATAAACATATAAAAAATCAAAAGGACTCATTTGTACGAATTGCAATCGGTTGTTCATATCTTCATAGGAAATAGAGGAGCCCTTTAATTCTTTCGTCAAAGAGCAAAGTGCATCTATATCGTCTATTATCGCTTCACGAATTTGAAAAGACATATTATCCACTCCAATAAAATGTAATCAAACATTTAGTATTCTGTTAAAAAATATTTTTTCCTGCTAGGAAAATAAATATCTTATAATGATATATAGATAGTTATATGTTATTCTTTTCCTTGTTTGTATTGGAAATGGAAAGAAGGGGAATGTATGTTAGAAGTGAATATCCGCTCTGCAGGATATGATTTAGGGGAAAAGACAATTCATGATATTGACTTTTCGATTGAAAAAGGTGAATTAGTTGCACTTATTGGTGCAAATGGTGCTGGGAAGAGTACGACGATTAAAACGATGCTCGGTTTACTAGTAAATATGAATGGTGAAATATCATTTGTTGAAAAGAAAAATCCTTATGCATACGTGCCAGAACACCCGACATATTATGATTATTTGACGCTCTGGGAACATATTGAATTATTAATGGCTGCACGAGAGAACAAAGTAGGAAGCTGGGAAAAGAAAGCTAAAGAGTTATTACATATGTTTCGAATGGATAAGCATAAACATGAGTATTTATCAAAGTTTTCTAAAGGTATGAAACAAAAATCGATGCTTATATTAGCTTTCTTAACAGAACCGGATTTTTATATCATTGATGAACCTTTTATCGGCTTAGATCCAGTAGCTACGAAAGAGTTTTTAAGTTATTTATATAAAGAAAAAGAACGTGGGGCAGGAATACTGCTTTGTACGCACGTATTAGATACTGCTGAAAGAATTTGCGAAAGATTTTTACTCATCTCAAAAGGGACATTAGTCGCAGATGGCCATTTAGAGGCAATTCAAACGTTAGCAGAAATGCCAGGAAGTTCATTATTGGACTGTTTTGATGTAATCGTAAGGCGTGAACAGCATGATTAAACAACAATTTTATAAAAGATTGCGCCATGAACTGGGGCGGAAATGGAAGTCTATACGTTCGGTAACTGATTGGACGGTTGCGCTATATATTATTATTCCAGCACTTATATTTATAGGGATTTATTATCGTTCACTATGGATGGAAGAACTATCGATGGGAGAGACGGTTTATTTCGGATTAGGTCTACTTGCATTTTATGTGATTACATATGCAAGAGGAGTTCGTTCATTTTTTGAACAAGCGGATAGTTTATTTTTAATTTCGTATCCCGCTCACATGCAAAAGTTAATTCAGTATGGCATGGCATATACGTTTATTCGAATAGCAATAACGAATATAGTGGTAGTAGTTGCTATGTTACCAGTGTTGCTGAAAAGTATTGGAGTGACGAAGGTACAAGTCGTATTATTTTGGCTATTCTTTACTGTATTTCGATTTATGTTGTCGTTATTAACGAGATTTATTCATGTACGTATGGGGAAACGATGGCTACTATGGGTTATCAAAAATGTAATATTTTCAATAAGTCTATCCTTTTTTGGAGTGAGTCTGTTTCTTATTTATAAAAATCCATTTTATTCTATACTATGTATCGGTCTAGCAGTTTTTCTAATTATCGTATTGATAAAAGAAAAATTGAATTATAAAAATTGCTTTTTTAAAGAAGTTGAGAAAGAGAAAGAAGAAAGTATGCGCTGGACGAGTGGAATTATGCAAGTTGGTGGTCATGCGGCTAAACCGAGTAGTTCGAATAAAAAACCGTGGATGTTTCCGCGGTCTAAAAAGTTTTTAGGGAAGAAAAAGGAATCTCGTATTGTTGAATCCTTTTTGAAAGAATTTTTCCGTACAAGTAGTGCACGATTATTTTATATTCAGATTGTATGTATAAGCACTGTCAGTATTATTATGAGCCCGAGGTGGATTGCAGCTATTATTCTTGCATTTGCTTTAGTTGGAATTTCTCGATATGCGCGTGATTATTGGAATGAATTTTCGAAAAAAATGTTTCTTCATTTATATTGTGATGAAGGCAAATTACTAATGTTAAGATGGAAGGCAGATCGCTATTTATTACTTCCAGTAATACTTTTGTATGGAATAGTTATACTTTCTCATTTTTATTTATTACCAGCTGTAATTGCCGGGATTATTTTTATAGTCTGGATTGGTTGGATTGTATTCTTACCATAGAAAAAGAGCCGAAAAACGGCTCTTTTTCTAATCTGTCACACATTGATAAAGAAAATATACTAAAACTAGTATGCTTGCGGCGGAATACATGACATCTAAAGTCATCGGATCTCCTCCTCATTATTGTTGTATTTTTATTGTATGAAATCTTACAATTTCATATTCAAGTGAAAAATATGTGAACGTTAACAAAATTGTAAAGTGCAAAAATTACAATCATTTTGTATAATAGAAGGAACAACCGTTATATAAAACATAATGAGTGAAAGGGGAGGGAACATACATGCCAAATTGGTTTAGAAAAACCTTAGTCGCATTAATTACCGTATTTACATTTGGTTTAGTGACGCCTCCTTCCATATTGCTTGATAATGCCAAAGCTGCGGACAAGCCTACGAGCACAGCTGGGCAACAAAATTTGGAGAGTACGTCCTATACATATGAAGAAACGAATGACAGGTTAACCACTGATACTTTTATTACGTACGCAATGCAAGAAGCAGAGAAGCAGTCAATGCAAAAGTTTGGCACTAAAATTGGTCCAGTAATTGAAGATGAGTTTAAAGATGTAATATTACCGAAAATTGAAGAGGCAATTGCTGAGCTTGCAAGTGATGTGCCAGAGGAGTCATTGCAATCATTAGCGATTTCTCAAAGACCAGCTGGCGGAAATAATGAAAAGATTTTTCATGTGTATGACACGAAATCAGGAAATGACTTATTGCGATTTCATGTAAGAAGAGATCATCCACCGCAAGATGGTTATTATTTTAATTTCCACTATCACCGTTTTGATGATGGGTACTCAGGACACCATGAATTAGGGAATATTTATTGGAATACGAATATACCGCCAAAGTGGCTTTCTTAAAAAGAACAAGAGAAAATCTTGTTCTTTTTTATGCTTATAGAAGGGTAAGGCAACTATATTGTTGAATAAAATAGGTTTAGGAAAAAAGAAGTAAGGGGGTATGGGAGTGCAAAAATATATTGTTTTTGACTTTGATGGCACATTAGTAGATTCACAAAATATATTTGTACCAATTTATAATCAAATTGCTGAAAAGCACGGATATAAAACGGTAAGGGAAGAAAAAATTGAGTATTTGCGTAAATTAACGATGCCAGAGAGATGTAAACAACTTGATGTACCATTGTATAAACTACCGATATTAGCGCTGGAGTTTTATAAATTGTATCAACCCGCTATAAAAGATCTTATTTTGTTTCATGGGATGAAGGATGTATTAGATGAACTGCATAAAAAAGGATACGGAATTGCCGTTATATCTTCTAACTCAGAAGAGCATATTCGGGCATTTTTACACAATAATGATATAGAAAATATACAAGAGGTATATTGTTCTAAAAATTTGTTCGGTAAAGATAAAATGATAAAAAGATTTTTAAAATCGAAAAAAATAACAGAGAAAGATATGTTATACGTCGGTGACGAACAGCGAGACGTAGCAGCGTGTAAAAAGGCTGGGGTGAATGTAATATGGGTATCTTGGGGATATGATGTTATTGAAACAGTGAAAAAAGATGCACCAGATTATATGGTCAATACACCAATGGAAATTGTACAAGTAGTACAAGGGGCGTATTTTTAATATGAATACACTTTGAGCAGGTATTCATCATATTGAATTTTGGGTAGCAAATTTGGAGGAATCCATTTCTTTTTACGATCCGAATGGGTTTATTGTAGAAGTAGCGTATACATCAAATGTAGAAATACAAGGGGAATAAAAATGAAAACAATTACAGCGTGGCAAAACAATATACAAATAGTAAAAGATGCAGTTAATATTGAAGAAATCTCCAAAGGTTTCTCACCGGATAAGAAATATATAATTACGAGTGCGAATAACGAAAAATATTTATTACGGACAGGCGATATAAAAGAGTATGAAAGAAAGAAAATAGAGTTTCAAATTTTAAATGAAATGCAAAACCGTAGTGTGCAAGCACAAAAACCAATTGAAATGGGTTTGTTGGCAGAAGAAGGTTTATGCTATGGCATTTTTTCATATTTAGAAGGGGAAGATGCGAAGAAGCTATTGCCTACATATACACCAAAAGAACAATATGATATTGGTATAGAAGCAGGAAAAGATTTAGCAAAAATGCATACATATGAAGCTCCTAAGGATATCCTTCCATGGTATGAAAGAGCAATGGAAAAACATCGAAAATATGTAGAGGCATATAAAACATGTGGAATAAAAATAAAAAATGATGATAAAATCATAAAGTTTATAGATGAAAATGAAATATATTTAAAGAACCGCCCAAATCGATTTCAACACGATGATTTTCATTTAGAAAATATAATTGTACGTGATGCGAAATATGTAGGTGTTGTTGATTTTAATGGTTATGATTGGGGTGACCCGCTTCATGATTTCGTAAAAATTGCACTATTTGCAAGAGACATTAGTATTCCGTATTCAATCGGACAAATAGAAGGCTACTTTAATGGGGGAATACCAGAGGAGTTCTGGAACTTATATGCGGTGTACGTTGGCATGACAGTTTTCTCATCAGTTGTGTGGTCCTTACGAGCAGCACCGCATATGTTAGAGGATACGTTAGAACGCCTTACTATCGTTTTAGAGGATCATAAAAACTTTGAGTTATTAAAGCCAATCTGGTTTCAGCCAGAAAAGATTGCTATGAAATAGGAAAGGTAGGTGTGATTCACATCTACCTTTATTTTTTTACCATTCTTCATTTTGAAGCAGTTGTAATACTAACTTTAAATCTACATCTTCCTGTATATGTTCCGGAGTCCAGGGGATATGTATATGCGGTTGTATACCAATTCCGGACATTCCTTCGCCTTTATCTATAATAGAGAGCCGTGAAGTAGGGTAGTAAAGTGCGAATGTATCAGCCCATTCCATTACCGCTAAATTAGAATAATCATTTAAACCAGCAGTAGGACGACCTATTACTTTTACTTTCAATGATTTTTTTGCAACTTCTACAAAAGAATCACCAGAACTTCCACATGTAACATCTGTTAATATAACTACTCTACAAGGTGATTTTCGTCCGTGTATTTTTAATGATTGAAGTTCTTTTGGTAACTCAGAAGTATCAAATGTAACGAATCCTTTTTTATAATTCCTTTTTAAATCTTGAATAAATATATCTGTGAATAATTTGGAAAGTTCGTCTAAAGAATCATAATCTTCCATTTCGATGTCTTTCATACGTAATTGATAGTTTCGTTCTGTATGATTTAATTGCATTGTATCTGAAGAATCTAAAAGGGAGATCTCTTTGTCTTCGAATAAGTAAGGAAGTAATTTAAAAAATGCATCATCACTCCCACCACGATTCAAACGCACATCAATAATTAAGTTCGGAAAAGAATTAAGCTCATTTTTGTGTGAGTCTAATAATTTATTAATCGCTTCAGTATTTGCGAAATCAGTCAAAGTAATTAAGAGTGTGTCTTTATTATGCTGTTTAAATGAATAAATAGGCGTGTATTCATTTTGTTTATACTTTTGTAAAGTAATGGTTTCGATTACGCCATCTTCATTTATAAGTGTACAAGTTGATGATTGTAATAAAACATAATCCCATTTTTCGCGTTCATATGTATTCTCATTTAAATATTTCTTATATTTTATTAATAGCTCAGGAATTTTCATATTATCTAATGCTAGAATAGACTGCCCTTTTTTCACTCTTATTTCTTGTGAAGTGGATGTAATATATAGGCGGTCTTCGTATCTTTTCACTTGGAAGCCAGCACTGTTAAGTGGTTGATTGTTAGAGTTCATTTTGAAAAACATATGATTATCTTTAAAGTCTAGTAAGTAATCACGTACAATTTCAGTAAATTGTATTGGTGTTAGTTCTCCTTGTTTCTCTAGTTTCTCGACTGTCTGTAAATATGTAGTAGGATCGTCCCATCCTTTCTTATCTATACAACCTGAATAATCGTGATGAGTGATCGAAACAATTTCTTTGAAAATTTCTGTATACACAGCTTTTCCTCCTGATAATTTAATTAGTTGAATAATAGAATTCTGTATCCTTTACGTATTATCCTTTTTTTGCATAGAGAAAAGGGGAATAGAGGGAAGTGTTATCTTCCCTCTATTAAAATATTTATTTAATTTTCTTAAATACAAGCGGCTGCGTACTTAACATAGCTGGTACATGTAACTGAAGGGATGGGAATTCACCACTTACATTCATTTCATAAGCGAATAATAAACTCATTTTCATTTGGAATAAATCAACTTTTGCAGAGAAGATGTCGTAATGATGATGAGCTAATTGAATATCCATCTCCATAAATTGTACAAATAACGAATCATCTCGTTTGTATACTTGTAATGTTCCATATGCAGGATGCTCGAAAGTACCGGTATAATCCTCTAACTTGTGAGAAGGTGTAGTCCCTTCAATTTGTTCAGGAATGGATTCAGTTGCTTCTTTCATCATTTCCTTCATTTTTTCAGTATCTTCTACAGCACGTTTATGCCAATCAATGGATTCTAATTCAAGTAGTTCGTCATAAATTTGATTAGCGAGATAAGTAGGTAGTAATGTGCCTCCAGCATTCGTTAAAATAACAAGGCCTATGTTTTCTGTTGGTATGAATGAAACCAGTGCTGAAAACCCATCAATATTACCGCCATGATGAATTACCTTATTACCACGGTAAGCGCTAATAAACCAACCAAGACCGTAACTATTTAATGGAGATTCCGGAAGTGATAAAACTGGTTGATCTGGAATGGAATTATGTGGTGTATACATTTGTTGTAATAATTCAGAGGAGATTAATTCATGATCTCCAAATTTCCCTTCGTTTAAGTGAAGAAGGACCCAATTTGCCATATCTTCAATTGTAGAATTAATACACCCAGCAGCGCCGACTGTATCGATGTTATGGAATGGAACTTCTTTTATTTTACCGTCATTTTCAACGTAAGGTAATGCATAATCATCTGTATTTTGTGAGTCTGTAACAGAGAAGTTTGTTTGATCCATATTTAAAGGCTCTAAAATATGTTCTGCAACATATTGTTCCCATGTTTGATTCGTAATGTTTTCTACAATATAACTAATTGTCGCATACATTAAGTTGTTATAAAGAAATGCTGTACGAAACGGAGCATCAAGTGGTAAATGTTTTATTTTTTCAACGAGATCTTTTCGAGATAAGGAAGAGCTATACCAAAGAGCCTCATGACGGCTTACACCAGTTCGATGAGAAGCTAAATCTCGTCCGGTAACTTGTGAGCTAGCAAGTAGTTCAGATAAAGAGAAGTTAGGTATATAAGTCTGGACAGGAGTATCCCAATTAAACTTATTTTGTTGTGCTAATAAGCTTAATGAAAGTGTACCAAAAGCTTTCGTTGAGGAACCGATTGCGAACCGAGTATTCGGTGTAACAGCCTCTTTTGTCTCTATATTACGATAGCCAAATCCTTCTGAAATAATGACTTCACCATCTTTTATAACAGCTATAGCAGTGCCAGGAACATTTAAATCCTTCATCATTTTTTCAACCGTTGTTTGTAAAGAAGTCATAACAGGAGTTTCAATTTTAGACATACTTCTAACCTCCAAATATAAATTTTATCCTACCGCACTATACTTTCGGTAATAGAAAATGAAAACCTTTATAAATTTGGAAAGTTAATAATTTTGTAAGAATGAATAAAATTATTATTTATTTAGAATTTTAATTTTATTATAATTAATTTAAATTAAGATATAGAAAAGATGGTGAAGAAGTGTGCTAACAATAAAGAGAGTGCTTTGCGATAATAAAAAAAATCCGATAGGTATAGATTCAAAAGTTGTTAAAATGAGTTGGCTGCTTGAGTCGAGTAACCGAAATGTAAAACAACTTGCTTATCAATTGCAGGTTGCGAAAGATAGAGATTTTGAAATTATAATGTTTGATTCGCGAAAAGTAGAAACAGATCAAAGTTTACATATACCAATTAATTCATTTCCATACAGAGCAGAAACACGTTATTTTTACCGGGTAAAGGTATGGGATAATTACGGAGAAGAATCATCTTGGTCAGAAGTAGCATTTTGGGAGACTGGGTTACAAGGACAAGATAATTGGAGCGGAAACTGGATTGCTGCGAAAAAAGAACGAGCGCAAGTTATGTCCTTTAATAAAAATTTTACTATTAAAAAAGTAGTTAAAAAAGCGCGTTTATATATCACAAGTTTAGGATTATACGAGGCTTCTATAAATGGAGAGCGCATTGGAGATTGTTATTTTACCCCTGGATGGACAAGTTATGATAAGAGAGTACTGTATCAAACGTATGATATAACGCATTTATTAAAGGGTGAGCACAATACTATTTCGGCTCTGGTAGGTAATGGCTGGTATAAGGGACCACTTACCATGCATCATGTACGTAATTATTACGGTAGAAGACGTGTGATAATTGCTCAAGTACATATAACGTATGAAGATGGAACGAAAGAAAAAATTGTAACAGACGAAACATGGAAGGTAACTCCAAGCCCAATTTTGTATTCAGAAATTTATGAAGGGGAGGTTTACGACGCTAGGATAGAAGAAAGTGGGCAAGGGCTAGAAGATATTGAAGTAATTGAGCATTCCAAACAAATAATTGTTGCGCAAGAAAACGAAGCAATTCGTAAAATGAAAATTATTAAACCGATTTCTATTTCAAAACTACCGAATCACGAATGGCTCATTGATATGGGGCAAAATATGGTAGGTTGGGTTCAATTTACAGTCCGTCATGTTTATATTGGCCAAAAGATAGAATTGCATCATGCTGAAATATTGAATAAAGACGGTAGTTTTTACACCGGAAATCTCCGAAAGGCAAAACAAAAAATAGTGTATATAGCAAAAGGAGAAGAAGAGGAAACGTTTGAACCTCATTTTACATATCAAGGCTTTAGGTATGTGAAAATAAGTGGATTAACCCAGCCGCCTCAAATAGCAGATTTTGAAGGGGTTGTATTACATACGGATATGGAAAAAGCGACTGAATTTGAAACGTCTAATCCATTAATCAATCAACTTCATCATAATGTGGAATGGTCTCAAAGAGGGAACTTTTTTGATGTGCCAACAGATTGTCCGCAGCGAGATGATCGACTTGGATGGACCGGAGATGCACAAATGTTCATTGGGACAGCTACGCAAATTATGAATGTACAATTATTCTTTAAAAAGTGGCTCCAAGATTTATCATTAGATCAAAATGTTAATGGAGCTGTGCCTTTAGTTATTCCAGATGCTTTTGGGAAAAGAGCGGATTTTGATTTACATACTTCTGGTGGTTGGGGCGATGCAGCAATTATATGCCCGTGGGTTCATTATTTACATTACGGAGATGTATCGATTTTAAAAGAACAATATGACAGTATGAAGAAGTATATAGATTACATACGTTCACAAGGTGAGAACGAGTATTTATGGGATACAGGCTATCATTTAGGGGATTGGCTCGCATTAGATACGAAGCCAGATGTATATGAAGGCGGAACAGACAAGCATTTTATTGCGACAGCTTATTATGCCTATTCTACATCGCTTTTACGAAGGATTGCTGAGATTTTAGGTGAAAATACAGATGCTAAATTATATGCAGAGTTACATGGGAATATTGTTCAAGCATTTCAAAATGAATTCGTTACACCAAATGGTAGGTTAATTTCAAATACACAAACAGCCCACATATTAGTACTTCTTTTTGAACTAGTGAAAGATGATGTGAATGAGAAAGTATTTAATCGCTTAATTGAGCTATTAAAAGAAAATAAAAATCATTTAACAACAGGTTTTATAGGAACACCGTATTTGAATTTAATATTAAGCAAGTTTAACCGGCATGACCTTGCTTGTAAGCTTCTATTTTATGAAGATTATCCATCATGGTTATACCAAGTGAAAAAAGGTGCCACAACGATTTGGGAACATTGGGATGGCGTGAAAGAGGATGGAACACTTTGGAATGATAGCATGAATTCTTATAATCATTACGCATATGGCTCTATTGTTGAATGGATATACCGATATATTATTGGATTAGAAATGGATGAGACAAAACCTGCATATAAACATTTTTATGTACAACCACATTTTGATTCGAATATAGAATGGGTTAAAGTAAAACGTGAGACAGCTTATGGAGAAATTAAGATTGAGTGGCGGTTAGAAAAGGAACAAGCCTTTATATATATTTCTGTACCACCTAATACAAGTGCTACATTACGGATAGACGAAACAAATTGGAAAGCAGAACATGACGTTGGAAGGGATTTAGGATCAGGTGATTATAAATTTACATTTTGTAAAAATATATTGAAGTAGAATTCTGTTTATATAGAAATATATTTTTATTCATTAGGATTATTTAATTCACTGTTTTTCATGTTATGATAAATTTCATATAAGATTGAAAGAAGGTTTTACTACATATGAAACATGCTGAATATGAATACTTAAATTTATGCCGCCATGTAATGGAGCATGGTACGAAGAAAGAAGATCGTACAGGGACAGGCACTGTATCTGTATTTGGATATCAAATGCGTTTTGATCTAAGTAAAGGTTTTCCTTTATTAACGACAAAGAGAGTGCCGTTTCGCCTTGTAGCAAGTGAACTGCTTTGGTTTATGAAAGGTGATACAAATATTCGTTATTTATTGCAGCATAATAATAATATTTGGAATGAATGGGCATTTAAGAGCTGGGTAGAAAGCGATGAGTATACTGGTCCTGATATGACTGATTTCGGTCTTCGCTCACAACAAGATGAGGAATTTAAAGTTCAGTACGATGAGCAAATGGAATTGTTTAAAAAGAACGTTTTAGAAGATGATGATTTCTCAAATAAATATGGTTATTTAGGTGACGTATACGGAAAGCAGTGGCGTGCTTGGAAAACGACAGCTGGTGAGACACTTGATCAATTAAAAGATGTAATTGAAATGATTAAAAAAACGCCAGACTCCCGTCGCCTTATTGTTTCTGCTTGGAATCCTGAAGATGTACCAAGTATGGCATTACCGCCTTGTCATACGCTATTCCAATTTTATGTAGCAGATGGCAAACTTTCTTGTCAGCTATATCAAAGAAGTGGTGACATATTCCTTGGAATTCCATTTAACATTGCAAGTTATTCACTGCTAACACATTTAATTGCACATGAATGTGGTCTTGAAGTGGGAGAATTTGTTCATACAATTGGAGATGCACACATTTATACGAATCATTTTGAACAAGTAGAAAAGCAATTGGCACGTGAACCACGTCCATTCCCGAAACTTACATTAAATCCAGATGTGAAATCTGTATTCGATTTTGAAATGGAAGATTTAACGATTGAAGGATATGATCCACACCCAGCAATTAAAGCACCGGTTGCAGTATAATTGTAGAGGAGATGAAAAAATGATTGTTTCATTTATGGTCGCAATGGACGAGAATAGAGTAATTGGCAAAGATAATAATTTGCCTTGGCGTTTACCAAGTGAATTGCAGTATGTAAAGAAAACAACGATGGGCCATTCACTTATTATGGGCAGAAAGAACTACGAAGCGATTGGTAGACCACTGCCTGGAAGACGTAATATTATTGTAACTCGTAATGAAGGGTATCATGTTGAAGGTTGTGAAGTAGCACATTCTGTAGAGGAAGTGTTTGAACTATGCAAAAATGAAGAGGAGATTTTTATTTTTGGTGGAGCGCAAATTTATGATCTCTTTTTACCTTACGTAGACAAGTTATATATAACAAAAATCCACTACGCATTTGAAGGTGATACATTCTTTCCAGAAATGGATATGACAAATTGGAAAGAAGTTTTTGTTGAAAAAGGTTTAACGGATGAAAAGAATCCGTATACGTACTATTATCATGTATATGAGAAACAACAATAATAATAAGGATTGATGTGAAATTCACATCAATCTTTTTATTTGTATTCAATAATATAAGTTTATAGATGATATTCAATAGTGCTATAATGAAATCTAGCATGTAAAAATGCTAAAATTTTCAAAAGTATTCATATAGAAAGAGGAGGAGAATTGATTGAGAAAGATATGGGGGATTCTTTTTCTTTGCTTAACGTTCATGTTAGTTGGATGCGGTAAAGAAGAAAAACCACAAGAAGCGTTTGATACATATACAAAAGCATGGAATAAACAAAAATTTGCAGAAATGTATGATCAATTATCAGAAAAGGCAAAAAAAGATATTTCGAAGAAAGAGTTCACTGAGAAATATGAAAAAATTTATTCTGGCATTGAAGTGAAAAACTTAAAAGTAGAAGCAGGAGAAGTAAAAGAAGATAAAAAAGATGAAGGTCCTGTTCCTTTTAAAGTAAGTATGGATACAGTCGGTGGTAAAATCAATTTTGCCCATGAAGCAAAAATGGTGAAAGAAAAAGATGGAGATAAAGAATCTTGGAAAATAGATTGGACTCCTGATTTTATATTCCCAGGTATGACAAAAGATAGTAAAGTGCGTATGCAAACGACAGAGCCAAAACGTGGTGAAATATACGATCGTAATGGAAAAGGTCTTGCAACGAATGGGAAAGCTTCTGAAATTGGAATAGTTCCAGAAAAATTAGACGATACTGCTCCGCAAACGAAAGAGACAGTAGCGAAGTTATTAAATATGTCTGTAGAAGAAATTGATCAAAAACTAGCTGCTAAATGGGTAAAACCAGGGTATCTCGTACCAATTGGAATTTTGCCTGAGGGGGCAACGCAAAATACGTACATTGATTTACCAGGTGTTTCAACAAAACCTGTAAATGTTCGTACATATCCGTTAGGGGAAGCGGCAGCTCATCTGACTGGTTATATTGGAAAGGTAAATGCTGAAGATTTAAAAACGCTACAAAAGAAAGGCTATCAAGCTGATGATCCAGTTGGTAAAGCCGGTTTAGAGCAAGTATTAGAGGAAAAGCTACGCGGTAAAAAAGGTGGCCGTGTCTTTGTAGAAGATGCGCAAGGAAAAGAAATTAAAAATTTAGCAAAAACAGATGCTGTTGATGGAGAAAATGTAACTTTAACTATTGATAGTGCTGTTCAAGAAAAAACGTATAATGAAATGAAGGGCGAAGCTGGTTCAAGTGCAGCAATTAATCCGAAAAGTGGAGAAACAATTGCACTAGTAAGTAGTCCAGCATATGATCCTAATATAATTGCACGAGGGACATCGAAGGCACAACGCGAAGCATGGAATAATGATCCGAAAAAACCGATGACGAATCGATTTACACAATTATCAGTTCCAGGATCTGTATTTAAGCCTATTACAGCTGCAATTGGTCTTGAAACGAAAACGATTGATCCAAAAGAAGAGTTGAAAATTGAAGGATTAAAATGGACAAAAGATTCTTCTTGGGGTAATTATTATGTAACACGTGTGAAAGATGCAAATCCGATTGATTTGGATAAGGCGATGAAATACTCGGATAATATTTATTTCGCACAAGAAGCTTTGAAAATCGGAAAAGACAAGTTTATGAGTGAAGCGAAAAAATTCGGATTCGATGAGAAATTACCAATTGAATATGGATTCCCAGCTTCTAAAATCGCAAATGATGGTATTAAAAATGATATTCAAATGGCAGATACAGGATATGGACAAGGACAAGTATTAATGACTCCTCTTCATTTAGCTTTAACGTATGCGCCAATTGTAAATGATGGAACGATTCCATCACCGTATATTATTAAAACAGATAAACAACCAAAAGCTTGGAAAGAAAATGTAATTTCTAAAGGAAATCAGGATATATTAAAAACTGCTATGACGAAAGTAATTAATGATCCAGACGGTACAGGGAAAATTGCTAAAATTGATGGAATGACTCTTGCTGGAAAAACAGGGACAGCGGAATTAAAAGTATCGAAAGAGGCCGAAGGAAAAGAACTAGGCTGGTTCGCTGCATTTGATTTGAATTCACCAGATATGGTCATTACAATGATGATTGAAGATGTAAAAGGTAGAGGCGGAAGTAATATTCCAGCTGAAAAAGTGAAACATGTGTTTCAAAAATAGAAAATGATGAAGACTATCTCCATGGAATGTGGAGGTAGTTTTTTGTTTCACCAAAACGTATTGAAAAGATAGTGTTTATTAACTTACGAAAAAAAAGTAGCTATTTTTTATTGACATTGAACATAACTTTTTGTATTATACTTACATAAGGTAAGTTATTTACTTTCGAAATATAAATCTCAAATTAAAGATAAAATGTGTAAAAGGGAGAGAATACAATGACAAAAGTACTATTTATTACAGCAAATCCAAATTCAGCAGAAGGTTCTTTCGGAGTGGCAGTAGGGGAAGCTTTCATCGAGGCTTATAAAAACGAACATCCACAAGACGAAGTTGTAACAATTGATTTATTCAACACTACAGTCCCAGCAATCGATGCAGATGTATTCGCTGCTTGGGGTAAATTTGCAGCAGGTGAAGGTTTTGAAACTTTAACTGAAGTTCAACAACAAAAAGTTGCAGCAATGAACACAAACTTAGAAACATTTATGCATGCAGATCGTTATGTATTCGTAACTCCAATGTGGAACTTTAGCTATCCACCAGTAGTAAAAGCATACTTAGATAACTTAGCAATCGCAGGTAAAACATTCAAGTATACTGAAAATGGTCCAGTTGGCTTATTAGAAGGCAAAAAAGCACTTCACATTCAAGCAACAGGTGGCGTTTATTCTGAAGGAGCATACGCAGCTGTAGACTTCGGCCGCAATCACTTAAAAACAGTATTAGGATTCATCGGTGTAAATGAAACTGAATACATTGCAGTTGAAGGTATGAATGCAAACCCTGAAAAAGCACCAGAAATTAAAGAAGCAGCAATTGCTAATGCTCGTGAATTAGCAAAACGTTTCTAATATAGAATACTTAAAAATGTCCAAGCACTTGCTGTTTGGACATTTTTTCTTCTTTTTCCTTCGTTTGTCTAGTATAATGAAGGTCGGAATGATAATAGGTGGGGGTTCTGTATGATTCAAACGTTTTTTAAAATCTTTTATTTAATTTTAATCGTAATTGCGATTACACCGAGAATGTGGCGTCTGAAAAGACAAGTAAATACGATGTCGCCACAAGAAAAAGATAATGTTGTGTATAAAACGACAAATTGGTTTGGTAAGAAAATGGTACGTGTAGCTGGTGGGGCAATTGAAGTAAATGGTCTGGAAAATGTTCCAAAAGATAAGCCGGTACTAGTTGTAAGTAATCATCAGAGTAATATGGATATTCCTGTTTTACTAGGTTACTTAAATAAACCAATTGGATTTGTTTCAAAAGCAGAGATTAAGAAGTTTCCAGTTGTACCAACTTGGATGGAACTTATGAATTGTGTATTTATGGTTCGTAATGATCGTCGTCAATCTCTTCAAGCGATTAAAGATGGAATTGAGCTGTTAAAGAACGGGCATTCTATCGTAATCTTCCCAGAAGGGACGAGAAGTAAGGGTGGCGAAATTGGAGAGTTTAAGGCTGGGAGTTTTCACCTTGCAGTAAAGTCAGGTGTAGCAATCTTACCTGTAACGTTAGATGGTACATATAAAATGTTTGAAGCGAATGGAAACCGTATGAAACCAGCTCATGCAACAGTAACAATTTCTAAGCCGATTACACCTGAAGAGTATGCGAATATGGATATTAAAGAATTAACGAAGCATACACAGGATGTTATCGCATCACAATTACATAAGTAGTCAACTACCCCCACTGAGATACAGCGTTTCAGTGGGGGTTTGAGTTTGAACGCTAGGTCTTTTCGTCTATCCCTAGACAGTTTGACGCTCTAGCATTCATGCCACCTGACGGTAACACCCCAAGTATGTTTTTGGTTGGTACTGGCAACGAACTATCGTTTTCCCACTTGCACCACCCTTTCGAAAAAAAGCAGTTCTTCCTTCTGAAAGAAGCCACCACTCAGATGAATCTGGCGTGTGCGTGTGCTACAAGCCCCGACAAGTCGAGTACACATGGATGGTTGACGCACCCACTAAGCTATGCGCGAGGCAACAGCCTTACGTTTTTGCACTTCTAATAGAATCGGAGTTTTCACTTTAAGACTTTCATCCAATTCTACAACTCTTGATTTTTCCAATGTATTCAATGCACCATTAATATCCGAATGAATACATCTTCCTGATTTACTTTGGTACAGACCACGAGTGATTCGTTTACCACTAAAACGATAATGCGTCCTATCATCCTTAGACCAAACTGGAACCGGATCTTTATCCAGAAAACTAGCTTTTGAAGTATAACTTTCTTCTTGTTTGAAAAATCGTATACCTTCTTTTATACATTTATTCTCAATTGCTGCAATCAGTTTATGAAATGGGATTTGAACAAATTTTTGATTATTCTTTTTTCCCATATCAGATTTTTGTTTCCAACCAGCGTTATACCCTACGACAACCGTATCTATGTTACATGCTTTCACTTTTTTAAACAACAGGCCTACAGTTTGTGAAATGTAACCATTTATTTGTCGTTCTCGTTTATGCCAAAGTGCAGTCATTCTATTCGTTACAATACGTTTTGAAATTCCATTGTCCACATTTTTCTGTTGTAGATTATGTATCATTTTGTTGAAGTACTGGTTAATAGATTTTAGTTTTTTCCCATCAATTAAAAATGTATCACCTGTATTTGTCACGCAACTTACTAATCTGTCTACACCTAAATCGCAACTCAAAGCGTTACTCGTAGTCGTGGATTGTTGCTTCATTTGAGAAACGTGCATGTCATATGTGTAATGCACCTCAAAGAACCGACCTTTTTGCTTCGGTACAATCTCAATATAGGAGATTTTTTTATTTCTTAAGTTTTTTGGCATACGTATTTTAATGGAGCCGAATTTTTTCCTGAATGCCACATTCATCGGAATCATCCAATACCCGTTCTCATCCACTTTTGGGACTTGATAGATTTCAATAATTCGTTTGTCAGTGGAACGAGAATAATTCGGAAACTTAGGACGCCCTGTGAACTTCTCAGGTTTTTTCTTCCACTGTTCCAACGCTTTAAAAAAACTCTTCACTTCTGTAAACAAGGCTCTACGAATCGCTTGAACAGAATTTGATTGAATGCCCCAGTAATTCATATCGGCTTGCATGGCAGTGTCCACTTCTTTTACAGTAGCAATCTTGTTATTATTCAAGTAACTTTGTTTTATCGTGTACAATCCGACATTTCGCAATGCTTTTGAACTATGTGACATGCGCTGAAGTAAACGAAATTCTTTAGCTGTGAGACAAGCTCGTCCGATATTCTGTTTCTGCGTGAAGCGTTGTATGTTTTCTCGTTTCTTTTGTTTACGTAATACTTTCACTGCTTTCTTTCTAGCCATTGTTTTCACCACCTTTCTTAGAGAGTTCATTAAACTTATTCATTACTTTTGGTGCAAGTAACCGAATGATGATTATTATCCAATTTCGTTATCTTAAGATATATTCCCTCCTTATCTAAGGGCAGATTGTATCGTAAGACAAAAGAAACAAATATTTGTCCCAGGAACATTGTTATGAACGAAACAAAAGAGTTCAGACTACCTTCTGACGGCAATTCATCTCCACCTGAATTGTTGGGTTTCACCTGTAACACAAATCAGATGGAGTCTTCTTGCCGAAAAAGATAAAAAAGGTTTCAGCTTAATATAAGCTGAAACCTTTTTTATGCTGTAGGTAAGACATAAAAGAGTACGCAGAAGAACATCATCGCACTACCACCTAAAACGAAAAGATGCCAAATGGCATGATTGAAAGGTAACTTTTCCCAAAGGAAGAATATAGCCCCTACAGAATATAAAATTCCACCTGCTAAAAGTAGTGAAAAACCATGTCCAGTTAGATTTTCATAAAGTGGTTTAATAGCAACGATTATGAGCCATCCCATTATGATATAGCATAATGTTGATGCCTTAATAAAGCGACGTACAAAGAAAATTTTGAAGATGATACCTCCGAGTGCTAGTGTCCATATAATAGCGAGTAACGTCCAGCCTAATGGTCCGCGAAGCGTAATAAGTAAAAAAGGAGTATATGTGCCAGCGATTAATAAATAAATGGCTGAGTGATCTAGTATAGTAAATAATTTTTCTACTTTTGGATGATGAATGCTATGTAACAAGGTCGAAAACAAGTACAGTAAAAACATGCTTACACCATAAACCGTAAATGCAACTACAGCAGATGCGGTACCATGCTTAGAGGCATGAATAATTAATATAATTAAGGCAGGGATGCTTAAAATGGCACCGATACCATGTGTAATTGCATTTGCAATTTCTTCTTTCACAAAATGCGTCATTCGTGTCATTTTTTCAGTCATAATGCAAATCCTTTCTACTATCATAAAATAATATGTCATTTCCCTTACCATATCATACACAAGGGCAATAGAAAATGAAATTTGTATAATTGATTATATTTTTGAATTTTTTTGACAAAAGGCAATGGATTTGTTGACGTTTTCAAACTTTTTTGACAAAATAAAATTATGCAATAGTAGGACAAGGAATCTACTAATAAAGGGGATGGAGAAATGTTTTCAAATATTGGCTTTCCAGGATTAATTTTAATTTTAGTAGCTGTACTCATTTTGTTTGGGCCGAAAAAATTGCCAGAAATCGGAAAGGCTTTAGGGGAAACGTTAAAAGAATTCAAAAAATCAACGAAAGAATTGACTGATGATGCATTTCAAGAGAAGGAAAAGAAAGAAAAAATGTAATGAATTTTCCTCGAAATGGATAAATAAAGTGTGGTGAACGAGATGGAAGATCGGGAAATGAGCGTAGTAGAACATATTGTTGAGCTTCGCAAACGAGTAATATATACAGTACTATCCTTTGTCCTATTTTTAATTATCGGATTTACTTTTACGAAGGATATTTATTTTTGGCTAGTAAAAGATTTACCAATGAAATTAACTGTTCTCGGTCCAAGTGATGTATTATGGATTTTTTTCTCGATTGCTACAGTATTTGCTATCGTTTGTACAATTCCTTTTGCTGCTATACAAATTTGGTTATTTGTAAAACCGGGTTTACATCCAAATGAACAAAAAATGACAGTAATGTATATACCGGTATTGTCTATATTATTTATTGCAGGTTTATGTTTTGGATATTTCGTTGTAATGCCGTTTTTATTTCATTTTTTAACTACGATAGGTAATGAAATGTTTAATACGATGTTTACGACAGAAAAGTATTTTCATTTTGTTCTTAATTTAACAGTTCCATTTGCTGTAATTTTTGAATTACCTGTAGTTGTCATGTTTTTAACGAGTATTGGACTGTTAACGGCGGAATTGCTAATAAAAATAAGAAGGTATGCTTACGTAGCATTGATTATCATTGCATCGTGTATATCACCGCCGGATTTTTTATCACATAGTTTAGTAGCGGTACCACTTATTTGTATTTATGAAATTAGTATCGCTTTATCAAAGATTGTCAGTAAGCGGAAAAAGAAAAGAGAAGAAGAAATACAGTCGAAAAGTGCCTCGTTATAAAGGCACTTTTTTTATTTATTTGTTATACTTTAGACATAAACGTATACAATATATAGAAGAAAAAAATTATAGAATCTCCAAAATTTAGACAAACTTTGCGCTTTGCTAAGTTTATACTAAAATTATTAAGCAATATACGGATAACGGGATTCCTGTCTGATCGGATATTTAGGACGGAGGATGAATAGAGTATAAATCTTCTAACCAAAAGGACTACAGGGATTGACTAAGGATACTTTTGTATTCATAGAAGTCTCCACTTTAAACAACGTGTTTTAGCGTAAAGTAGAGGAAGTTCAAAAATCCAATGAAAAAGAGGATTGATATTGTGATTACGAAAAGTTTTTATTTCACTCATTCAACAGGGGATTGTATTAAAATATTCGAAATCCCTGTCCTACAGGCACAGCATCCATTATCGTTTCTAATTCAGTCTCGTCTTCAATTATTTATTGCAAAAATTCAAAAACAAAAGCACCCAAGATTTTCGTATTCTTTCCGTGAATATTTGCAAAATTGTTTGAAGTGGAATGATTATTTAAATGTATATAAAACAAATACCCTTGAAAAAAATGCATGATACAGAGTATGGACAGGGTTAGTAAACTCTGTCTTTTTCATTTTAGGTATAAAAATATAATTAATTTGGTGAAATTTGTTCGAAATTGTTGAAAGCACAGGGAATGCTAGTATAATAACAAGGAGAGCGTATTGGAAAGGGAAGAATATAATATGCAAAAAATTAAAATTGTAACAGATTCAACTGCAGATTTAACGCAGGATGTAATCGAAAAGTATGGCATTCATGTGCTACCATTATCAATCTCTGTAAATGGACAAACATATTTAGATCGCGTTGATTTACAACCTGATGAATTTATTGAAGAAATGATCAAATCAGAGGAATTACCAAAAACATCACAACCGGCAATGGGTACATTTGTAGAAATGTATGACAAGTTAGGTGAAGATGGAAGTGAAGTACTTTCCATTCATATGACAAGTGGAATGAGTGGTACTGTGGCAACTGCCAATAGTGCTGCATCAATGACCGACACAAAAGTAACAGTTGTTGATTCTCAATTTATTACACATGCTTTAGCATATCAAGTAATAGAAGCTGCAAAAATGGCAAATGAAGGACGCTCACTAGAAGAAATTTTAAAACGTGTAGATGAAGTGAGAAAGAATACTCGTTTATATGTAGTAGTAGATACATTAGAAAATTTAGTGAAGGGTGGGCGTATCGGTAAAGGAAAAGCGTTTATCGGTTCGCTACTTAATATAAAGCCAATTGCTAGCCTTGAAGATGGTGTTTATAACCCTGTAACGAAAGTGCGTAGCCAAGGTCAAATTGTAAAAACGTTAGCTAAGTTATTTGAGGAAGATACAGCTGGAAAAGTTGTAAAAGCTGTTGCAATTCCGCATGCGAAAGCAATTCCTTTAGCTGAAAATGTAAAAGCGGCTGTTGAAAAAGTGAGTGGATTTGCTCAATCAGAAATTTTCTTTACAACGCCTATTATTAGTACTCATACAGGTCCGGGTGCAATTGGATTTATGTATTTAGCAGAGTAATAAAAAAGCTACTTGAAATGAATTTTCAAGTAGCTTTTTTTATGTGAATAGAAAGTAAGAAATAAGAAGGGTTATACAGGCACTCCCGCTAATGATATAGCGAGTCTGTAAATATTCATTCATAGAAAACACCCACTGATTAAAGTTTTACTTTATGATTTTCTATAGTATATGTTGGATATAGAAAATAAGTAGTTACGTTATACGTGTAATGTTTCAATTTTTTCATTTACTTGCTTACCGTTTGTTGCGTTATTATAAGTAAAGGTTTGGCCTAAAAAGAGTACATGCAGTTGTTCCCACGGTAACATACGTAAATTCCAATTATTTCGAAGCCTTGTTACTGCCTCGCGGGGTGTTTCATCGGCGAGGGCAAAAGCTCCGTAATGCATCGGTATAAAGTGTGTAGCGTTTAAATCTAAATAAGCTTGCACTGCCTCTTCAGGTGAAACATGAGATGCTTTCATAAACCACTCTGGTTCATAAGCGCCAATTGGCATAAGGGCAATATCAATTGAAAAGCGTCTGCCAATTTCTTTGAAACCTTGGAAATAGCCACTGTCACCACAAAAATAAACGGTTTCTTTCGTTGGTTCATTATTAATAATCCATCCACCCCAATGTGATGTATTCATATCAAATAAGGATCTTCTCGTCCAGTGCTGAGCAGGTACGAAGTGAAAGGAAACATCATTAATGATTGTATTTTCCCACCAATTATACTCTTCTACACGAGTAAATTTTTTGCGAGTAAATAGTTTTTTCAGTCCAATAGGTACAAGGTATAAAACATCATCATTTAGCTGGCGAAGCGATGAAAAATCTAAATGATCATAATGACCGTGTGAAATGAGGACAATATCAATTTTAGGTAGTTCTTGTATAGAAAGACCAGGTTCAGTAAGTCTTGGAACTAATTTTAATTTAGTAGCCCATACGGGATCTGTTAATATATTCAGCCCATTCGTTTGGATAAGGAATGTGGAATGACCAATCCAAGTTACAGACGTCTTTTCAAAGTTGTTTTGTAGGAATTTACTTTGTTTAACAGGTGATTGTTCTACTAAAAAAGAAAAATCCTTTTTATTTTGTTTTCGTTCTTTTCGCCAACGTATAAAGGAACGAATTGATTTTTTTGTACTCACATTATCCATGTTTTCATAACGTTTTGTCATGAACATCACCTCATTTAAAATCGTTGTAATTGTATTGTACCGAAATGTTGTTAAGGAATACAGTGTATAACATGGATGAATGTTTAAGGAATTGTTAAAAAATAGGGGGATGCGTTTACAAAAGTAACAATAAAATTAGTTTTGCAACTTCTATTTAGAGAAATAATAGTAAAAAAATAAATTTTGTCTAGTAATTGGCTTGAAATAAAGAAGTAACATACGTAAATTCGTACGATTTCGTGAACAAATGTAGTAAACAATTTTCTCGTAGTGTTAACTTTTGTTATGATAAACATAACCTATTTAAATTTAGGATAGAGAAAAGAGGTTTATAAATGAAGCGTTATCAAAAAATAATTGGTCTTATGGTTGTATTTTGTCTCTTTGTACTTGCTGGATGTAGTGGATCGGGTTCAAAGCTTCGTAAGCCATTGAATTGGGATTTAGAAACTTTCCAATTTACAAATCAAGATGGAAAGTCATTTGGTACAAAAGATTTAAAAGGGAAAGTTTGGGTTGCAGATTTTATGTTCACAAATTGCCAAACAGTTTGTCCGCCAATGACTGCTAATATGGCAAAACTGCAAAAGATGGCCAAAGAAGAGAAATTAGACGTTCAGTTTGTTTCGTTTAGTGTAGATCCAGACCTTGATAAGCCGGAGAATTTGAAGGCTTTCATTCAAAAGTTTACAGAGGATACTAGTAATTGGAATTTATTAACGGGTTATTCATTAGAAGATATTACAAAGTTTTCAAAAGATAATTTCCAATCACTTGTAGATAAACCTGAGGATGGTCAAGTTATACATGGTACATCATTTTATTTAATTGATCAAAACGGAAAAGTAATGAAAAAGTATAGTGGTATTAGTAATACGCCGTATGAAGACATTATACGTGATATGAAGAGACTAGTGGATTAAAAAGAAGGGTGCACAGCACCCTTCTTTTTTTTTACATTAGTCTATGGATAAAATGTCATGCTGTTGTGGAAGTTTTGGTGCCCGAATTTCTAACACGCCGTTTTGATACGAAGCTTTCGCTGCTTTTTTATTAATTGAGTACGGTAATTTAATCAATCTTGATGCTTCTGAAATGGAACGTTCTCGGCGATAATAGTTATGAGATGTTTCTTCCTCGACCTCTTCAAGTATCTCTTCTTTTACAGAGACTTTTAAGTATTCACTCTGTATTTCAATTTGAATTTGTTCTTTTTGTATACCTGGTAGTTCAGCTGTAACAACGAGTTCTTCACCAACTTCATATAAATCTACGGGGAATGTTAATAAACGATTTCCTTTTTGGAAAAAATGATTTAAATCAGCGATTACATTGCGAAGTGGTGTTTGCTCGAAGAAATCATCAATTTGCTTTAAATAATTGCGAACCGGTGGGCGAGAAGAGTCTTTTTTTTCTTCACTCATGGTATTCCCTCCTAGAAATCAATTTGCAATATCATATGACAAAAGCGGAGAAAGGTGATTGCCTAGTTTTCATGTTTTCATAAAAAATTGTTAAAAATGTGAAATGGAGTGATTTTTTTATAGTTTTTGGTCGCCATATTCAATTGATTATGCTAGTATAAATAGGGTTGATATAGTAGTATATAGACAGAATGAAAACTGAAAGAGGGTAAGAAGTATGTGTGGTTTTGTAGGATGTTTATGTGAAAACCCTAGAGAGTTTTCAGAAACAGAAAAACATCAATTTGAAAATATGAACACGATGATTTTCCACCGCGGTCCAGATGACGAAGGATATTTTCGTGATGAACATGTACAATTTGGCTTCCGCCGTTTAAGCATCATTGACTTAGAGGCAGGACATCAGCCGCTAACTTATGAAAATGATCGATATGTAATTATTTTTAATGGTGAAATTTACAACTATGTAGAATTACGTGAAATGTTACTTGAAAAAGGTGCAACGTTTGCAACACAATCTGATACAGAAGTTATCATTGCATTGTATGCACATATGAAAGAAAAATGTGTAGACTATCTTCGTGGTATGTTTGCATTTATGATTTGGGATCGTGAAGAGAAGAAACTTTTCGGTGCACGTGACCATTTCGGTATTAAACCTTTATACGTCGCACAACAAGGTGATACTACATTCTTCGCATCTGAGAAGAAAAGTATTATGCATGTGATGGAAGATAAAGGCGTTAATCCAACGTCACTACAACATTACTTTACGTACCAATATGGTCCAGAGCCAGAAACATTAACAATTGATGTTAATAAAATCGAGCCTGGTCATTATTTCGTAAAAGAAATCGGTAAAGAGATGGAAATCCATCGCTACTGGAAACCTTATTTCAATGCTTCAAGTGCAACGAAAGAGGAGCATATCCAAGCAATTCGTGATGTGTTATATGATTCAGTAAAAGTGCATATGCGCAGTGATGTACCAGTAGGTTCATTCTTATCTGGTGGTATTGATTCATCTATTATCGCTTCTATCGCAAGAGAAATGAATCCAAATCTTTTAACATTCTCTATTGGTTTTGAACAACGTGGTTTCAGTGAAGTTGATGTTGCCAAAGAAACTGCTGAGAAATTAGGCGTTAAAAACCATAACGTATTCATTTCAGCGAAAGAGTTTATGGATGAGTTCCCAAAAATCATTTGGCATATGGATGATCCTTTAGCAGATCCAGCAGCTGTACCATTGTACTTCGTTGCAAAAGAAGCACGTAAGCATGTAACAGTTGTTCTTTCAGGTGAAGGTGCAGACGAGCTATTTGGTGGTTATAACATTTATCGTGAGCCAAACTCACTAAAAATGTTCTCTTACATTCCTAGCCCAGGTAAGAGCGTTCTAAAAGCATTAAGTGGTGCTCTTAAAGAAGGCTTTAAAGGAAAGAGCTTCCTAGAGCGTGGATGTACGCCAATTGAAGAGCGTTACTATGGAAACGCGAAAATCTTCCGTGAAGAAGAGAAAGTTGAATTAATGAAGTATTACAATGAAAGTGTTAACTATATGGATATCACGAAACCATTGTATAACGAGATTAAAGATTATGATGATGTAAGCAAAATGCAGTACATTGACATGTTCACATGGTTACGCGGTGACATTTTATTAAAAGCTGATAAAATGACAATGGCAAACTCATTAGAACTTCGTGTACCGTTCTTAGATAAAGAAGTATTTGATGTTGCATCTAAAATTCCAACTGAATTTAAGATTGCTAACGGAACTACGAAAGCTATTTTACGTGAAGCGGCACGCGGAATCGTTCCAGATCACGTATTAGATCGTAAAAAACTTGGATTCCCAGTACCAATTCGTCACTGGTTAAAAGACGAAATGCATGATTGGGCTATCAATATTATAAACGAGAGTAAAACAGAGCATTTAATCGACAAACAGTATGTATTAAACTTACTGGAAGCACATTGTGCAGATAAAGGCGATTATAGCCGTAAAATTTGGACTGTACTTGCGTTTATGGTATGGCATCAAATTTATGTTGAGCATAAATACGATACGAATAAGTTCCACGAAGAAACGAAACGTGCGTATAGCTTAGTTTAATTAGAAAAACCTTAAGATCGCATATGGTCTTAAGGTTTTTTTCATAAATAGGACGTATTATTGATACAATAATAGTAAAAGGATGGACAACATATGATTACGTTTGAAAAAGTAAATGTAGAAAATGAAAGCGTTGTTAAAGAAATGTTTCGCTCACATAGTTTAACTGAGAATCAAGTACAGTATTGTGTGAAAGTTGATGATACATATATTGGTGTAATAGACTATAGTGTACAAGAGGAGAGTGCAATTTTATCGCAGTTAATTATTCACTTTGATTATCAAAGTTACGGTTATGGGACAAATACGTATTTTACATTTGAAACGATGATGAAAGAAAGAAACGTGAAAGAGATAAAGGTATTACAAACGGAATTAACAGAACAAGCAAAAACTTTCATAGAGAGCTTTGGTTTTAATGAAGAAGATGGAATATATGTGAAGAAAATATAACGATGATTAGTAATGTGCTAAAATAAATATAAGGCAGGTGGATACATGATAATGACTTCTGGTCTTGTATTAATTGGAGGATGTTTTATTTTGGCAGAACTAAGCCATAAGTTCATTCGGAAAAGAGCTAGTAAGAAAAGAAAGCCGTACGAATTACAATATGTACCTGTGTTTTTTATTTTGTTTTGCATGCTTGTTACAGTACAAAATATTACTAATTTCCCGCCACTTTTGAACATTTTTTTAAAGTTCGGTTTGTTATACAGCGGTGTTGGAATGGGTCTTTTATTTATTTTATTTTGCATACGTTATATTCACTATCAATCGTATATATTTATTTTAAATTGGTTAAAGCAAGATGATAGAAACCGCCTTACATAAGGTGGTTTTTTATTTGTAATTGTAACGGAACTTGTACATTTTACATAAAATAGGACGAGTAGCAATGTAAACCTATTACACGAAAGAAAGGAACGAGACAGTGATATGAAACTTGTAATAGACGCAGGTCACGGTGGATATGATTCTGGTGCTGTTGGTAATGGTTTAGTAGAAAAAAACTTAACACTTCAAATAGCGAGACGTGTGCGAGACATTCTATCTGCAAACTACCCAATTACTATTAAAATGACACGTGATAGTGATGTATTTATCTCTTTATCAGAACGTGCTAATATCGCTAATTCTTTTGGAGCAGATTACTTTATCTCATTTCATATAAATAGTAGCGGTGGAACTGGATTTGAAAGTTATATTTATAATGGGTTATCTAACAGTAGCTCCGCATATGCAAAGCAACAAAAAATTCATGCAGCAGTCAATCCTGTATTAACAAAATACGGCCTTCGTGACCGAGGGGCAAAAAAAGCAAATTATGCAGTACTAAGAGAGACTGCAATGGATGCAATTTTAACTGAGACTGCTTTTATTGATACAACGTTTGATGCAAATTTATTGAAAAATCCACAATTTATTGAAGATCTATGTCAAGCATATGCAAACGGAATAGCAGCTATTTTTGGAGTAGCTCCGAATCCGAATCCTCCAAATCCACAACCTCCAAACCCTCAGCCAACACCACAAACGAAGGGAGTTGCTTATATACTTGGGAAAAATGTAAATTTAAGAAGTGGCCCATCAACATCTTCTTCAGTAATTCGCCAATTAAACTCTCCAGAATCGTATGTCGTATATCAAGAAAGTAACGGATGGTTAGACTTAGGTAACGGACAGTGGGTGTATTATGACCCGTCTTACATTAATTTTGTAAAGACGAGCAATAGTGATGGTAGCGCAATCGGTGTCGCATATATACAAGGAACGAATGTGAATTTGAGAAGTGGTCCATCAACATCTTCTTCAGTAATTCGTAAATTAAATAAACCAGAATCTTATTTAGTATTTATTAATCAAAACAGTTGGTTGAACCTTGGTGGAAATCAGTGGGTGTATAATGATCCATCATATATTAAATATAATCAATATTAGGAAATAAATTTATAATGTAATATGAATGCGTATCTATATATAACATAGATACGCATTTTAAGAACGGCCATTATTTACATACTTATACAGATAGTTTCAAAAAGAAACATTTGAATAACGGATAGAATCTAAATAGTATATATTAAAAAAGTTCTCTTATATACATTGACAATGTATGTAATATACATTAACCTTTAATTGTTAATGATAATCGATTTCATCTAGGGAGGACATATGGTACATACTAAAAAAATTTTTATGTTCTGCATTATGATACTTATGGTTATAATCGCAGGGTGTAGTAAAGAAGAAAAAAAAGAAAATGATCCATCAGCTAAAGCGAAAGATTCTTATACTGTAAAGCATGCAATGGGGGAAACAACAGTAAATGGTACACCTAAAAAAGTTGTTGTTTTAACAAATGAAGGTGCAGAGGCTCTTCTAGCTGTGGGAGTAACGCCAGTTGGAACTACGAAACCGCGTGCGGGTGATGAATGGTACCCTCATTTAGCGAAAGAGTTAAAAGATACGAAGGTTGTAGGAACTGAGCGTGATATTAATTTAGAGGCAGTAATGAAGCTTAAGCCGGATTTAATTATCGGGAATAAAATGCGTCATGAAAAAAAATATGAACAATTGAAAGAAATCGCGCCAACTGTATACGCTGAAACATTGCGTGGAGATTGGAAGGAAAACTTTACGCTCTATACAAAGGCTGTAAATAAAGAAAAAGAAGGTCAAAAGGCAATTGAAGATTATAAAAAGCGTATTGAAGGAATGAAAGAGAAGCTAGGAGATAAATTAAGCTCTAAAGTTTCTATTATTCGCTTCGTTCCAGGTGATGTTCGTATATATCAAAAGAACTCATTCTCAGGTGTTGTTTTAAACGATATTGGATTTAAACGACCACCATTACAAGATAAAGATGAATTTGCGATAAAAGGAATTACAAAAGAACAAATTCCAAATATGGACGGGGACTACTTATTCTATTTCACATCTGATAAAGATGCGGATAAGAATAATGAAGGAAACACGTTAGCGAAAGAATGGACAGAAGATCCGCTCTTTAAGCAGTTACAGGCTTCTAAAGATAATAAAGTATTCGAAGTAGATGAAGTGATTTGGAATACAGCAGGTGGTATTGTAGCTGCAAACCTTATGTTAGATGATATTGAAAAATATTTTTTAAAGTAAATGAATGGTCGAGTACATCACCTTAAATGGGTGATGTACTTTTTTATTTGTAAAAATACAGAAAATTCCTTCTTTTGAGTGTGGATAAGTTGTACAATTAAACCAATTATGGAATAAAGGAGTGGGAATGAATGAAAGCTACTCATAAAGATTGGATTTTGTTTAACGGAAGAATTGTAAATACGAAGGAAGAACAGCCGATGATTCCATTAGAGGAGAGAGGCTTTCAATTTGGTGATGGTATATACGAGGTATTCAGACTATATGATGGGAAGCCACATTTATTAGATCTACATTTGGAACGATTCTTTAATTCTATGGAAGAAATAAAACTAATTCCACCTTTTACTAAGGAGGAGTTAGTGGAAGAGTTGCATCAAATGATTGAAAAAAATCAATTTCAAGAAGATGGGAATGTATATTTGCAAATATCAAGAGGTGCTCAAGCACGTAATCATGTATATGAGTCAAATATGCAACCAACATATTTTGCAAATATTGTTTCGTTTCCAAGACCAATTGCTGCTATGGAACTGGGAATAAAAGTTACGGTAGAAGAGGATATACGGTGGAAGTTTTGTCATATAAAATCTTTAAATCTGCTACCTAATATTATGATTAAAAATAAAATAAACGAACAAGGCTATCAAGAAGCGATATTAGTACGAGATGGAATTGTAACTGAAGGGTGTCATTCAAATTTCTTTATGGTGAAGAATAATAAATTGATTACACATCCGGCTGACAACTTCATTCTACACGGCATTACACGTCACTTCGTTATTACATTAGCGAAAGAGTTACATATTGAAGTAGAAGAACGAGAATTTTCACTACAAGAAGTATATGAGGCTGATGAGTGCTTCTTTACAGCGACACCACTTGAAATATTCCCAGTCGTTCAAATAGGTGATGAACAGTTTAGAACCGGCGAAAGAGGACCAATTACAAAGAAACTCCAAGTTGCATATGAAGAAAGTATTCATTTGTTTAAAGTTACGAACTAATATTGAAGAAAAAAGCTGGTATTCCTCCAGCTTTTTTTCATGATATAATTCAAACATAGGACAAGATTTGAAAACGTTGTAAAAAGGGGATTTAATGTATGAATTATGAAGATTTTAAAGAAGTAATTCACGGTAGACGAAGTGTTAGGAAGTTCACAGAACAAGAAGTATCCATTAGTGACATAAAAGAAATTATTGATTGTGCTCGTTATGCACCGAGTGATACGAACTCACAAACTTGGGAGTTCTTGGTCATTATGAACCGAGAGAAAATTAAAGAAATTGAGCAAATGACTTGGGATGCATTACATAAACTTGCGGCAAAAGCGGCAGAAAACGGAGAAGAGAAAGCAGGGAAATTACTTACCCGTTCATTTGGACCATATGCAACAGCTTTCTCAGAGGCACCTGTATTAATCGTGTGTTTGGCAACACCATATGAATCAAAATTTCGCGAAAAGATATTTGATCCAATTGCTTTTGTTCCAGATTCAGTTTGGGAAGAAGAAGGAATTAAGAGTAGCTGTTTAGCGGCACAAAACTTAATGTTGGCTGCACATGCGAAAGGGATGGGTACTTGTCCAATGACAGGACCGGTATTGTTAGCTCAAGATGAACTACGCCAATATTTACAAATTGAGTCTGAAAAACAAATAAATATGGTTATTTCACTCGGTTTTCCGAAAGATAAGCCGAAGAAACTTGCAAGAAAAGAAGTAGATGAGATTACAACATTTGTTTTTTAAAGCTTAAAATAAAAAGACATTGAATGAACAATGTCTTTTTATTTTGGACAGGTATGTAATTAATTTGTTGGGCTAAAATGATAGATAAGAGGGAATTACTATTTATTTCATAAAAAAAATTAATGTTCTATTAAGGAAAGTATGATACATTAATCGTGAGCAAGATTCTATTTGTTCATGAAAGTGTTGAAAATAGTCTTAAAATTTAAAAGGTATTTTTGTATAATAAATTATAATGAAATGACAGGGGGGATGAATTTTGAAAAAATTCATAATCACTGGATTGTCTGTATTGTTATTAGTTGGTTGCGGTGCTCCACAAGAAAAAGAGGATGCGCAATCAAAGCAGGAAGAACGAGTTGTAAATGCAAGTAATGAGAATATAGTAGTATTCCCTGAAGGTGCAGTACCAGTTGGTGAAGGAAAAGTAAAAGTTATTACACCAGATGGTACTTCTGAAAACGGCAATATACCAACTGTATTCATCAAAAAGGATACTTTAATTCAACATGTTGAATTAGAGCTTTCTAATTTTCAAAATGATAAAGAAACATTTATATTTGTAGATCAAGTATATGCAGATAAACATCAAGTCACTAGTACAACACAGACAACAGTACAATTAAAAGAAAAGACACTTGAGACAGGTAGTCATACGATTACTGCAGTTCAGTATGAAAACAATGATCCAAAAGGAAAGGTTATTAGTTTAAATCAAGCAACATTCGAAACAAAACCAGCGTCATAAGAAGAATAAAAAGTACATTACTCAAAAAGTAGTGTACTTTTTTGTTTATACTAGAGGATGTAATAGTAAATCACTTGTTTCGTTTTCTAATACGATTAAGTAGGAAGAAATTACTTGTTTCTACTATGATAGAGAAAGAGGCTGAAGATGTGAATCGGTGTATTCGTATCGTCTTGATTATTTTAACGATGTCAGTCATTTGGTTTATGATCCAAGAGGTGACTCAAATTACGCTCAATTAACAATTCATGATTTGTTAATAGGAGCTATTTGTTTTACCATTGTTTATCTATCATATGATAAACTCAGATTAAGGTAAGTTTTACATGAAAAATGTAGGTATTTCATTTGAAATGTCGAATAGTACATACGATGTCGTAATAACAAATTTTCTATTGTTTACTGTGAAACAGAAGAAGGGGAGATAGTAGTTATGAAACGAGCTCTTGTTAATATTGATTATACATATGATTTTGTAGCTGAAAAAGGTGCTTTAACATGCGGGAAACCAGGACAAGAAATTGAGAAGGAAATTGTCCATATAACGAAGCAATATATTGAAAATGGAGATTACGTTGTCTTTGCGATTGATAAACATGAAGAAAACGATGTATACCATCCAGAATCAAAGTTATTCCCGGCTCATAATATAGCTGGTACAAATGGAAGAGATCTGTTTGGTGAATTACAAGAAGTGTACGAAACATATAAAAATGCAGAGAATGTATATTATATGGATAAAACACGATATAGTGCATTTGCAGGAACAGACTTAGAAATGAAGTTACGAGAAAGAGGAATAGAAGAAGTTCATCTTGTAGGTGTTTGTACTGATATTTGTGTTCTTCACACAGCAGTAGACGCTTATAATAAAGGATTTAAAATTGTAGTTTATGAAAAGGCAGTTGCATCTTTTAATGCGCAAGGACATGAATTTGCACTTGGACATTTTAAGTCATGCTTACATGCAGAAGTGAAGTGAAAAAAAGAGGCCTTTAAAAAGGTCTCTTTTTACGTTATAGCCCATTGTAAGTAACCTCCGCGAGTCAAAAAATTTTCAAATGAACAATTCGGCGCTGTGTTAATATTCCCCTTTTTGTTTAGGGAAGTATTGAGGTCTTAAAATAAAGTCACTTATAAAAAATTCTATAGTTATCCCCCTTTAGTTAATGAAAAAGGGTATATTTATAGAAGAAAGTGTAACAAGTTTTAAGGAAATCAAAAGGTATGACAATAAATTAGTTTTTCATGAAATTTTCATTAGTTAAGGGTGTGGATGGATGAGTTTATTAACGTATACTGAAGAATTTTTTAATTATGTAAGAGAGTTTTTACTTTTAAGATTTTTACTATTTGCATTAGTTTTAATCATTATCTCTTTTGTAATCAACCGTATTATTGATTGGTTTTTTAGGAAATCAAGCTTTTTTGATGAAGAGGTAGAGCAAACGATTCAAAGTGTGATTCGATCTATTCTTAGATATATCATTATCATCAGTCTAATCATATATTTAATTAGCCAATTTGTAGATATAAAAAGTATCATTGCAGGTGCAGGGATAGCGGGTGTTGTTATCGGTTTTGCTGCACAACAGATGTTAAAAGATGTTATATTAGGCTTTGCGAGATTAGCGGACAAAGAGTTTCGTGTTGGCGATTTTGTTACTTTTAACGGAACAAATTCAGGAACGATTGAGGAAATTAGTATTCGTTTTATGCAAATTCGTGAATGGTCAGGAAAACTTCTTACGATACCACACGGAGAGATTAGGACGATACAAAATTTTAATAAAGGATGGATGCGCGTAATTGAACGGATTACGGTAAGTTATCAGGAAGATCCTAAAAGAGTTAAGGAATTGTTAGAAGAAGTTTGTGTTAATTGTAATGAAAAATTGGCTTCGAGTCTTTATAAAGTAGAGGATGAAGCTGTTGAACCGTTTAAATATGTTGGTGTCACAGATTTAAACCCGAATCTTAAATATGTTGGATATGAATTTTGTATTACAGGTTTAATAAAGCCAGAAGATTATTTTGAAATTTCTAGACAAGTAAGATTTGAATTAATGTCTATGTTCCATAAGAATCAAGTGCAAATGCCATCAGCAAATATGTTCATTACTACTGAAAGTATACAGCATAACCATGGTGGACAATCTTTATCGGACAGCTAAAATAGAATAGTTTGTTAACAAAAATCTAGCTTCCAACATTGGATAGAAAAACAATAATAAAATGATCGATATAAAGAAAGAACTGAAGGAATTCAGTTCTTTCTTATTTGTAGAATTTAGAAATTTCTTAATGTTATAATGATAGATGGTGATGAAAATGAACTTTGAAGAAAAAGAGATGCATCGTTTAGAAGCATTAAAAGCAATTGCAGAATTATTAAATGAAGCAACAGACTTACAAGTCATGTTAGAAAAAGTGTTACATACATTGTTACAAGTTATGAATTTACAAACAGGGTGGATCTTTTTTATTGATGAAAGTGGAAAGCACCGTATGCTTGTAGATGAAAACTTACCGCCAGCTCTTACGTGGCAAGAGAAGAAGCCGATGTGTGAAGGAGACTGTTGGTGTGTAGAGCGTTTTGTGAATGGCAGATTGGAAAAAGCGACAAATATTATTGAATGTAAGCGAATAGAGGATGCGATTGAATGTAATTGGGGAGAGACCGAAGATGTTACGCATCATGCGACAATTCCCCTTAGGTCTGGATCGGAGAAGTTTGGTCTATTAAATGTGGCCTCGCCTCAAAAAACACATTTTTCAGAGGAAGAATTAGCATTACTAGAATCAATTGCATTTCAAATAGGAACGACAATACAACGTATTCAGTTAGTGGAGAAAGAACGTAAATATGTAGTGGTAGCTGAAAGAAATCGACTTGCACGTGATTTACATGATTCAGTAAAACAATTGTTATTTTCTATTATGCTGACAGCAAAAGGTACTTTAAATATGACGCAAGATAGAGACTTGCAGGAGCTGTTGAGCTATATTGGAGAATTATCACAGGAAGCATTACAAGAAATGACACTTTTAATTTGGCAATTAAGACCGGAAGGATTAGAGAAAGGTTTAGCAGAAGCAATTAAAAATTACGGAAAGTTGTTAGGGATCCACGTGGAAGTTCGAATTGATGGTATGGTTTCAATTGGAGATGAAATAGAAGAAGTTTTATGGCGTATTAGTCAAGAAGCAATACATAATTGTAAAAAACATGCTTCATGTGAAAAGGTAAATGTTCTTTTAAAAATAGAAAATAGCCAGTTGTATTTTTACATAGAGGATAACGGAATAGGATTTATACAAGATCACGTAAGAGAGTCAGCGCTCGGTTTAAAAAGTATGAAGGAACGTATTCAGTTAATGAGGGGATCATTTCAAATAAAAACTGAGCTGAAAAAGGGTACAAAAATTGAAATTCAATTGCCGGTTTAAAGGGGAGAAGAAGATTGAAGATTAAATTACTACTAGTTGAGGATCATCATATCGTTCGAAGAGGACTTATATTCTTTTTAAAAACGAGAGAAGAATTTGAAATAGTTGGGGAAGCAGAAAATGGTGAAGAGGCATTAACATTCATTCAAACGGAAAGACCAGATGTAGTATTAATGGATCTATCAATGCCGAAGATGGATGGTATAGAAGCAACAAAACGGATAAAACAATATGATGAAACAATAAAGATACTTATATTAAGCAGTTTTTCAGAGCAAGATTATGTTTTACCGGCACTGGAAGCTGGAGCAGATGGTTATCAATTAAAAGAAGTACAACCAGAGCAACTTGTTGCTTCTATCATTGCAGTACATGAAGGAAATGCGAATTTTCATCCGAAAGTAACACCAGCACTATTCGGACGGTCAGCAGTCAAGAAAGAAAAAGAAAACCCTTTTTCCATGTTAACGAAAAGAGAGCAAGAAGTACTTCGTGAAATTGCGAAAGGGCGAAGTAATAAAGAAATTGCAGCAGAGCTTCATATTACAGAACAGACTGTGAAAACACACGTTTCAAATGTTTTAGCTAAATTGGAAGTAGATGATCGTACGCAAGCTGCATTATATGCGGTGAAGCACGGGGGAAATAATAAGTATGAATAATTATGTCCCTTGTTACGACAGAATACATAGGAGTATTTAAAATTTATCCCGCTATTTGCGGGCTTATAATTAGTGGGAGATGTACAATACTCTCACTGATTAAAGTTTCAATTTATAGTAGTGCTAAATAAAGGTTTTTCTTCTTTCTATAATTAGGTACAATAAAACTACGATGGAAGGGGAAGATATGCTATGCCAGGTACAAGAAGTGGGATTGGAAAGATTCAGGCTTCGTTAAACGGTTTATCACCGAAATTGCGAAGTATTGCCGAACATATATTGAAACATCCACAAGATGTTGTACATAAATCTATTACAGAATTAGCTGAAGTTACGAATAGTTCTGAAGCTACGATATTCCGCTTATGTAAGCACCTCGGTTTTCAAGGGTTTCAAGATTTAAAGATTACATTAGCTCGTGAAATTGTACATACTCCTATGCAAAATATTCATGAAGAAGTATCGGCAGAAGATAGTATGGTAACTGTTGCTAAAAAAGTTTTTCATTCGCATATTACAGGACTGCAAGATACATTGCATTTGTTAAATGATACAGCGCTAGAGCAAGCCGTAAAGGTATTGCAAGATGCAAGTCGTATTGAGTTTTATGGAAATGGTGGTTCTGGTATTATTGCGATGGATGCATATCATAAATTTATGAGAACGGGTATTTCTTGTATTGCTCATACAGATTCACATTTTCAAATTATGGGTGCGGGTTTACTTACTAAAGAAGCAGTGGTAATTGCAATTTCTCATTCTGGTAGCAATAAAGGGTTACTGGAAGCGTTAGAAGTAGCAAAAGCAAGAGGAGCCCACATTATTGCAATTACGAGCTATCAGAAATCAGCATTAAGTCAACTTGCTGATATTACTTTGTATACTTCAACACGTGAGACAGAATTCCGTACAGAAGCAAGTTCATCAAGATTAGCACAGTTAAGTTTGTTAGATACTTTATACGTTGGGTTATCGTTACAACGCCAAGAAGAGACGCTGCAAAATTTACAAAGTATACGTGAAACAATTTCGATGAAACGAATATAAAAAGTCCTTCAGTTGAAGGGCTTTTTATATTGGTCAATAGTTTTTTGTGAAAATTTGATAATTATAATTTCCTGTTTTAAAAAATCTTTATTAATTGAGTTTTTTACTCCCGCGTAGAGTTCTAATAAACTATACATAGATGCAATTTCGGTTTTCCCTTCAAATAAACATTTGGTTAATAATTCAAATATTGTTCAATATTTAACAATAGGCTTTTAAAATTACATGTTATGATGAACGTGTAATGATGATTGAACATTTAAATTTGGCATAATAATTAGCCAAACCAGTGAAGACAGAAGTTGTGAGATGAACTCATTAAAATTCTAAAACACTAAAGGGGAGATCACATATGAAAGCAGTAGTGGTAAATAAAAATAGTAAAGCAAACATTGAAGTTATTGAAAAGAAATTACGTCCGTTACACTCAGGTGAAGCGCTAGTAGATGTAGAGTATTGTGGGGTTTGTCATACTGATTTACACGTTGCAAATCATGATTTTGGAAACACAGATGGCCGTATTCTTGGTCATGAGGGTGTAGGTATTGTTACGAAAATTGCTGATGATGTAACTTCACTAAAGGTAGGTGACCGTGTAAGTATTGCATGGATGTTCCAATCTTGTGGACGTTGTGAATATTGCGTAACAGGTAGAGAAACATTTTGCCGTGAAGTTAAGAATGCTGGTTATTCAGTAGATGGTGGTATGGCAGAACAATGTATTGTTACAGCTGATTATGCGGTGAAAGTACCAGAAGGATTAGATCCTGCTCAAGCATCATCAATCACATGTGCGGGCGTAACTACATATAAAGCAATAAAAGTATCAGACATTAAACCTGGTCAACCTATCGTCATCTACGGTTGTGGTGGATTAGGTAACCTAGCTATCCAATATGCTAAAAACGTATTTGGTGCAAAGGTAATTGCAGTAGATATTAATGACGATAAATTAGCGTTAGCAAAAGAGGTTGGTGCGGATATGACTATCAATCCAATTTCTCAAGGCCCTGCTGATAAGATTGTTCAAGATGAGTTTGGTGGTGCTTATGCTGCTGTAGTAACAGCCGTTTCTAAAGTAGCATTCAATTCAGCAGTTGACGCAGTACGTGCTTGTGGTAAAGTCGTTGCAGTAGGTTTACCAGTAGAAACTATGGATTTAAACATTCCGCGCCTTGTACTAGACGGAATTGAAGTGGTTGGTTCTCTAGTTGGTACTCGTAAGGATCTAGAAGAGGCATTTATGTTCGGTGCAGAAGGAAAAGTAGTGCCGGTTGTTCAAACTTGTTCTCTAGATAAAGTACAAAATGTATTCGAAGAAATGGAACAAGGCAGAATTCAAGGACGTATGGTAATCGATTTTAAACAGCATAATTGTAATTGTAAATAATTCACTTTAAATATAAAAAGTATGAGTCTAACAAAGTACATGTAAAAAAAGTTAGACGGCATAAAAAGATGATCCCTTTATTCAATAGGGATCATCTTTTTTATATTCTACTAATATCAATGCCTATTCATACTTGATTAATGAGATATGATTAAAGGTTCACTTTATTTGCAAACGAAAAAGAATCTTGATGTTTAACAAATTTCTTTTGATTTGGAACGGTTTGAATTGCTACAACTTGCGAATCTCTTGCTTTCAGTGCATCCTGAATCCCGATTGTCATAAGCTTAATAAATAGAATCGTAATAAAGAATGAAGCGAGAGTATAAAAAATAATCCACCATGAAAGATTCATTTCATTACGATTTAATCCAATAAGGCCTGCCCAATCATTAGATAGAGAAACGGGTTTGAGCACTCCGTCATAGAGTTCACGCATTTGTATCCCACCAATTACAATATCAAGTAACGCTAAATGGATAACGAGTATGAGAGTTTGGACGATATGTTCCATAAATAACACAAATAAGCGGTCAAGTAATAAGACTCGTAAGTGTTTTTTGATAATATGAAAACGGCTAGCACCCAGTAATTGTGAACTTAAAATATAATCTTGTTTCATAAATTCATCAACCTCTGAGGATATATATAAAGAAAGTGTAGGCAGAGCGACGAAAATAAGTACGAGTACTTGATAAAACGCAAATGAAATATTTGGATCTAATCTATCAGCATTTGATATGATTACAATATTAACGGGCGTGATGAGTATAAATGCGATAAATAAAGTAGGAATATAGTAAAAAACTTCTGAGCATGCCTGGAAAAATCTCTTGAATTTTGGAACATATAAACTTAAGAGGATTCCTATACATGTTCCGAATAAAATTCGAAAGAAGCTAATTGCCACAGCTAATAAGATAGTGAATTTTGCTCCTTCTATAATTTGTAAGAAAACAGACTCTCCAAAACGATCAGATCCAAAAGGCGGTATTAACGATGGCGGAAAGGGGGCCTTTCCAAGTAATTCGTTATTGTCATTGTAAAGTAACTGAGGAGGTTTTTGGATGTTATCTTTAAAGAACCAACTATAAATAAAACTAGCTGAAACAAGTATGAATAAATAAGTAAAGCCGATTAAAAAGCGTTTTGATTTCCAAATAGATTTCATAAAGCTGCTCCTTTCAATTGCTTTTGCCATCTATTCATCATGAAAGAGATTATTTGAAAAATGGCATAAAACGGTAAGATAATCATGACAAGTATGATAAATGCAGCTGGAGGTGAAATAAACGCCTTTTTAAATAAAAATTGAATAATGCCTTGCATATTAAAAACAAATTCTAAAATGAATAAGTTAGACAGTAAGAAAACAAAAATCGTTTTTAAATGGTGGAAGAAGTGGATAGATATATTTTTGAATAAATGAATACAAAGTATATAACTTGATGAAAGGCCTTTGCCATATGCAACCTCTACGTAATGTTTTCCATGTTCTTCTTTTATGTATAACACCATCATTCGAAACATTTGTAATGTAGGTAAAACAGATAAAGATAAAATAGGGAGTAAATAAGCTCGATTTTCATTAAAAGAAATAATGGTGAAAGGAGCTTCCCTGAATTTCTGAAGTACCCATATGAAAAATATTTGCAAACAAATCATTATCATCATATCAGGGACAGCTTCTAATATGAACACAATTCGGTTTATCCATTTTTTTATATAATCTTTTGCCAAAAAATAAAAAAATGCCATGCTAGATGATAAAAAGAGTGCAAGCAAAAAGGCTAAAAATAATATAGTAAATGAATATAGATAAGGTTCTAAAACAGTTGGAAATAATGGTGTTGTTTTTAAATGACCAAACTTTGGGTCTGATCCTATAACCAACAATGATTCAGGTGAGAAAACCTGTTTTAACATAGTAACGATCTGGTTAAAAAAATAAATTGGTTGAAAGGTGAATCCTTGTTGAGTGATAAATAAATAAGGTAAATTTAATAATAGTAACAGTGATAAAAGAATGGATGAAAGCTTAATTGTGAATTGAGATATTTTATGTAACATTAAATCCCTCCGACATCTTTTTACAACATTATACAATAAATTCAGTGTTATTGTTTTATTTTTCTGAAAAATATAAATACTATTAGATTTTATAGTATGGAACATATATTTACAAGTTAATAAAGTGATAGTAGGATCCGCACTCTAAGACTATTAAGATAAAAGGACGAGTGAACTTCATACAATAAAAACGAGCAAAGTGCACAAAATTTCCATTGCGGAGGTAGTTGCTGTACAACTCCTTTTTCATGCAAATGAGTAGAACGTAAGGAAGGACTATGTATGTGTTGTTAATGAAAGAAAAAGAGAGTGTGTTGCGTAACGAATATTTCGCAACTTTACCGCGGGGAAAATCTAAATTTAGTATGTAAATGAAATGGAATGAGGGGTTTTATTTTTTATTATGAAAAAAATTTTCTTTTTAAAACTTGATTAATGAAAAAATATTTTATATACTAATTCATGTAAACGGTTTACTAAATCGTATTTTGCTAGAAACGAAGGGAAGATTCGCATGGAAACAAGGGGGAGAGTAATCGGGATTGATATCGGTACCACAAGTACAAAAACGGTTGTGTTTACAGAAAAAGGAAAAGTCGTTGCGTCACATGCAGTTGATTATCCAATTATTCAACCGAACGTCGGATGGGCTGAGCAAGATCCTGATGTAATATGTGCTGCTGTTTATAAAACTGTAAGCGTTGCCATAGAAAAAGGTAACGTATTATCAGAAGATATTTCTTCAATCGGTATTAGTACAGCAATGCACGCATTAATTGCGGTAGATGAAAATGGTGCGCCGTTAACGCGTTCTATTATTTGGGCAGATAATCGGAGTACAAAACAAGCAGAAAAATTATTACAACATATGAATGGACATGAAATTTATAAACGTACAGGTACACCAATTCATCCAATGTCGCCATTATCTAAATTGTTATGGATGAAAGAAGAGGAACCAGAATTATATAAAAGTGCTTATAAATTTATTTCTATTAAAGAGTATGTTATTTACCAATTATTTTCACGCTACGTAGTTGATCATTCGATTGCTTCTGCTACAGGGTTATTCAATTTAGAAACGCTAAATTGGGATGTTGATGTTTTGGAAATGTTAAATATTTCTTCAGAACAATTATCAACTCCAGTACCAACTACATATATTTTATCGGATATGAAACCAGAATTAGCACAAAAGATGGGGATTCGTAAAGATACTCCAGTTGTTATTGGTGCAAGTGATGGAGTTCTTGCAAATGTAGGCGTTGGGGCAATATCACCAGGCTCAGCTGCAATTACGATTGGAACAAGTGGTGCAGTTCGAACAATTTCATCAAGTGTTAATACAGATGAAAAAGGAAGAACATTTTGTTATGCATTAACAGACGAGCATTGGGTGATCGGCGGACCAACAAATAACGGTGGAATATTACTGAGATGGTTACGTGATGAATTTGGTAGCCCGGAACAAGAAGTTGCAAGGAAGCTTGGCATTGATCCGTATGATTTATTAATTAAGTATGCGGAAAGTGTACCAGCTGGAGCGGGTGGATTGCTATTTTTACCGTTTCTATCTGGAGAACGTGCACCATACTGGAATGCAAATGCTCGTGGTACATTCTTCGGAATAAACTTGCAGCATAAGCGAGAACATTTTATACGAGCAGTCATGGAAGGCGTTTGTATGAGCGTATATTCTGTTGCACTCGCAATCAGGGATTGTACAGGGCCACTTACTGAAATACGCGTTTCAGGAGGTTTTGCGAAATCTGCATTTTGGAGACAAATGTTATCCGATATGATGGGAAAAGAATTGCTTGTTCCTGAAAGTCATGAAGCATCTGCGCTTGGGGCAGCGGCAGTTGCTTTATATGCTGTAGGAAAAATTGATTCTCTTGAAGAGGTAAAGGATTGGATTGATATTGTTCATCATCATGTACCGAATAAAGAAAATACGGCTATATATTTAGAAATGTTTTATATGTATGAACGACTTTACAATCGCTTGAAAGAAGAATTTGATTGTATAGCTGCTTTCCAACGTAAACAATAGGGGGATTGGGAGAAATGGTAGTTGGAATCGTACTTGCGGCAGTTGTCATACTACTTTTACTTATTACGGTAGTAAAATGGCATCCGTTTGTCGCGTTAATTTTAACAGCAATTGGAGTTGGGCTAGCAATGGGGATGCCCTTGGTTGCAACTTCACCACAACATCCAGGGATTATTGATTCTATTAAATCGGGTCTTGGAAGTACGTTAGGGTTTTTAGCGATAGTTTTAGCATTAGGAACGATGCTTGGAAAAATGATGGCCGAATCTGGCGGTGCTGAACGAATTGCTAACACATTAATTGGTCGTTTTGGGAAGAAACGTGTTCACTGGGCAATGATGTTTGTTGCATTTTTAGTAGGAATTCCTGTGTTTTTCCAAGTTGGATTTGTACTATTAATTCCATTAGTATTTACAATTGCGTTAGAAACTGGGGTATCACTTATTACAATCGGTATTCCACTAGTAGCAGGACTATCCGTTGTACACGGACTCGTGCCGCCACATCCAGCAGCGATGGCAGCGGTAGGTATTTTTAAAGCAGATGTAGGGAAGACAATTTTATATGCATTAATTGTCGGACTTCCAACTGCAATTATTTCAGGTCCGCTTTACGGGAAATGGATTGGTGCTCGTATACATAAAGAAGTACCGTTAGATATAGCGGAACAATTTATTGAAAGAGATAAGAAGAAGGAACTTCCTAGTTTCGGAAATACATTGTTTACTATTTTACTTCCAGTATTTCTAATGCTAGGTGCATCGATTGCGGAAGTAGCGCTAAGTAAAACAAGCCAACTTGCACAAGTATTGCACTTTATTGGAGATCCAATAGTCGCATTATTAATTGCAACGATATATTCTTTCTTTAGTCTTGGTTATGCAAAAGGTTTCTCAAAAGATAAAGTATTACAATTTACAAATGATTGTTTAGGACCAATTGCGAACATACTGTTAGTTATTGGTGCAGGCGGTGCGTTTAATAAAGTATTATTAGATTCTGGAATTGGAACGATAATCGCAGAAATGGCGAAAGAATCTCATATTTCACCGATATTATTAGGTTGGGGAATCGCAGCACTTATCCGAATCGCGACTGGATCTGCTACTGTTTCTATGATGACAGCAGCTGGAATTGTAGCACCGATTGCAGCAAGTACACCAGGTGTAAATGTTGAACTACTAGCACTTGCAACAGGTGCAGGGTCATTAATTTTATCACATGTAAATGATTCTGGATTTTGGATGATTAAAGAGTATTTTGGAATGACTGTGAAAGAAACATTATTAACATGGACTGCAATGGAGACGATATTATCTGTTGTAGCACTTGGACTCATTTCGTTATTAAATATATTTGTATAGAATGGGAGATTGATGAATATGAAACTAGGTTTAATTGGATTAGGAAAAATGGGATTCCCATTAGCAGAACATTTAAATGAAGACAAGCATGAAGTAGTTGTATACGACGTTAATAAAGAGCTTGTTGAAAAGGCAGGGGCTTTAGGGATTACTGCTCGTCATACATTAAAAGAAATGATTGCTGAATTAGAAGCCCCTCGTACAATTTGGGTAATGGTACCTGCGGGAGAAGTTGTTGAGTCAGTATTAAAAGATGTATATCCATTATTAGAAGAAGGCGATATCGTTATTGAAGGCGGAAATTCATTCTATAAAGATACGTTACGCCGTGCTGAAGAAGCGAAAAGCTTTGGTTTACATTACGTTGATATCGGTACATCAGGTGGTGTAGAAGGAGCTAGATACGGCGCTTGCTTAATGGTTGGTGGAGAAAAAGAAATTTATGATCAATTAGAACCTTTATTTAAAGATTTAGCAGTAGAGAATGGGTATTCGTATGCAGGCCGCGTCGGAAGTGGTCATTTCTTAAAAATGGTTCATAACGGTATTGAATACGGTATGATGCAAGCAATCGCTGAAGGCTTTGAAGTGTTAGATAAAAGTGATTTTGATTTCAATTATGAAGATGTTGCAAAAGTATGGGCAAACGGATCGGTTATCCGCGGTTGGTTAATGGACTTAACTGAAAAGGCATTTGCAGATGATCCAAAACTAGATGGTATTAAAGGTGTGATGAACTCTTCAGGAGAAGGGAAATGGACTGTGGAAACAGCACTTGAACTTCAAGCGGCAGCACCGGTAATCGCAATGTCATTATTTATGCGCTACCGTTCTCAAGAAGATGATACATTCCACGGAAAAGTAGTTTCAGCTCTTCGTAATCAGTTCGGTGGACATGAAGTTGTGAAAAAATAGGAAATGATTTTCGAAAAGAAACTTGTGCAAAGGCGCAAGTTTCTTTTTTTATAGTGTAAGAAATCTCTACTTTAAAAACACCAATCAATCACTGTTTATTTGTACTGATTGTATCAAATATATAGTGGAGCATGAAAGATGTCCTAACATAAAAGTAAGAATAAATAAAATGAAATTTTCATAAATAGTAAAAGGATGATTATGTCATCAGTGTAGCTATGAAATGGTGTTACATATGAAAAGAGCGTGTTAATAAAATATGAGGTGGTTAAATGGGAAATGAGCAAGTGAAGAATGCAGGGGAAGAAAAAAAGTTATGTCTTTGTATGATTGTTAAAAACGAGTCTAGAATTATGGAAAGATGTTTAAATGCTACAAAATCAATTGTAGATTTTGTTTCTATTTGTGATACGGGATCAACTGATCATACACCTGAAATTATTGAAAATTGGTGTAAAGAAAATGAAATCCCTGGAACAGTACATCATGAACCATTTAAAAACTTTGGTTATAACAGAAGTTTAGCAGTGTCATTGGCACAAAAAACATATCCAGAAGCAGATTATTTATTAATATTAGATGCAGATATGATATTAGAAGTTGATCCCGAGTTTGATAAGACTAGTTTAACGGAAGACCATTATCTTACAATGCAATATGATATTCATATTAAGTATTGGCTTACACGCCTTCTGAAAGCTTCTTTACCATGGAAGTCTGTCGGTGTTACTCATGAGTATTGGGATATAAATCGCTCCAAGGTTGGCACGGATTACAATACGAGGGTAGCTAGGTTAGAGACGCTTGTCGTTAACGATCCTGGGGATGGTGGTAGTAAAGCTGATAAATTTGAGAGAGATGAGAGGTTGTTGTTACAAGGATTGAGTGATCCAGAAACAACGCCAGATTTGCATATAAGATATTTATTTTATTTAGCCCAAACTTATTTTCATTTAAGTCAATTTGAAGATTCGATTAAATGGTATAAAAAACGGGTGGAAGCAGGTGGATGGGTTGAAGAGGTGTTCTATTCGTTATTGCGAATAGGATTTTGTTATGAACAATTAGCAAACCGTTCAGCAAATAAACAATATGAAGTAACAGAAGCGGATGAAAAAGAAAATGCTAAGATGCTAGAAGAGCAATATACAGCATTAGCTATTTTTTATTTTCAAAAAGCGTGGGAATATAGACCAACTCGGGCTGAGCCATTATACCAACTTGCAAGAATGTATCGATTAAAATCTCAAAATAATATTGCCTTGATGTATGCGTTGCAAGGGAAGGAAATTCCTTTTCCAAAAAATGATCTTCTATTTGTAGATTATCATGTGTATGATTACTTATTTGACTATGAGATTTCTATAAGTGCTTTTTATATACCACATAAAAAGCATTTAGGTGCTGTATCACAAAAATTTTTGGAATCGAAAAAAGAAGATCTACCGTTGCATATAGCAAATATGGTTGAAAGTAATGCGAAATTTTATTAAATACAATTTCGGTTAAAGGAGTAGTGGAGTAATAATGGAATTAATACGATGGGCGCTAGAGTTAGGAGAATCTGTGCATGGAAATACGTATGAAGAATTGATGCCACTACTAGATTATTATTATGATCGTGATCATTTAAAAGCATATTGTATCGCAACTCTTCTTTTAGACATGGACGTAGCAGATGAGCATCGGCAAAGAATTGAATTAAGAAGGTGCATTGCTGCTTATTATGCTGGATTATATAAAGTAGCAAAAAAACATGCAAATGAGCTTTTAATTAAATATCCGGATGTGGATTTGTATAAAAATAATTTAAGGCTAATGGAAGCTTATTTGAATAAAGAATATGATTATTGTCTTTTTATATGCCCAAAGACGTATGGTAGTTTCATAGATGTCGCGCGAGCTTTGAAATGGCGATTGGAGCAGGAGGGAAATACAGCAATCATATCAGAAACAATACTAGAAAATGTGAAAAATACAATTGTTTTTGGAGCGCATACATATGCACATAATCCGAATCTGCTTCCGAAAAATGCAATTATTTATAATTTAGAACAGCTATATGAAGGAAGCCCTTATGCGCATCCCCTATATTTAATGTTATTAAAAGATAAGGAAATTTGGGATTATAGTAAACAAAATATAGCATGGTTAAAACAAAAAGGTGTAGGAAAAAAAATAAGACATATAGGAATGAACTATGCCCCAACTTTGGAAATAAAAAAAGATGCATTTGAAGATGAGGTTACTGAAGACATCGATATACTGTTTATAGGTGCTCTTAATCCGAGGCGGCAAGCTATTTTTGATCAATTAAAAGCAGTTGCCCCGAATTTAAATATTGTTTTTAAAAATAATGCGTGGGGAATTGTTAGAAATGAATTGATCGCTAGGTCTAAAATTATATTAAATATTCATTTTTACTTATCAGGAATTCTTGAAACACCTCGAGTTTCTTATGCAGTGGCAAATAAGAAATTTATTATTTCGGAAAATAGTAATCCAGAGGACGAGATGGAGTGGCCAGGAATTGTGTTTACTCCGTACGAAAAAATAATAGAAAATATTATGAAATATGTAGCCTTACCAGAAGAACGTATCAAATTAGCAGTAAAAGCGTATAACCATTTTGAAGCGAAAGGAAACATAGGCATACTGTGTCATAAAGAGGAGGAAAAGTAATTGTGAATAACTCATACTTTCGTATGAGTTATTTTTTTCGTCTATTATACTATTTTATCAAGCTAGTTCCCTCTTTATATTGTGTTTTGTATAGAAATTTCTGATAATATATAAGCATAACTGAAAAACAAAGGAGAGAAATAATTATGAAACTAGTCGTTATTAACGGTACGCCAAGAAAATTCGGTAGAACTCGCGTGGTGGCAAAATATATTGCTGATCAATTTGAAGGGGAGTTATACGATTTATCAGTAGAGGAACTGCCTTTATATAACGGGGAAGAATCACAACGTGAATTAGAAGCGGTAAAAAAATTAAAGGCAGTAGTGAAAACTGCAGACGGTGTAGTACTATGTACACCTGAATATCATAATACAATGAGTGGGGCGTTGAAAAATTCGTTAGATTACTTAAGCAGTAGTGAATTTATTCATAAACCTGTCGCATTACTTGCAATTGCTGGAGGCGGTAAAGGTGGCATTAACGCATTAAACAGTATGCGTATTGTTGCTAGAGGGGTGTACGCAAATGCAATCCCAAAACAAGTTGTGCTTGATGGACTTCATGTACAAGACGGTGAACTGGGAGAAGATGCAAAACCATTAATTCATGATTTAGTTAAAGAATTAAAAGCATATATGAGCGTATATAAAGAGGTGAAAAAACAACTAGGAGTGGAGTGATATGTCCTCACTTTATCAGGATTCTCGCTTGTATTACATTCTAGGGGCCAATAGTCTATCTGCTATTGGTTCCGGAATTGTTATGATAACGATTCCTTGGCTGTTAATTAAAGAGAGTGGAGGAGAGACAACGTTTGGTTATGTTTCTATCATTGCAACCCTCATTATGTTTTTATTAACACCATTCATTGGGCAAAGTATTGATCGTTTTTCAAGAAAATCTTTATTGCTATGTAACGAAGGAATCGGAATAGCCGTAATCGGGATAATGGTTATATGGGGATTTGCTGGGCAACCCTATCATTCTATTCACTATATTCTTATTTATATAGCCGGATCATTCTACTATTTATTATTTTACCCTACAATATTTGCGTTCAACCAAGAGATATTTCAAGCAGAACATTATAAAAGTTTAAGTGGAACGATGGAAATACAAGGACAGTTAACACAAGTTATTTCTGGAGCGGCCGCAAGCTTCTTAATTGAAATTGTATCTTTGAAGTGGATTTTGTTAGTAGACATGTTAACTTTTGCTGGAGCATTTTTTCTTTTCTTATGTATACCGTACGTAAAGAAAAAAGAAGTGAAAAGAAAAATAACATTTAAGAAGCAATTGTTTGAAGGAATTCACTTTATGAAAAAACGTCCTAAGCTCTTTTGGTTCTTACTGGCCACTTATATGCCGTTTATAGGTGTTATGATGGCAAATTATTTAATACCCGTGTATATTTCGGATATACTCAAAGCCAATGCCTCTGTATACGCAATAGAGGGCACGATGTACGGTGTCGGAGCGGTTGTTGCAGGAATCTGTATTCCACTCATAATGAAATATGTCAAAACAGAAGTTTCAATCGTTATGACGATGTTCATTTATGTAATTTCAATTACCGCAATGAGTATTGAACCTTCTGTATTGTTTTTATATGGATTAGCGATTTTTCATGCAATTGGAAATGCGGGGACAAGAGTGGCGAGAAATGTATTGATGATGGAGGAAATTCCAAATGAAGTAATGGGACGTGTAGACAGCTTATTTCGCTTAATTGGTACAGGAATACGCATTGTATTATTAATGCTGTTTACAGCGGGTGTATCTAAAGCTGGAGTAATGCTGCCGTTTTACGTATTAAGCTGTATATTGATCTTCTCATTAGGAATCGCTATTTATTATGTACTATCACAACGTAAAGTAAGAACGAACGTTTCTAATAAATCAATCATATAAAAAGTACTTCTGCCTTCCTATCTTTTTCTATCATTTCTTTCGAGAGGACTCCCACCTCTAAACGTAAGTGAAGGTGGTGAGGTGAATCGAAAGAAATATTTTATTTTCGAGAAAAAATGAAAACGTATGTTCTTTTTGCTATAATATCCTTAAGAAGGAGGTGAATAAAATGACAAAGGAAAATCCATCAAACTATAAAACTCTTCAAATTTGGATTAAAAAAGGGCATCGTATGTATTCTTATTTTCAAGAATGTTGTCATAACGCTAAGAACATGTACAACACCACAAACTTTTATATACGCCAGGTGTACACTGGATTAACACAAGAAAAAGAGTTGCAGCCTTTGCAAAAAGAAGTTCTGGATAATATTCATAAAAATATTGGTAAGATGAATGACATACAACGTCTTGCCTATCAGAAGAAATTGGAAAAAGAGAAATTAAAGCCTAAAGAAGAACAGAAAGAGATTAAATGTAATTTGTTTTCAGAACCTAATTTTGAAAAACCTTATGTAGATTACAACTTTCTAGATGCACTATTTAAGGCTATGATTCAAAATGATTATCGAGCTATGCCTACGCAATGTAGCCAGTCCATCATGAAAGGTTTGTTCCA